>JAZJYS010000067.1:0-21189 GCA_040390265.1 Pseudomonadota bacterium | reverse complement strand
TTTAATGAGATTAGTGGATGAATGGATTGTATTTTAGCCGAAGTTAACAAGGCTTCGTAAAAGTGTTTTGTTCAACAGTAACCACTCGTGCATGCAATTTAGCAATGACCACTTGAAATACATCGAACCATCCCCATTCATAGGCAATGTTTAATTTGGATAACTTTAGATCCCACAGGAAATAATATGCAAGAAGACCAACAAAATGAACCGCAAGTAGATAACCTGCCAGAAACTGAAGAATCAACTGTCGATACATCGCCACAAGCGCGTATTGCAGAATTGGAAGCTCAGCTAGCAGAAGCCCAAGCTGCGGTACTGTATATCAAGGCTGAAGGTGAAAACATTCGCCGCCGCGCTACAGATGACATTGATAAAGCGCGCAAGTTTGCTTTGGAAAAATTCTCAAATGAGTTATTGGCCGTTAAAGACAGCTTAGATGCAGCGCTGCTGATTGAAGCGGCAGACGTACAAAGCTATAAAGATGGCGTCAAAATTACCGCCAATCAATTGGCTGCTGTGTTTGATAAATTCAACATCGCCGAAATCAATCCAGCTGGCGAAAAGTTTGATCCAAACAAACATCAAGCCATATCAATGTTAGAGAACAGCGGTGAACCGAATACCGTCACTAGCGTGCTACAAAAAGGCTACACATTGAATGATCGCGTGCTGCGCCCTGCACTGGTGATGGTCGCTAAATAAACAACAGACTTATGGTTGATGGTTGCAGTTAAAACACTTAAACGCAAACACTTGAATTTATAAAAACCATCACCATCATAAGTCCAAGGTTAATTATTAAAACCGCTGAGCAGTGTAAATAAACCAAGTCAATTGACGGCATTTTCATCGCTCAACAGTTAAACAAATTTAAAGCAAAAGGAATAAAAAAATGGGAAAAATTATTGGTATTGACTTAGGTACAACAAACTCATGCGTTGCCGTAATGGAAGGTGGCAAACCACGCGTGATTGAGAATGCTGAGGGCGCGCGTACTACACCGTCAATTATTGCATATCAAGAAGATGGCGAAATCTTAGCTGGTGCACCAGCTAAGCGTCAGGCTGTAACCAACCCAAAAAACACGCTGTACGCAGTTAAGCGTTTGATCGGCCGCCGCTTCGAAGAAAAAGAAGTGCAAAAAGACATCGGCTTGATGCCTTACTCAATTGCTAAAGCGGACAACGGCGATGCATGGGTAGAGATTCGCGGTGTAAAAATGGCGCCTCCACAAATTTCAGCTGAAGTTTTACGTAAGATGAAAAAAACGGCTGAAGATTACTTGGGCGAAGAGGTAACTGAGGCTGTAATTACAGTGCCTGCTTACTTCAACGACAGCCAACGTCAAGCAACTAAAGATGCTGGCCGTATCGCTGGTTTAGAAGTAAAACGTATCATCAATGAACCAACAGCTGCGGCATTGGCTTTCGGTTTAGACAAACAAGAAGGCGACCGTAAAATCGCTGTGTATGACTTGGGTGGTGGTACATTCGACGTTTCTATCATTGAAATTTCAAGTATTGATGGTGAACATCAATTTGAAGTAATGAGTACCAACGGCGATACATTCCTAGGTGGTGAAGACTTTGATAACCGCTTAATCGACTTCTTGGCAGACGAGTTCAAGAAAGAAAACGGTTTAGATCTACGTAACGACTTGTTGGCTAAACAACGTTTGAAAGAAGCTGCTGAAAAAGCAAAAATCGAACTTTCAGGCGCACAACAAACTGAAGTGAACTTGCCATACATCACTGCTGATGCAACTGGTCCTAAACACTTGGTGGTTAAAATCACTCGTGCAAAATTGGAATCATTGGTTGATGACTTGATCGAGCGCACCATTGCACCTTGCCGCACTGCTTTGAAAGATGCGGGTGTTTCTGCTGATGACATTACTGACGTGATTTTAGTTGGTGGTCAAAGCCGTATGCCTAAAGTGCAAGAAAAAGTAAAAGAAATTTTCGGCAAAGAGCCACGTAAAGACGTGAACCCTGACGAAGCAGTTGCAGTTGGTGCTGCAATTCAAGGCGGCGTGTTACAAGGTGACGTGAAAGACGTGTTGTTGCTAGACGTAACACCATTGTCATTAGGTATTGAAACATTGGGTGGCGTGATGACTAAACTCATCAAGAAAAACACCACGATTCCTACCAAGGCATCACAAGTGTTCTCAACCGCTGATGACAACCAAAACGCGGTAACGATTCAAGTGTTGCAAGGCGAGCGTGAAATGGCATCAGCCAACAAATCACTCGGCCAATTCAACTTGAGCGACATTCCACCAGCACCACGTGGCATGCCACAAATTGAAGTGACATTTGACATTGACGCTAACGGTATCTTGCACGTATCAGCTAAAGACAAAGCGACTGGTAAAGAAAACAAGATTACTGTTAAAGCTAACAGTGGCTTGTCAGAAGCTGAAATCCAACAAATGGAAGAAGACGCAATCAAGTACGCTGACGAAGATCGCAAATTGCGTGAACTGGTAGATGCTCGCAATGCAGCAGACGGCATGGTGCACTCAGTGAAAAAATCACTGACAGAGCATGGCGACAAATTAGATACAGCTGAAAAAGAAGCGATTGAAGCTGCACTTAAAGATGTTGAAGAAGCGATGAAAGCGGATGATAAAGACGCGATTGAAGCTAAAACAGCTGCACTGACTACTGCTTCACAAAAGCTAGGTGAGAAAGTCTATGCTGAGCAACAAGCACAACAAAACACTGAAAGTGCCGCTCAACCACAAGGCGAAAAAACTGTAGATGGTGATGTTGTAGACGCTGAGTTTGAAGAAGTGAAAAAAGACTAAATCCAGTCATAAGTGATTCGTCATGAGTCGTTAGCATCACACAATGATGCTAACGATTTTTCACGATTAATCGCCCACTAACTACTACAGGCTAACAACTGATTTATGGCTACTAAAAGAGATTTTTACGAAATATTAGGCGTGAATAAAGACGCCACGGAAGAAGAGATAAAAAAATCCTATCGCAAGCTGGCGATGAAGTATCACCCTGACCGTAATCCAGACAACCCGAAAGCAGAAGAACAATTCAAAGAGGCGAAAGAAGCCTACGAGATGCTATCTGACGCGCAAAAACGTGCCGCTTACGACCAATATGGTCATGCTGGCGTTGATCCTTCAATGGGTGGCGGCGGCGGTGGCGGTGGTTTTGGCGGCGCGGGATTTGGTGACGCCTTTGGCGATATCTTCGGTGACATTTTCGGCGGCGGTGCGCGCGGTCAACGTAGCAATGTGTATCGCGGTGCAGACTTACGCTATAACATGGAAATTTCGCTCGAAGACGCAGCAAAAGGCACTGAAACCAAGATTCGCATTCCAGTGCAATCTACCTGCGAAACCTGTAAAGGTTCTGGCGCTAGACCTGGCACACAACCTGTCACTTGTACCACTTGTGGCGGTCATGGCCAAGTACGCATGCAGCAAGGCTTTTTCTCTGTACAACAAACTTGCCCGAAATGTCATGGCGGCGGCAAAATGGTCAAAGACCCTTGTCCAACATGTAGCGGTGCAGGTCGAGTTAAACAAAACAAAACCTTGTCAGTCAAAATTCCAGCAGGTGTAGATGAAGGCGACAGAATTCGCCTAAGCGGTGAAGGCGAAGCAGGCGTCAATGGCGGCCCAACGGGTGACTTGTACGTAGTGGTGCATTTAAAAGCCCACGAAATATTCGAGCGTGAAGGCGGCAATTTACACTGTGAAATGCCAATCAGCTTCACCACTGCGGCATTAGGTGGCGAAATTGAAGTACCAACACTAGACGGCTCTGCAAAAATGAAAATTCCAGCAGAAACACAAACTGGCGGTGTATTCAGATTACGCGGCAAAGGCATTAAACCGCTACGTTCTTCTGACTACGGTGACTTAATGGTACACGTTGTGGTTGAAACACCAGTCAAACTAACCACGCGCCAAAAAGAACTGTTACGTGAATTCGACGAAAGCACCCAAGCAGACTCAGGTAAGCACAGCCCAAAAAGCAAAAGCTGGCTTGATAAAGCAAAAGGCTTCTTTGAATAATTGACGCGTTAATCAAATAAAAAAGGACTCGATATCGAGTCCTTTTTTTATGCACATATTTCGTAATTGATTTTTAATAACCACCACAGAGACTAAACTTACTAGGCTACAATACAAAAAAATAACGGGGGAACCACATGATCACTTGGGTAATCGTCGCGGCTGTAGTGTTATATGTTGTCATTACATACAACAGCTTAGTGAGTATCAAACATAACGTAGAAAAAGCTTGGGCAAATATTGATGTATTGCTTAAACAGCGCAATGACGAGCTACCCAAACTGATTGACACCTGCAAAGCTTACATGACGCATGAAGCGCAAACTTTAGAAAAAGTCATTCAGGCACGCATGGGGGCAGATGCAGCACGTCAAACCCAAGACATGGCTAGTTTAAGCAAAGCCGAAGCCAGCTTACAAGCAAGTTTAGGCGGATTATTCGCCATCGCAGAAAGCTACCCGGATTTAAAGGCAAATCAAAACTTTATTAATCTGCAAAGTAGAATCACTGGCTTAGAGAACCAAATTGCGGATCGCCGTGAGTTTTATAATGATTCAGTCAACAATAACAATGTGCGTATTAAGCAGTTCCCTGAGGTCATTATTGCAGGCCTATTTAATTTCGAACGTGCTGAAATGTTGAAATTTACAGTAGAAGAGCTACAAGATATTGATGTAGGCGCACGTTTTAAAGCTTAGTCATTCGATAGAAGCAGTATGTTTAAACGGCGTTCAGGCCATCTGGTTGATTTAATTGTAGTCGGAGTTTATGGCGGTATTGTTTACGCCGCCACCCTGATGCATTTAAATCGCAACGAGCATGAAACATGGAGCGCGCTATTAGCGGGCGCAATGATTGCCAGCCTAATTGCGCTGGCATTTAACTACAAACGCTTACTACAAATCTCAGCAGCGCCCATTTCAAGCATCGCTGCGGCGGCTCAAGGTTACATCGAGCTTTATGGCGAGGCATCATCACAAACACCACTTAAAACACCCTTTCAAGGCATTCACTGCGTGTGGTTTCGGTCATGGGTGTTCTCAGACCAAAACGGCGATAACAAACCGCCGATGTTGCTTGAATATGCAGAAAGTGACCATTTATTTCAACTGCGAGATAGCTCTGGCGCTTGTATGGTTAACCCCAAAGGGGCAGAAATCATTTACTTCGAAAAACGTACTGTCTATAAAAACGCGCATCGTTATGTGGAGGAGTTTTTGCCTGCGGGCAAGCGTTTATATGTATTAGGTCATTTGGATACATTGCATCACTACAACTCAGCAGATGCTATTGATCGTGACATTGGGAATCTACTCGCCTCATGGAAAGCCAACCCAATAAAACTGTTAAACCGCTTTGATCAGAATCGTGACGGGAAAATAGACATGCAAGAATGGGAAAAGGCTAGAGAAGAGGCGCGCAATGAAGTGGAAATTCACCACCAAATGCGTGCTCATAATGAGATTTATACTTTAGCTAAGCCGGATAAAGGTCAGTTATATTTAATTTCAGCCCTGTCACCGGAAGCTTTGCGAAGTCAATATCAGTATTGGGGCATGCTACATTTAGGTGTACTAACGCTATTGTTAGTGGCTTACTTCAAATTAGCTTAGTAATGTAGCCACTAGCGTAGGCTATTTTGAATAGCGATTAGCTCATCACTAGGCTCACTAAAATCCTCATAACTTTTGCCAGCCGTTCTGGCATACCAATACTTGCTATTCCATTCATCGCCTTCAATTTTATGTAATACCGCGTGTAGCCAGTTGGCGGTGGTGTCACTGTATTTTTGGGCAAGATTATGTGCAGCATGCCAATCACCATTGAGCGCGGCTTGTGTTGCCAACAACAAATCAGCTTGATGCATTTTCGGCTTCAAAATATTGGAGTTTTTTATGTCTAGGCAGGCTTTTCAATTGCGCCTCGGCAACGCTGGCGCTAGATCTATCTGGGTAGGTTTTTGTGGCGAGGATTTGGGTTGGTGGGTTGGCGCGAGTGTAGCGCGCTCCTTTGCCAGCTAAATGTGCTGAAAAGCGCGCTTCTAGATTATTAGTAATGCCTGCGTAATAGGCGCCATTGTTACATTCCAGCAAATACAGCACCCAATCAGGTTTTGATAATTCTGTCGCTTCAAGTGAATCAGGCACACTCATCTAAACGCTACCTTAATCTGTGCGACTAGAACGTGCCGGCTTGAATGAACTCCACCTTGTAACCATCAGGGTCTTCCACAAACGCGATGACTGTCGTGCCATGCATCATAGGCCCTGCTTCACGCACGACTTTACCGCCAGCATTACGCACATCATCACAAGCCTTATAAGCGTCATCTACTTCTATTGCAATGTGACCGTAGGCCTTGCCCATGTCATAGCTCTCTACACCATAGTTATATGTAAGCTCTAACACTGTACTCTCACTTTCAGCACCATAGCCGACAAAGGCCAATGTGAACTTGCCTTCAGGGAAGTCCATCTGGCGTAACACTTTCATCCCTAAAATTTCAGTATAAAACTTGATGGAACGCTCCATGTTACCAACACGAAGCATGGTATGTAGCATACGCATATTAGTTATCCTTACCGCTATTTGGCAGCTGTTAATTGGTAGTATTTAGCGAGCAGTTGCTCTTTGGTTTCAACCACATCAGGGTTGAATGGAATGCAATCAATCGGGCATACGCTCTGGCACTGCGGCTTGTCATAATGTCCTACACACTCCGTGCATAAATTCGGGTCAATCTCATAGACACTCTCGCCTTGGTGGATTGCACCATTCGGGCACTCTGGTTCACACACATCACAGTTGATGCACTCATCGGTAATCATTAAAGCCATTTACTCTTTTACTCCATTTCAACACATGAGGGGCTTATCAACACCACACCCCAAAATCCTTAACTTGCCGTGACCCTATTCACTGACCATCAGACCGCTAGGCTGTGTAGCCGTTCTTATTTAATTCAATTTTCCTAACTTCTGCAAAATCGCATCCTTCACCGTGGGCGACACAAACGCCTGCACATCACCACCAAGTGTGCCAACCTCACGCACTAGGCTAGATGAAATAAACATAAACTGTTCAGAAGGCGTTAAAAACAAAGTTTCAAATTCTGGGTACAGCTTACGATTCATGCCTGCTAATTGAAATTCATACTCGAAATCAGAAGTGGCACGTAAGCCTCGAATCACCATCTGTGCATCTTGCGCCTGCACAAACTGCATTAACAAGCCCGAGAAGCCTAACACTCGAACATTCGGCAAGCTACTGAACACCGCTTGCGTCATGCTCACGCGCTCATCCAGACTAAACATAGTTTTTTTGCTCGAACTACCCGCCACAGCAACAATCACCTCTGGGAACAAGTTAGCCGCACGGCGCACTAAATCCTCATGCCCCAAGGTCACTGGGTCAAAAGTACCAGGGTAAACGACTTTAAGTTTTTTATCTGTAGCGTTGGTATTAGACATTTTTTGATTTTAGCAGATGATAAAAAACATTGCCCGCCTTGCTTTGCTTAATAAGCTGCCAGTCTTGCATTAATTCTGGCATCGTCTCCAACCCATACTCGGCCTCAGCATACACCCAGCCTTGTTGGTGGAGGTGTGCCGCCAATTGCGGCAACACTTTAGGTAACCATTGCTGATGATAAGGTGGATCTAAAAAAATAAGGTGATACTTTTGCGGATTGCTGCTTTGCATGTTAGCGCTTAAAAACTGCAATGCATCTTGATGCACGATGTGCGCTTGCTCGGCTTTCAATAACGACTTATTTTCCAACAAGGCCTTGTAGGCTGGCGCAGACTTTTCCACTAGCGTTGCCGCAACGGCACCTCGGGATAATGCTTCAAAACCCATCACCCCAGTGCCGGCGAACAGATCCAGACAGTGCATGCCAGTTAAATCCTGACCCAGCCAGTTAAACACGGTTTGGCGCACACGCTCCGGGGTTGGGCGCAAGCCTGTCGCATCTGGAAATTTAAGCATGCGACTACGCCACTCACCCGCATTAATGCGTACCGTATTTAATTTTTTTTCGGCCATGTTGCAGATTTAGTCACTTGAATAAAACCGCATTTTACTACTGATTACCGCTAAAGTTAGATTCAAGCGCGTTTCAAATGCCTATTTAGCGCTTGGGTCGCCCACAACTATCGTCACAAAGTTATCTGGTTTAATGCGGCGACTAAACGCGTCTTTAATCTGTGCCGTAGTCACTTTAGCCACGTTATTGTTGTATTCATCTAAATAATTCAGCGGCAACTTATAAAAACCAATCATCGCTATATAGTCCAAGATTTTACTGTTGCTATCGATACGCATCGGGAAGCCGCCAATAATATTGGCTTTAGCGGCTTTTAATTCGGCTTCTGTCACACCATTTTCAATAAACTTATTCACCGTTTCGCGCACCAATTTAAGTGCAGCATCGGCTTGCTCTTTTTTAGTTTGCAAACCGATTTGAAACGGACCTAATTCAGCCATCGGCATAAAGTAGCTATACACGCTGTAGACCAAGCCGCGCTTCTCGCGCACCTCCTCTGTCAAGCGCGAAACAAAGCCACCGCCACCTAAAATATAGTTGCCAACATATAACGGAAACAAATCAGAGTCACCTCGCTTGATACCCGTGTAGCCTAGCAGAATATGCGACTGTGAAGCTGGGTGCGCGATACGCTGCTCAACGGCTTTAGCTGGCGCCTCTACGGCTGGAATAACTACTGGCTGAGGCGCTTTAGGCAAGCCACTTGCAATATTTTCAGCGATTTTATTCGCCTGTTCACGCGTCAAATCGCCCATCATGGCAATCACTGCGCCTTTTGCACCATAAAACTGCTTATAAAAACCTTGTAAATCCGACTTATTGATACTGCTCACTGACGCCACTTCACCGCTATCATCCAAACTATAAGGATGCTTACCATACAGCGCTGCCATAAAAGCTTTGCTGGAAATACTTTCCGGCTGAGTAGCTGATTCTTGCAGACCTGAAATAATGCGCGCTTTTTCACGATTCAGCACCGCTTCATTAAAATCAGGCTGCTGTAAAATTTTGGTAAAAACATCCAGCGCTTGTGCCTGTTCGCGCACACTGCTTAGGGTACGCAATTTTAATCCAGCTCGATCCGCATCGAAATCGCTGCCTAAAATAGCGCCAACATCAGCCATTTTATTCGCGATCACTTCATCGCTCATGCCTGCTGCACCTAGCGTCATCATGTACTTGGTAATGCCAGCCAAACCAGACTTTTCGATACTGTCGCGTGCGCTACCTGCTGAAAAATTCACGCTCACATCCACAATCGGCAAATCATGATTTTCAACAAAATAGACTTCAGCACCCTGCGAAGTCTGCCATTGCTGAATTTTAACGCCAGCCTGCGCGCTGATACTGCACATCAAAATGACTAAATTAAACGCTACGATTTTTTTTATATGCTTCAAATTCATTGCTGATTTACCTTAAAAATAATCCTAATTCCTAAATCCCAATTTCTAAACCGAAGAAATGTCTAAACCTAGTAAATGTATTCTGACGAGACAAATTTAATGCATGTGAGGCTTGCCTTGTGGCTTGGCATTTGGGTCAAGTGGCTGTGGGTCTAGCGTTGCAATAGTCAGGTTGTCTTGCAATAAATACTTTTTAGCAACCGTCTGCACCTGCTCTGGCGTTACCGCACGCAATTTAGCTGGGTAATCATCCAGAACACGCCATGAGAAGCCAATAGTCTCAATCGTACCTAACTGCATTGCCTGATAAAACATGGAGTCGCGCTTATACACATCGGCCGCAATCACTCCTGCTTTCACACGGTCTAATTCCTCCGCTGTGACGCCTGACTCCTTGATTTTTTCAATTTGTTGCAACAAGGCCGCCTTTAGCTCAGCAACGGTTTTACCTTCGCTCGGCGTACCATCCAACTCAAACAAACTGAGGCGACCGCGCGCCAATAGATCGTAACCAGCACTGGCATCGATCGCCAACTGCGACTCACGTACCAGCTTTTGATTCAGTCGCGCCGCAGGATTGCCGCTAAGCACGCCAGCCAACACTTCCAGCGCATACGGCTCCCAGTCCTTGTCAGGATCGACCAATGCCGGCACATGATAGCCCATCAACAAGTAAGGTAATTTGGCTGGCGCTTTGACCACCACGCTACGTTCACCAATCTGCGCGGGCTCGACCTGCGGCTTACGTACAGGCAACACTTTTGCTTTGAGCTTGCCAAAATTCTGCTGTGCCAAGGCATACACTTCTTTGGCATTCACATCACCTACTACCACGACCGTGGCGTTATTGGGCGCATACCAGTTGTGATACCACTCTTGAGCGTCTTCATACGTCATATTCTCAAGATCATTCATAAAACCAATCACTGGTCTTGCGTAAGGATGCGCAATGTATACGGCAGCTTGAAAAGCCTCATTTACTTTAGATTGCGGCTTATCATCAGTGCGCCAGCGGCGCTCTTCCATCACCACTTTGATTTCTTTATCGAACTCTTCTTTGGTCAGTTGCAGATTGACCATGCGGTCTGCTTCCAGCTTAAAAGATAAGGGCAAGTTCGACCTCTCAAGTTGCTGAAAGTAACAAGTGTAATCCGCCCCAGTAAACGCATTTTCCTTACCGCCTGCCGCAGCAATCAAACGTGAGAATTGACCAGCCTTCACCTCTTTGGTGCCCTTAAACATCATGTGTTCCAGCACGTGCGCCACACCTGTTTTTCCATTCACTTCATCCATACTACCGGCGCGGTACCACACTTGCGACACCACCACGGGTGAGCGGTGATCTTCTTGCACTACAAGTTTCAGACCATTATCCAGCTTAAACTCTTGTATAGGACTCGCGGCAAACACCGTCACCGGCATGAACAACACCAACATCAACAAACACTTGATACGCACCTTTTTATTCTCCTTATTTCGACAGCCACTACTCACTATCGTGACCGCGGATATTACCCAAAGTATCTCTAATACTGCTCAACAGCCAATTCTGACAAGGATACCACTTTATTAGTTCATCACTGGAGTAGCTAAACACCTTGCCAATCAAGCCAAGCCTTTATCTTAAATAGTTATAACAATATTCAAATAAAGTATTTTTAACAATTAAAAATTATTGATAAAGTGCGTTCCTCACAAAAATATTGTTGATAAAAGGCATGCAATGAAAACACATCACAAACTCTTACCCCTGCTGATTTTGCTAGCAACCACACAGTCCCATGCAACCGATGGATACTTTGCACATGGCTATGGCGTTAAATCTCAAGGGATGGGTGGTGTGGGAATTGCCTTACCACAAGACGCACTTGCCGCAGCAAGCAACCCAGCAGGCATGGGTTTAATAGGCGACCGTGTGGATTTTGGCATCACATGGTTCAGGCCGCAACGCGAATCAGAGCTTGTCAACACCGCTGGTGGCACAAAAGCTTTTGATGGTAAATACGATGCAAATGACTCTGAAAATTTCATCATTCCAGAATTTGGTTATAACCGTGTAATTACGCCAGAAGTGACTTTAGGCGTAAGCGTTTACGGCAATGGTGGCATGAACACCAATTATAAAAATGGCATCCCATTATTTGGCAGCACTGGCAGGGCTAGCGTTGACCTGTCACAACTATTCATTGCACCGACGGCAACATGGAAGCTAACACCAACACAAACCATTGGTGCATCCCTTAACCTTGCCTACCAACGCTTTGAAGCCAGAGGCTTACAAGGTTTTCAAGCGATGAGCACCTCACCGACCAACCTCACTGACCGTGGTCATGATAACTCGTATGGTGCAGGCTTACATCTGGGCTGGATTGGTCAAATTACTGATGCTGTTACGCTAGGTGCAACCTATCAAAGCCGCACTTACATGAGTAAATTTGATAAATATAAAGGCCTGTTTGCAGAACAAGGTGATTTTGATATCCCTTCAACTTATGGCGTCGGTATTGCGGTAAAGGCCACGCCAACGGTAACGCTAGCTGCCGACGTACAGCACATTAACTATAGCGATGTCGCTTCAGTGGGTAACGCTTCACTACCTAACTTAAATAACGGCCTAGGTTCTAACAATGGCGCAGGCTTTGGTTGGCATGATGCAACTACAATCAAAGTAGGTGCCAGCTATGCTTACAATGAAAGTCTGACATTACGCGGTGGTTACAACCACACCAATCAACCTATACGTAGCGCAGATACTTTCTTTAACATTTTGGCGCCAGGTGTAGTTGAAGATCACGTCACGCTAGGTGCCACATGGGTTTTAGCTAACAAAGGCGAGCTGTCTATTGCCTACATGCATGCTTTCGAGCATTCAGTGAATGGTTCTAACTCTATCCCGAATGTGCCTCTTGGCGGCGGCAATGCCAACCTGAAAATGTATCAGGACTCACTCGGCATCGCCTACGGCTGGCAACTATAATTTAAGTTATAATTCTCTCAACCATTAATTCATTTAATTAGGCCGCGCACGTCAAGTACGCGGCTTCTTTCATTTATAGCAGAAACAATCACACTATGATCATTGACTGGAATCACTTTACACCGTGGTCTGCGCTGGCAGGCGGCGTGCTGATAGGCGTAGCTACGGCTTTATTTATTTTACTCAATGGCCGCATTGCGGGCATTACTGGCATTATCGGCGGGCTATTCACCTCACGTATCCATGATGCAGGCTGGCGGCTGGCATTTATTATTGGCCTGATTGCCGCACCGTTGGTATGGCAGCTATTTAGCCAACTTCCCACTATTCAAATTGATGCCGACAATGGTCTGCTTGCTATTGCAGGCTTAATCGTTGGCATTAGCACACGCTATGGTTCCGGCTGCACCAGTGGTCATGGCGTATGCGGCATTTCACGCTTATCCCCCCGCTCTATCGTTGCCACACTGGCATTCATGGGCACGGGCTTTCTAACAGTATTTGTTGTGCACCACTTAATAGGAGCATAAGCAATTGAGCACACGTATGAACACACCGATGAGAAAACACTTAGGCAGTATCACAGCACTAGCATTCGCATTACTTTCAGGCCTTATTTTTGGGCTTGGGCTAATTTTAGCTGGCATGGCAAACCCCGCCAAAGTACTTGCTTTTCTTGACTTGGCAGGGCTATGGGATCCATCGTTAGCGCTAGTCATGGGCGGCGCAATTGCCGTAGGCTTAGTCGCTTTCAGCATCGCCAGAAAACGTAGTCTGAGTTTTCTAGGCTTACCTATCAGCCTGCCGACCTCACGCATCATTGATAAACGTTTAGTACTTGGTAGCCTTGCTTTTGGCATCGGCTGGGGCTTAGTTGGCATTTGCCCCGCTCCCGCTTTTGTCTTACTTGGCACAGGTAGCATTAAAGGCATCATTTTTCTTGTCGCCATGCTGGTTGGCATGGGGATCTTTGAGCTACTTGAAAAATATAGTAAATAGTTGCACAAACCACTGACTTTGCAAGCTTGCACATGAACTTCATGGCCTGACCTGCAATTTAAGCTAAAATGATACATACCTAAACGGTCATTTATCTAAAGTACAACCATGTTTGATTTCTTCAAAAAAGACAAAAACCCAACCCCTACGCCAGAAGCCACCATCAGCTGGGGCGAGCGTCTAAAACAGGGCTTATCTAAAACCCGTAAACAATTCGGCAATCAATTAGCAGGCCTGTTTGGTGGCGGCAAAATTGATGCCGAGGTTTACGAAGAGCTTGAGACTATTCTGCTCACCTCTGATGTCGGCATTAATGCCACGCAGAACTTATTGGCTGATCTAAAAAACCGCGTTAAAAGACAGAGTTTGGATGATACGGTGCAGCTAAAAGCCGCGTTGAAAGAATCTCTATCTGAGTTACTTACTCCACTACAAAAACCATTAGACACCAGTACGCACAAGCCTTTTGTGATTATGCTGGCTGGCGTCAATGGCGCAGGCAAAACAACCACCATTGGTAAGCTTGCTTATGCGTTTCAAGCAGAAGGTAAATCTGTGTTGATTGCCGCCGGCGACACCTTCAGAGCCGCCGCACGTGAACAATTGCAAGTGTGGGGTGAGCGTAACAATGTGCATGTCGTTTCACAAACCAGTGGCGATGCTGCTGCCGTGATGTTTGATGCCATCAACTCCGCTCGCGCCAAAAATATCGATATTGTATTAGCCGATACCGCAGGCAGATTACCGACACAAATGCATTTGATGGATGAAATCGCAAAAGTAAAACGCGTCATGAACAAAGCCCTGCCAGATGCGCCGCATGAAGTATTACTGGTTCTGGATGCTAACACAGGTCAAAACGCAGTCACGCAAGTCAAAACCTTCGACGATGCTTTGGGCGTCACAGGTTTGGTACTCAGCAAGCTCGATGGCACGGCAAAAGGTGGCGTCATTGCAGCCATTGCAGAAGCTCGTCCGATTCCGATTCGCTACATTGGTATTGGTGAAGCGATTGACGATTTAAGGCCGTTTAACGCGCACGAATTTATTGATGCAATGATCGATTAGCAAGCTTATTTTCATCCGCACAAATAGCGATACAATACCCACATGATTCAATTTGACCAAGTCACTAAACGCTACCCCGGTAGCGATGAAGTATTAAAGAATGTCAGCTTAAGCATTGATGCTGGCGAGCTTGTGTTTGTGACTGGGCACTCAGGCGCAGGCAAGAGTACGCTGCTTAAATTGATGGCAGCGATTGAGCTACCGACGAGCGGTACAGTACTAATCGCCAATCAAAATGTCAGCAAACTCAAAGCTTCGGCTATCCCATTTATGCGCCGCAAGTTTGGGCTTATTTTTCAAGACCACAAACTGCTGTATGACCGCAACTGCTTTGAGAATGTGATTCTCCCGTTACATATTAATGGCATTTTTGGGCAAGAGGCCGCTAAACGAGTGCGTGCTGCCTTAGATAAAGTGGGGCTGTTACATAAAGAAAAAGCCATGCCGATTACGCTCTCTGGTGGCGAACAGCAACGGCTGGCAATTGCCCGTGCCGTGGTGAGCCGCCCAGCCATTTTGATTGCGGACGAACCTACAGGTAATTTAGATGCAAGTTATGC
This sequence comes from Pseudomonadota bacterium, assembly GCA_040390265.1. Lineage (GTDB taxonomy): Bacteria > Pseudomonadota > Gammaproteobacteria > Burkholderiales > Methylophilaceae > Methylotenera. The sequence goes on along the minus strand of JAZJYS010000067.1, from coordinate 6,083 downwards.
TGCAGAGATTATGGCCATATTTCATGCATTCCATCAGGTGGGCGTGACGGTGATTGTTGCCACGCATGATGCACTAGGCATGAGTGCGACACAAAATCGCGTACTGCATCTCAGTCACGGCAAGCTTAGTCAAAATGGCTTCACAGCCGAGACCAACCTAAGTCAGTCCACAACAGAAAAGATCGCTTTATGAGCCACTGGCTAAATCATCATTTACAGGCAGTCAAACTCGTATTGGCACGCATGCAGGCCAATCTACTGGCATCATTCATGATTTGTTTGGTCATTGGCATTGCCATGTGCTTACCAAGTATGTTCTACATTGGCATTGATAACTTATCAAAGTTAACCAGCCACATGCAGGATGAAACCGAGATTAGCCTCTTTTTGAAATTAGGTAGCAGCGCGGAAACTATTTCTAAAATTGATGCACTTCTAGCAAAAAATACTGAAATCAAGCAATTTCATTTAGTCACAAAAGACGAAGCCTGGCGCCAGTTACAAGCCAAGTCAGAGACAGATAATGATGTTAGCAACGCCATCCAGCAGCTCACCAAAAACCCTCTACCTGACGCTTTTTTCATTCAACCAAAGTCAGCCAACCCTGAAGCCTTAGATGCGTTGAAAAATGCGCTGGGAAGCATTCCAGGCGTTGAACAGGCACTATTGAATAGCGAATGGGCAAAGCGCTTATCAGCCTTAATAGCACTGGCTAAGAAAATTATATTTTTCATTGCCGCACTACTCGCTGCTGCACTGCTAGTGATTATCGGCAACACGGTTCGCATGCAAATCTTGTCGCAAAAAGATGAAATTGAAGTCAGTAATCTAATGGGCGCCTCAAGCAGTTTTATTCGAGTGCCATTTTTGTATGCCGGTGTATTGTATGGTTTTTTTGGTGGGCTACTTGCCCTGTTAATCACAGCATGTGTGATTAAGCTATTCAATTATTCAGTAATGCAAATATCAAGCCTTTACAGCAATGACTTCAGCCTGCCATTATTCAACGCAACACTCTCCGCTGCAATCATCGGAGCCTCTATTTTCATAGGCTGGCTTGGTTCTTATCTGGCTGTTAATCGCGCGATAACTTCTACTGACAGCCTTAAAAAGCTTTAAGCTGGGCACTCTAAATATCAAATGCAAATCAAGTCGCTTACAGCTACGTCTTAGCTAGAAACTTCACATATAAAGATTTGAGCGCAGAAGTGACATTCTGTGCCGCGGAAATGTAGCAAGCTAGCGCAATGCATTTTTTCCTCAACCACGAGCAGTTAGAACAGTTTTCACACAATTAACTCAAGCGAGCAAACTTACATCTATTTTGATGTTGCTAACTGAAAGTTCGGTATGAATTTACTGACATTTTAATAGCCAAGTAAATGATGCGACGATTAAAAAAAATCAATCAAAATCGCATGAAATAACTGGCACATTACTTAGAAAATTTACGTCACTTCAAACAATATTGGAGTAACGAAATTATTGATTTTGTTTGGTGCCCGGAGCCGGAGTCGAACCGGCACACCCTTACGAGCGAGAGATTTTAAGTCTCTTGTGTCTACCAATTTCACCACCCGGGCGGATGGAAGCTAGGTACGTCTAATTGCGGAGCGTATTCTAACACTTACTGAGATTTTTACATCAAAATTTCTTATATATTTTTGTATATTTTTACACAAACATACAAAACACACCAAATTCAAGAGCCGCTTGAGAGCCACGAGGACTAACAAACAGATTCCTACTACTTAGCAACCATACTGGGAAATGTAACGCGATTAATATGAGCGTTTTTTTGGAACGTATGCAGCTCCGCCGGACTCGATATGCCTAAACGTAATACGACCATTATTAATATCGTATGGAGACAACTCCAATGTCACTTTGTCGCCAGCCAAGATGCGAATGTGATTTTTTTTCATTTTTCCACCCGTATATGCAATGAGCTTATGACCATTGTCAAGCGTCACACGATAGCGTGAGTCTGGCAATATCTCCATTACAACACCACTCATTTCAATAAGTTCTTCTTTAGCCAAAACAATTTCTCCAGTAACAATTTGAGACCAATATTAAAGCAACAATCTCATGGAGTTTGAAGCACAATTAAATTGGATTATCTGTCACAGAGAATTCCCTATGCACAATTAACTCCAATTTGTTGATTATTATAGCCTTACAGTTACAACTTAGCAATCTAAAGTGCATTACCACTCAATACAACGCAACTTAATCTGCAATTATACTTATGGAATAAAACTACTTTTTAAGGTGATTGTGAAAATAAAGCTTGACACGCTAATTGTTTACCCGTAAAAAGGAATCTAGGCGTTTGAATTTTTATTTTCTTTGAACTCGCAAAGTTCATTTTATTTTAAAAACCCGAACTTTCAGGGTGCCTCCCTTTTTTAAAGTATGGAATAAGATATGGCTACAGGTTTAGTAAAATGGTTTAATGACTCTAAAGGTTTTGGTTTCATTACTCCTGATGCAGGCGGTGATGATTTATTCGCGCATTTCTCAGCAATCGTTGATAGCGGTTACAAAAGCTTAAAAGAAAATGATCGCGTAACTTTTGACGTGACAGATGGACCTAAAGGTAAACAAGCTTCTAACATTCAGAAAGCTTAGTAACTAAGAATCCAAGAAAAATGGCTCTTAATTGAGCCATTTTTTTTGCTTCATATACTGACAAATACAAAGAAAGCATCAAGTAGTGAGGCTGGATCTGCACTTTGCAAGTCGTCGTACTAGAGTTCCAATCTCAGTTACTAAAAACAATCCTAATGTCGGAAATCTATCATTTTAGATTTATCCCAACCCAAGTGATTTAGGCTCAACATCTTCATCCAAAAAAGTTTGCTTAACTCTCAAAACCTCATCAAAGTCACTAAAGAACGCTTCAATACAAATAGGGTCAAAATGAGTTCCTGCTGAAGCTCTTATTAGCTCTGATGCCCGCTCTACACTCCATCTTTTTTTGTATGGTCGCTCTGAAGTTAGCGCATCAAACACATCAGCGACTGCCACTATGCGCCCAAACAAAGGAATATCATTCCCCGCCAAGCCGCGAGGGTAGCCAGTACCATCAAATCGCTCATGGTGAGTATAGGCAATATCTGCGGCTACCTTCAGTAATGGTGAGCCACTAACACTAAGTAAGTCATAGCCAATGACGGCATGTTGCTTCATTAAAGAAAACTCCTCCCTCGTCAACTTACCTGGCTTTAGTAATATGACATCAGAAACACCTACCTTACCAATATCATGCATTGGCGCTGTCGCAAACAGCATATCCTGCTGATCAATAGACAGATTAAGCATATGTGCAATATGCTTTGAATAGTGAGCCATCCGCGTAATGTGCGCACCAGCCTCAGACTCACAAAACTCAGCAGCCCTAGATAAGCAAAAAATAGTTTCTAGCTCGCGCTCGTATTTGTGATCAATAGCTTTACGAACCTCATCAGCTAACCATGCCTCACGATCCATTATTTTTTTATGACTTTGTCGTAAAGCAAGCATATTTCTAGCCCGCGCAACAAACTCACTGTTATCTAAAGGTTTACTGAGAAAGTCTGTTACCCCACTTATGAGGGCCTTGTGGCGTATATTAGTTTCATTACTCGCAGTAACCATCAATACAGGAATATCTTTATAGCTCTCGAACCCACGAAACTGCTCAGTAAACTTAATACCATCCATCTCTGGCATCATATAATCAACTACTACCAAATCAGGCTCATTATCCCTACACCAATCAAGAGCCTCATGGGGATCGGTAAATGCAATAGATTCATATTCAGGAATTTTTTTGATCAAGTATTGCAACAACGTAATATTGAGCTGTGTGTCGTCAATAATTAAAATACGCATAAAACCTCGTTGGCAAAGAAGTAACAAATACAACAAGCCCTGATTCTAACAGTTTTTGAATCAGCATTATTAATTAGAGCCTACGTGACAGGGTTGTTGGATGCTTGGCTAAGCGCTACTATGTATAATGCATTAATTATGCGTCATTGATGGCAACTTCAAGCCAAAACATTATTATGCAACCTGGGCAACAAGAGCTAATTTTCATAAAAAATGACTTCTCTTCAAAAGAAGAGGCCATGCAAGCTTTGATTGAAAGTGAATCTCGCTTTCAGGCTATAGTTGCCAATACTCCAGGATTAGTTTTTCAATTTCAGTTAGATAGCAATGGCGAAATAAACTTCATTTACCTTAGTGATGGATGTAAGGCACTATTAGGATTTAGTGCTGAAGCATTGAAACTAGACTCAAAACCATTTTATGCAATGATTAATGCTAGAGATCGCACATCACTACGCAAACGTCTTGAAGTTTCCGCAAATAAACTTAAGCTATTAAACTGGGAAGGCCGCGTTTGGATAGAAGGTTGGCAAGACACCAAGTGGATAAACATACGTTCCACGCCTAGAGTATTAAAAAATGGTGCACTCCAATGGGAAGGCATCATGACCAACATTACTCAGAGCAAAAATGAACAACACGGTATTGAGCAATCACGACGAAGTTTAGCAGAACTATCAGCCCATATGGATCAAATCAAAGAGCATGAACGAGGCAGAATCGCACGTGAGATACACGATGATTTAGGTGGTAATCTAACCGCAATCAAAATAGGCCTATCATCAATTATCAATCGGCTCAGCACCGGCCAAAAAGTTACAGTAGAACAAGCTCAAGGACTAGAGTCTATTGTTGATAATACATTTGATGCCATACACAGAATTTCCAGCGACCTCAGGCCAAATATATTAGATCTTGGTATTGTCGCAGCACTCGAATGGCAAGCAACTGAATTTGAAAAACAATTAGGGATTAAGTGCCACTTCTCTTATTGGCGAACAGAAATTCCAATGACTACAGATCAATCTATTACATTGTTTCGTATTTGCCAAGAATCCATGTCAAATATAGCTAAACATGCAAAAGCAACTTCTGTCCATATTGATTTATCCGCAACGCATAATGAAATTGTGATGACAATTAGCGACAATGGAGTCGGTATAAAACCAAGCGACACGTTAAAAGCCAACTCATTTGGCTTACGCGGAATGCAAGAACGCGTAATTGCACTGCGTGGTAGTTTTGACATTACTGAATCAGGTGAGTCCGGTACGATAATTACCATCAAACTCCCGACTGAGATTAAAAATGATTTTTTTTAAAATAGCGCAAATATTTGCAATATAGAAAAGCACCTTATGAAAACCAATAAAATCAAGGTCATCATCGCAGACGACCATGCCATATTAAGAGCAGGGCTTAAGCAAATATTGGCTGAGACTAAGGATATTGTAGTAATAGCTGAAGCACAAAATGCTGCAGAAGCAATTAAACTTGGCTGTCAGCCAAATGCGGCAGACGTGATATTACTAGATATTTCACTTCCTGATCGCAGCGGCATGGATGTGCTTAAATATATTAAGAGGGAAAACAATCACATTGCAGTGCTAATGCTCTCAATGTACAAAGAAGATCAATATGCTATACGCGCCCTAAAGTCAGGAGCAGCTGGATATCTTTGTAAGCAAAGTGCATCATCGGAACTCGTCAACGCAATTCATACCGTAGCAAAAGGTAAAAAGTATATTACGGTTGAAGTCGCAGAAATTCTTGCCAACCAAGTGGGCATAGAAAACCAAAAAGCGCCGCATGAAATGCTTTCTGATAGAGAATTTCAAACACTAACAATGATTGCATCAGGACTTTCCGTTGGGGAGATTGCAGTTAAGCTATCACTTTCAGTTAAAACTGTCAGTATGTACCGCAGGCGACTACTCGATAAAATGCAACTTCATCACAATGCGGAACTGACGCACTATGCATTCAAAAATATGCTTGTCGACTAATGAGATGTAATTGGGCTAGTGATATAGCAGAGCATATTTATGCAGTAAGCTTAACTCTGGGCAATTAAGATATAATTGCCTCAAAAAAAACCTAGCAGATGGGCTAGGTTTTTTAATATCCGCAATCAGCATGCAGAACTGTTGCACCTAAAGCAAAAGGCCCTCACAGGGAGGGCCATTGCAGGTCACCTTTCGGCG
>JAZJYS010000066.1:0-12628 GCA_040390265.1 Pseudomonadota bacterium | reverse complement strand
ACCGCTTTTTACCGGATAAAGCGATTGATTTAATCGACGAAGCGGCTTCACGCATAAAAATAGAAATCGACTCCAAGCCAGAGGTGATGGATAAGTTGGAGCGCCGCCTGATTCAGTTGAAAATTGAGCGTGAAGCGGTACGCCGTGAAAAAGATGAAGGCAGTAAAAAACGCTTCGAGTTAATTGAAGATGAAATCCAGAAGCTGGAAAAAGAATATGCGGATTTAGAAGAAATCTGGAAGGCGGAAAAAGCCCAAGTGCAAGGTTCTGCGCATATCAAAGAAGCGATTGAGAAAGTCAAATTTGATATGGAAGAAGCGACGCGTAAGGGCGAGTGGCAAAAAGTGTCCGAGTTGCAATACGGTCAATTGCCTGCGCTGGAAGCGCAACTTAAACAGGCGTCCAAATCTGAAGCTACGGCAACGCAAGGTAAACACCGCATGTTGCGTACCGAAGTGGGTGCCGATGAAATTGCGGAAGTGGTCAGTCGTGCAACGGGTATTCCTGTGAGCAAAATGATGACGGGTGAGCGCGAAAAACTGCTCACGATGGAAGCCAAGCTGCATGAGCGTGTGGTGGGGCAGGATGAAGCGGTGCGCTTGGTGTCGGATGCGATTCGTCGTTCACGTTCCGGTTTGGGAGATCCGAATCGTCCGTATGGCAGCTTTTTGTTCTTAGGCCCGACCGGTGTTGGTAAAACCGAGTTGTGCAAAGCTTTGGCGGGCTTCTTGTTTGATAGTGAAGACCACCTTATTCGCATCGACATGAGTGAGTTCATGGAGAAGCATTCCGTAGCACGCATGATTGGCGCGCCTCCTGGCTATGTGGGTTATGAAGAAGGCGGTACGCTGACTGAGGCGGTGCGTCGTAAACCTTACAGTGTGATTCTGCTGGATGAGGTTGAAAAAGCGCATCCGGACGTATTCAATGTGCTGTTGCAGGTGCTGGATGATGGCCGCTTAACCGATGGTCAAGGCCGTACCGTCGACTTTAAAAACACAGTGATTATCATGACCTCGAATCTGGGCAGTCAGATGATACAAATGATGTCGGATCAAGATTACCAAGTCGTTAAATTGGCGGTGATGGGTGAAGTGAAAACACATTTCAGGCCGGAGTTTGTGAACCGTATTGATGAAGTGGTGGTATTCCACGCGCTGGGTGAATCCAATATCAAATCTATTGCTGGCATTCAATTGCAATACTTGTCCAAACGGTTGGCGGCGATGGATATGCAATTGGAAATGTCGGATGCTGCGATTACGGAAATCGCCAATGCAGGCTTTGATCCAGTGTATGGTGCTCGTCCATTGAAACGTGCTATTCAATCCGAGATTGAGAATCCGTTGGCGCGTGAGATTCTGGCGGGGAATTTTGTTGCCAAAGATACAATCAAAGTAGATGTTAAGGCAGGCAAGATTGTGTTCACCAAATAGGGTGTACTGATTTAGGTGCTACTGAAAATGCTTGTCATGCAATTCGCGTGACAAGCATTGACTACCAGTCTTGCTTAACATTAAGCGATTGAGAGGCGAATGATGTCGAAAGTTATCTTGTTATGCATGCTTGGTTTTTCGCTGGCAATATCAGGTTGCGCCAGCCAGAATCATTCATCGCAGATAAAATCTCCACAAATTGACCGTATTTCAGATGAAGAATTGGCGCGCATTATGATTAAGCCCGCGCCAGTATTGAGTTTGGATGATTTGGTTAAATTAAGCAAAGACGGTGCTACAGCTGATGAAGTCATCGATAAAATTAAACAGACTAATTCTTTGTATGATTTAAGCCCCAGCCAGAGCATCAAGTTGAATCAACAAGGGGTTGATAATAAGGTGCTTGATTACATTCATACCAGCCGCGAACTTGCTGTCAGAAATAATATTGCAGACGAAATCAACAAGCGTGAAAAAAGTAAACGTGACGCGCTGGAGAAACTCAAACGCCAGCAATCGCAGCAGCGAATGTACGACCCGTTTTGCAGCTATGGGCCATATGGCTTCTACCCCTATGGCTATGGTACTTATTATGGACGCCGCTTTGGTTTAGGTGCTGGGTTTGGTGCGTCTTGGGGGTGTTGGTAGCCGCTTCAAGCTGTGTGGTTGCGAAGGTGATGGATTCAAAATGAAAGTGAATTATTAGGAAAATAAATGCAGCAAAGAACACATCAAATCAGTATCAGCACGCAAGGACGTAAGCTTTACGACATTACACCACAAGTCATTGCATGGGCTAAAAATAGCGGCCTGCATACTGGCTTAATCACACTCTACATACAGCATACCTCAGCCAGTTTATTGATTAATGAAAATTATGACCAAGATGTTCTGGTGGATATGGAGGCATTTTTTAATCGCCTAGTGCCAGATGGCGACCCCTTGTTCATTCACACGATTGAAGGGCCTGATGATATGCCTGCTCATGTACGCACAGCATTAACGCAAACGCATTTGTCTATTCCCTTGCTGGAAGGAAAAGCAGCCTTGGGGCAATGGCAGGGTATCTTTTTATACGAACATCGTCATGTACCGGCGAAACGTAAGGTACTGCTGCATCTTATCGGTGACTAGATGTGGTGATTCTAGATATCGCCAGTAACAATTTGAAACAAAATTGAAACCTAATTCTAGCTAGTAGAGCGTTGTCGTTAAGCTAAAATGACAGTTGTTTGTATTGTGCTTTTATCGCTTCTTGAGTGCGTATTGATTTTAATTTTAGACTCATACTCAAGTGGTGCGTAATGTTATTTAATCAAGAAAAAGGAAAAATTATGTCTATGTTATTACGTTCTATGTTGGTATTGGGTGTGGCTGGTTTATTAGTGGTAGGTTGTGGCAAGAAAGAAGAGGCTGCACCTGTAGAGGCAACGCCTGCGCCAGTAGCGGCTCCTGCTGCACCAGCAGCGCCTGTTGCTGTTGAGCCAGGTGGCTATGTGCCAACCGCTGAAGAGCGTGTTCCTGGTATTACAATTGATCCAGCCGCATTGGATGCTGCTGCAACTGCAGCTGAGCCAGCACCAGTGGCTGCTGAACCTGCAGCACCAGCCGCAAAATAAGCTAACAACTCAATATTGTTAATAGAAAAAGCCCGCACTTGCGGGCTTTTTTGTTGATAGATCCATGCATGTTGATGCATCCTGACTATGCGTTAATTCACGTTACTCCAGCTTAACGGGTCAAACGGGCGGCTTTGGTTGCGAAGCTCGTAATACAGGCCATTGGTCGGGTTGCCGCCACTATTGCCAACCGAGGCTATCGAGTCACCCGCGCGTACTGTTTCGCCGACCTGTTTTAATACCGCCTGATTATTGCCATACAAACTCATGTAGCCATCGCCATGATCTACGATAATCAAGTTACCAAAGCCGCGTAGCCAGTCGGCAAATACCACGCGGCCACTGGCGACCGATTTAACATCGGCGCCTTCTTTGGCGCGAATGAACAAGCCTTTCCATGAAATGCCACTATCCTCGCGGCTAGCACCAAAGCGGTTGGCGACTTCACCACGTACCGGTAGTCTCAATTTTCCCTTGAGTGCGGCAAAATTAGCACCTGTAAATTCATTGCTGGGTGTGGCGTCGTTCGAAATGCTAACGGCTTCTTTACTTGGTTTATTATCTTCCGCTACATCTGTCGCACTGGACTTTCTCGGCACGGTAGTTTTGTGAGCTTTAGGTTTAGGCGGAATAATTTTTGCCAAGCGCTCGACCAACTGAGACAAGCGCTTTTCATCGCGGCTTAGCTTTTTGATTTCATCACGCTGAGAGCTGATTTGCTGTGATAGTGTCTTAACCACTTTAGATTTCGCCTGTTTTTGGTTTTCTAATTTATGGCGTTCCTCGATTTGTTTTTGTTTTAATTCGGCGACTTCTTTTAGTGCTGAAGCGGTTTCTTCATTGAGTTTGGTGATCTGATTCAGATTGCCTTGCATTTTGCGAATTAATGCGGCGCGTGCTTTTGCAATGTAGGCGTAATAATGCACATTGCGTGCAATTTCGCTGGGGTGTTCACTCTGCAAAATCATTTGCACATAACTTTGCTGGCCATGTATATATTGCTGGTACAACTGGCTGCTGAGCAGGTTTTGTTGCTGTGCCAGTGTTTCGCTGGTTGAAGCTGATGCCGCCTCCAGTTTCGTGAGTGTTTTTTTGTTTTCTTGTTGACGCTGATTGATTTCGTAAAGTTTTTTATTCGCCTCACTGATTGCCACTTCACTTTCTTTTAGCGCGTCAGCCGCATCTTTGTGTGCTTCCTGTGAGTTGTCTAATTCCTTTTTGAGTGATTCCAGACGTTGCTGCACATCGCTTAAAGCCTGTTTTGGAGGCTCAGCTTTTGCGGCTAATGCGCATGGCGCACTCGTCAGCCATAGTAGGGCACAGCCACAAACGAATAGGCTGGCTGACTTCAATGGCTTGCGAGTTGTGCCGTTCAAGTAATGCTCGCTTTAAACAGCACCGGTTTTAAATTGCACCAGATTTTTACCCGTCATTTCAACTGGCTGGACCACGCCCATCATGTGCAGCAATGTTGGCGCTAAATCAGAGAGCGCACCATTTGGCGTGAGTGCTGCCGGGCGGCCGATGTAAATGAGCGGAACCAGATTGGTGGTGTGCTGTGTGTGTGGTTGCTGGTTTTCACTGTCATACATCAGTTCAGCATTGCCGTGATCCGCGGTAATAATCACTTCGCCACCGATGCTTTGCATGGCGTTGACTACGCGCCCGATGCATACGTCCAGCGTTTCAACTGCGGCAATCGCAGCTTGCAGGTTGCCTGAGTGGCCCACCATATCGCCGTTGGCGTAGTTGCAGATAATGGCGTTGTATTTTTTGCTAACAATCGCTTCTTCGAGTCTCTCTGTGACCTCGTATGCACTCATTTCAGGTTGCAAATCATAAGTTTCCACTTTTGGAGATGGCACTAGAATTCTATCTTCTCCAGTAAACACTTTTTCTTCACCACCATTAAAAAAGAAGGTTACATGCGGATATTTTTCTGTTTCAGCGATGCGTAGCTGGGTTAGACCTAGAGAGGAAATGTATTCCCCAAAGGTATTGCGCACTTCTTGCTGAGGAAAAAGCACGGTCGCTTTGCTTTCATTTTTGTCGTACATGGTGAGTGTAAAGTAGCCTGCCAGCTTTGGTACATGGCGACGATGAAAACCGTCAAATTCTTCTGCAAGTAGGGCGTGGGTCAGCTGGCGTGCGCGGTCAGAGCGGAAGTTCATGAACACGACCACATCGCCATCCTCCAAATGCACCGGCGCTTCATCCGCCTTATGTATAGCGGTTGTTTTCACAAACTCATCATTTTCACCACGGGCATAGGCATCTTGCAGGCCGATGGTAGCAGTTTCAGCACTGAATTCTCCGATACCTTCTGTCAGCAATTGATACGCGGCTTCAACACGCGGCCAGCGCTTATCTCTATCCATGCCGTAAAAACGGCCGCTAATGGACGCGATTTTGCCTACGCCGAGCGCGCTGCATTTGTGCTCAAGGGCTTCAATAAACGGCGCTGCGCTGACTGGCGGCGTATCTCGACCATCTAAAAACGCATGCACATAGACGCGGCTCAAGCCATGTTTGGCAGCCATTTCCAGCATGGCATGAATATGATCTTGGTGGCTGTGTACGCCGCCATCTGAGAGTAACCCTAAAATATGCAGCGATTTGCCTGCTTGCTTCAGGTTGTTTAAGGCTGGAGATAATGCGGGGTGATTAAAGAATTCGCCGCTGCTGATGCTATTGTTAATGCGTTCAAAATCTTGAAAGACCACGCGACCCGCACCGATGTTGAGATGGCCCACTTCTGAATTGCCCATTTGTCCGTCAGGTAAGCCAACATAGTGCTCAGAGGCATTAATGAGTGTGTGTGGAAAACTGTTCCATAGCGCATCCCAGTTAGGCTTTTTAGCCTGACCAATGGCGTTGTCGGTGATTTCTTCGCGATAACCGAAACCGTCTAAAATGAGTAAGCATACGGGGGGGGTGCTGTTGGCAGATAACATGATTTTCCGCTTTAATAATTTGCTGATAACAGCACTATTTTAGCTTAAATGAACGTAAAATCAGTCAGTAAATTAATCGCTCCGGCAAATTGAATGCTTGAAAACTGAATAACTGTCGTACGTGTATTGAATATGGAATATATGCATCCATATTCCATTAATCAAAACTTGAAAGGAAGTCTGTGGAATTTATTAAAAGCAATATTTTGTTGATTGGTCTGGCGCTGGGTTCGGCGGTGATGTTGTTATTGCCGATGTTCAAAAAGAGTGCGAGTGGTGTGCCGAATCTAACACCGGCTGAAGCGGTGACATTGATCAATCGTTCGCACGCTATCGTGCTGGATGTACGCGATGATGCCGAGTTTGCGAGTGGTCGTATTGCCGATGCCAAACATATTCCGTTAGCAGCTTTACCTGAGCGCTTGGCTGAACTTAAAAAATACAAAGATAAACCAGTGCTGGTCAATTGCCAACGCGGTATGCGTTCAATTAAGGCGTGTGACATTTTGCGCAAGGCGGAGTTTACACAAGTGCATAATTTACAAGGTGGTTTAAATGCTTGGACTGAGGCTAAATTGCCTTTGGTAAAGGCTTGATCGATGGCTAATGTCGTGATGTATACCACTGCAACATGTCCTTATTGCATGAACGCAGAACGCTTGTTAACCGGCAAGGGCGTGAAAGAAATCAATAAAATCCGCATAGATTTACAGCCGGAATTACGGGCTGTCATGATGGAAAAAACCGGTCGTCGTACTGTGCCGCAAATCTATATTGATGATCGCCATATCGGTGGTTTTGATGATTTGCGTGCGCTGGATTTGGCGGGCGGCTTAGACCCGCTACTTGCTGCTTAAACTCTGCTAAAATGGCAGATTATTCAACCAACCTTTTATTTTAAGTAGGCAATCATGGCTCAAGAAGATAACAACGCAGCAGCAGAACAAAACCAACAACCAGGTTTCAGCATTGAAAAGATTTACGTTAAAGACGCTTCATTAGAAATTCCACATGCACCACAAATCTTTACTGATCGCACTCAGCCACAAGTCGGTATTGAGTTAGGAAATTTTGCGCAAATGATTGAAGAAGGCGTGTTCGAAGTTGCGATTAAAGTGACTGTGACTTCAAAAATTGCAGATAAAACCGTGTTTTTGGTAGAAGTAACACAAGCGGGTATTTTCCAAATCCGTAACGTGCCAGAAGAAAATCTGGAAATGATTGCTGGTATTACTTGCCCTAACATCCTGTTCCCATATGCGCGTGAAACCGTGTCTGATTTAGTGGTGCGCGCTGGCTTTCAGCCAGTATTGTTGAACCCAATCAATTTTGAAGCGTTGTTCGCGCAACAAAAACAACAGCAAGCTGAGCAAGCTGAACCAGCAGCTACGCATTAATTTTAATGCTGCAAACTTGATGTTTCAAAACTGCATAAAGTTTTTGATTGCTAGCTTAGCACTAGTGCTGATGCCGCTTACGGCGTCGGCACTAGAGTTCCGCTCTGTAGCTGTGCAAAAGGCCGTGCTGTATGACGCACCCTCAAGCTCGGCGAAGAAAGTCTTGTTGCTCAGCCAGTATTATCCTGTCGAGGTGATTGTGAATCTTGGCGAGTGGTTGAAAGTGCGTGATGCGCAAGGTTCAATTAACTGGGTCGAGGCAAAACAACTTTCGACAAAACATACCGTGCTAGTCAGCACAAAAAATGCAGAAATCAGGCAAGCGGCAGATGCGGCTTCTAGCTTGGTGGCAACGTTGGAAAAAGATGTTGCCCTCGAAGTGCTGGATGTGAAACTGAATAATGGCTGGTTAAAAGTGAAGCATCGTGATGGTGTCACTGGATATATTTTAATTTCGTCGGTCTGGGGTTCTAATTAAATGGCAAAAATAGCTGGCCTTAAAAATAAGGGCGCTAAAATCGCCGTACTTGGTGCAGGTGCCTGGGGTACGGCGCTGGCGATGAATATCAGCGAGCGCCATCAGGTGTCATTATGGGCGCGAAATGCCGGTCACGTGTCTGGCATGCGCAAAGCGCGCGCTAATCCGCTGTATTTGGGGGATTTCCCTTTTAATGACCAGTTGCAGGTTGAGGATGACTTGCAAACCGCGCTGAGTGGCGCTGACCTTATTCTCTCTGTCGTGCCAACGGCGGGTTTCCGAGCTATTCTGCAAGACATCAATAAGCTTGGCTGCAGTTTGCCTATCGTTTGGGCGCATAAGGGCTTGGAGCCTGTATCGGCAAAACTGCCGTATGAAGTGGCGCTTGAAGAGTTGGGTGCAGACCGAAATTGGGGCGCATTATCTGGCCCAAGCTTTGCCGCTGAATTAGTGCGTGGCTTGCCTACAGCCGTCACTTTGGCGGCGAATGATGAAGCGTTTGCGAACGATGCTGCGGCTTTGATTCACGGTGGAAACTTGCGTGTTTACAGTAGCACGGATGTGATTGGCGTTTCTGTCGGCGGCGCGGTTAAAAACGTGATGGCGATTGCGGCTGGTATTTCGGATGGCATGGGTTTTGGTAACAATGCGCGTGCCGCCATGATTACACGCGGTTTGGCTGAAATGACCCGTTTTGGTGTTGCGCTAGGCGCTTCGCCAGAAACCTTTATGGGCTTGGCTGGCGCTGGGGATCTGATTTTGACTTGTACCGGCCAGTATTCACGTAATCGTGAAGTGGGTCTGCAATTGGCTAGTGGTAAGTCTCTGGCGGATATCTTGCATGGCTTGGGTCATGTTGCCGAAGGGGTGAATACGACGGCAGAAGTGATTCGTCGTGCCGGTACCCTACAGGTGGATATGCCGATTACTTACGAAGTGAATCAAGTCTTGTCACGCGGCAAAAGTGCGCAGGATGCTGTGATGGATTTGCTGGGTCGCGAACAAAAAGCTGAAGGGCTTTAAGTTTGAATGTACTTTAAATTCTGGCCTGCTTAAATTCTGAGGCTTAAAATCTTGTTAAGCGCGTAAGTCATTACGCGCTTATATTATGTTCTTATAATCCACCCTCAAACCCAATCTGCCGCCAAGCCTCATATAGCAACACTGCGGCAGAGTTGGATAAATTCAAGCTACGGCTATTGGGCAGCATAGGCAAACGGACTCGGTGCTCTGGTGTAAATTCCGAACGAATTTCTTCAGGTAAGCCGCGTGTCTCCGGGCCAAATACAAATACATCCCCGCTTTGAAATTGAATGTCGCTATGTCGTGTGCTGCCTTTGGTGGTGATTGCGAACATGCGCTTCCCTGCCAGTGCGGTTTTGCAGTCTGCCCAGTTTTCATGCACGATTAAATTGGCATATTCGTGGTAATCCAGCCCGGCACGCTTCAGTTGTTTATCTTCCAGTGAAAAGCCTAATGGCTTTACCAAGTGTAGGTCTGCGCCTGTGTTGGCACATAGTCGAATAATGTTCCCCGTATTGGGCGGGATTTCCGGTTCAAATAGAACAATGGTAAACATACGGCTAACTCAAGACTTTCGGTAATGTTATTGCTACTACTCAACATTCTACATGGTCTGTACTCGCTTGTTTAAGCGTTATTTAGTGCTAAGCAGACTTCTGCGTTTAATGGCTTAAGCGGTTTGCTATGTTAGTTACCGCACAGACTTAGTGAGTACATGCCGCATATTCTTCGCTGTAGCTCATTTTTATATTATTGATAGGAAATTACCATGAAAAATAACACAGACTTTAAATTGACTATGCTCATGACCGCATTGCTTGTAAGTTCAGCTAGTTCGCAGGCCTTTGCTTTGGATAATCTGGATGATGCTAATCAAACATCTTATACAACCTCATTCAAAGCACTGGATACTGACGATAATGGCGTACTGACTAAATTGGAAGCGAAAAAAGAAAAGCTTTTTGCCAAGCACTTTGCTGTTGCCGATAAAAATAATGACGGTAGCCTTGATGAGCAGGAATATACAGATTACAAATCACAGGCTGAGCAAAAAAATGTTAAGCGTATTGTGAGTGACAGTGTCATCACTTCAAAAGTTAAAGGTAGTTTGTTGAAGGATGAGGGCTTGAAAAGTCTCAAGGTAGGCGTTAAAACGCATCAAGGCGTAGTGCTATTAAGCGGGTTCGTTGAAACCGAAGATCAAATCCAGCAAGCCGGAAAAATAGCGGCTGACACTGAAGGTGTCATGTCAGTTAAGAATAGCTTGGTATTGAAGAAAGATTAATCTGCATGGGGGCTGAACGATTGTTCAGCTAAATTTCGGCAGGCTTGTTATGTTGGCTACTACACAGAATAACCCAGCCGAGTTGCTCACTACGATGAGTTTTTGCGACACTCAAGATAGCTTGAGTGTCGATTTCCACCTATTTTCTAAGTTTGGAGATTGATCATGGCTAAAAGAATTTTTGCATTAATACTGATAACGCTGTTTTTGGCGGGTACTGCTGCGGTAGTGACTAGTTGTAATACGGTTGAAGGGGCTGGCAAGGATATTGAGTCTGGTGGTAAAGCAATTAAAGACGAGGCGAATGAGCATAAGAACTAAGTGTACAAAACCTAAGTGTAATGCGGAATGTCAGGCTGGCTTTTATTCCATATAGAGTCAAGCCTGAATCCACTGTTATAAAAATCGTGCCCACAAGCGCGCAGCTCTTTCTTTAATGCGGATGCTGATTGAGCGTTCTCTCCACGCATCAAGCGTCACTAGTTTGGAGGATTCCAGATCCTTTTCAAACATGGCTTGCATCTTGTCACCAAAATCTTGCCCGAGTAGAACCGCATTAATTTCCTGATTATTGGTGAAACTTCGCCAGTCGAGATTGGTTGAGCCGATAGTGGACCATACGCCATCGATGAGCGCAGTTTTTGCATGCAGCATTGCATCTTGCCGTTCATAGATTTTTACACCGGCTTCTAGCAGCTCATCGTAATAGGAGCGTGATGCGTAAAATACCAGCATAGAGTCTGTCTTTTCAGGTAATAACAGCCGCACGTCAACACCGCGCTGCACAGCTTCTTTTAGTGCGCTAAGCATTTGCAGATCAGGGACGAAGTAGGCATTGGTTAGAAAAATCCGTGTTTCTGCACTGTTGATGGCTGAGAGTAATGTTGCATATATCTGACTATAGGGTTCCTCGGGTGAACTGCCGATGGCACGTACTACCTCATTACCCTTGCTACCTAGTTCTGGAAAATAATCTTTAGACGCTAATGGTTTGCCTTTTTGTTCAAGCCATGTTGCCATGAATAGCTTTTGAAACTCGCTGACTACAGGCCCAGCTAGGCGTAAATGCGTGTCACGCCATGCCATATCGCCTTTGGTTGGTTTGGATCTGCCGAATGATCCGCTGGAATAGACGCTACTGATATTGATTCCACCAACAAAGGCAACCTGCCCATCCACGATCAGTAATTTACGGTGGTCACGTCGGCTGACTTGCCAGAATTTAGGCGCTTTGAGTGGGTTGACCGGATTAAATTCCAAAACATTTCCACCACTTTCTATGAGTGGCATAAAAAACGCTGTAGGTGTATTCATCGAGCCAACACTATCGTAAATAAGATTGACCTGCACCCCGGCATTTTGCTTACTCACTAATAGCTTGGCAAAACGTTGTCCAATCTCATCATTTTCGATGATGAAGGTTTCCATATTGATATGGTTTTTTGCATTCTGTATCGCCAGTAGCATTGCATCATAAGTCGTGGGGCCATCTACCAGTAAATCTACTTTATTGCCTACCACCAGTGGGCTACCGACAATCTCCGCTTCCAGCGCCAAATGTTTGTCAAAGATATTCGTGTCATCACCATTCTTTTTTAGCTTGGTCAGAATCTCCTTACTCTGTTTTGCTGTCAACGGGCCATGCGCACCTTCAAGCTGTACAGGCCGGTTTGAGTGCATCGCCATGTCTGGCACCATGGTTGGTATGGATGTGCAGCCGACTAGCAATGCTAGTAAAAAAACCATTGCTGGTTTTTTAATGATTAAAGAATTAATTTTATTTAAAGCCATTGATATCCCCAGCCAACAGTCATATTGCTTCTACTTATATTCGGCTTCACTTACATTCGGATTCACTTAAAACCTACTATTAGACTGCCGCATCAAGGTTTAGTTGTCCGTACGCTAGCGCACATAGTTTTGATGATTTAAATCCAGATTAAGGATTTATTGATAGTTTTCATGGTCTATATATTTGATATGTTCGCTACCGCACGAACTTGTCCAAATGCTATCGAATAGTATGTATATGGTTAACATGCGTGTTGTATGCCATTGATCAGCATGACTTCCATCTTTGTTACCAAATCGGAGCTTGCAAAATGATGAGAAAAATTCGTTATCTATTGATATTACTCGGGGCGTTGTCGTGCTCTATAGCGCATGCCGAGGTGAACGTGAGCATCGGAATCGGGTTGCCTGGCGCCAGTATTGGCATCAACTTCCCGGCTTACCCAGATTTTGTAGTTGTGCCTGGCTATCCGGTTTACTACGCACCTCGACTTGAAGCGAACCTCTTCTTTTACGATGGCTTGTACTGGGCCTATCAAGATGATAATTGGTATGCCAGTTCTTGGTACAACGGGCCGTGGTGGTATGTATATCCAGAAGATGTGCCGTTATTCATCTTGCGAGTGCCTGTGCGGTATTACCGTC
>JAZJYS010000065.1:6801-13040 GCA_040390265.1 Pseudomonadota bacterium | reverse complement strand
GGAAAGGCAAGCTAATGGCTAAGCGTACAGACATTAAATCAATTCTTATTATTGGTGCAGGCCCAATTGTTATCGGTCAGGCTTGCGAGTTTGACTATTCTGGCGCACAGGCGTGTAAAGCGCTGCGCGAAGAGGGTTATCGTGTTATTTTGGTGAACTCTAATCCAGCCACCATCATGACAGACCCTGAAATGGCCGATGCAACCTACATTGAGCCAGTAACATGGCAAGTGGTTGAAAAGATTATCGCTAAAGAGCGTCCAGATGCTTTATTGCCGACCATGGGTGGGCAAACTGCGTTGAATTGTGCGTTGGATTTAGATAAGCATGGCGTATTGGAAAAATACAATGTTGAACTAATCGGCGCTTCTAAGGAGGCGATTGATAAAGCCGAAGACCGTCAAAAGTTTAAAGAAGCAATGACCAAAATTGGTCTGGGTTCAGCTCGCTCAATGATTGCGCACAGCATGGAAGAAGCTTTGCAAGTGCAAGCCAGTATTGGTTATCCAGCCATTATTCGACCATCATTCACGATGGGTGGTAGCGGCGGTGGTATTGCTTATAACCGTGAAGAGTTCATGACGATTTGTGAGCGTGGACTGGATGCCTCACCTACCAGCGAATTGTTGATTGAAGAGTCATTGCTCGGCTGGAAAGAATATGAGATGGAAGTAGTACGCGACTCAGCGGATAACTGCATCATCATCTGTTCTATTGAAAATCTTGACCCGATGGGCGTGCATACTGGTGACTCAATCACTGTGGCGCCAGCGCAAACATTGACGGACAAAGAATATCAAATCATGCGTAATGCCTCATTGGCAGTGCTGCGTGAAATTGGTGTGGATACTGGCGGCTCTAACGTACAGTTCGCGATTAATCCTGATGATGGTCGTATGATTGTTATTGAGATGAATCCGCGCGTGTCGCGTTCGTCTGCCTTGGCTTCAAAAGCTACCGGCTTCCCGATTGCAAAAATCGCAGCAAAATTGGCGGTAGGTTTCACTTTAGATGAGTTGAAAAACGAAATCACTGGTGGCGCAACCCCTGCATCTTTTGAGCCATCAATCGATTACGTTGTTACGAAGATACCTCGATTTGCGTTTGAAAAATTCCCGCAAGCCGATTCTCGTTTAACTACACAAATGAAGTCTGTAGGTGAAGTGATGGCTATTGGCCGTACTTTCCAAGAATCATTCCAAAAAGCCTTACGTGGTTTGGAAGTTGGCGTTGATGGTTTGGACGAAAAAACTACAGATTTAGATACCATCACCAAAGAAATTGGTGTTCCGGGCCCAGAGCGTATTTGGTACGTGGGTGATGCCTTCAGAATGGGTATGACCGTTGCGGAAGTATTTGATATTTCTAAGATTGATACTTGGTTCTTAGTGCAAATCAAAGACCTGATTGACCGTGAGCAGGCGCTTAAAGGTAAGCAGATCGCTGATTTAGATAAGCAGGCTATGCTTAAATTAAAACGCAGTGGTTTCTCTGATAGACGCTTAGCTGCGTTATTGAATACTGACCAGCATGCTGTACGTGCGTATCGTCAGGCATTACAAGTGCGACCAGTGTACAAGCGCGTAGATACTTGCGCGGCTGAGTTTGCAACCAATACTGCTTACATGTATTCAACTTATGAAGAAGAATGCGAAGCCGCACCGACTAATAAGAAAAAAATCATGATTTTGGGCGGTGGGCCGAATCGTATTGGACAAGGTATTGAGTTCGATTATTGCTGTGTACATGCTGCGTTTGCAATGCGTGAAGATGGCTATGAAACGATTATGGTGAACTGTAATCCTGAAACGGTTTCAACTGATTACGATACTTCTGACCGTCTGTATTTTGAGCCAGTGACATTAGAAGATGTGTTGGAAATCGTCGCGCTGGAGAAACCAGTGGGCGTGATTGTGCAATACGGCGGTCAAACGCCACTAAAACTTGCGCGTGACTTGGAAAAAGCTGGTGTGCCAATTATTGGTACAACTCCTGATGCAATTGATAAAGCAGAAGACCGTGAACGTTTCCAAAAAATGTTGCAGGAATTGGGTTTAAAACAACCACCAAATCGCACTGCAAGAACGCCGGAAGAAGCGATTCGCTTAGCGTTGGAAATTGGTTATCCGCTAGTAGTACGTCCTTCCTATGTATTAGGTGGTCGTGCGATGGAAATTGTTCAGGAGCAATCTCAGCTTGAACGCTATATGCGCGAAGCCGTTAAGGTTTCAAACGAATCTCCAGTATTGCTGGATAGATTCTTGAATGACGCATTGGAAGTTGATGTGGATGCGTTATGTGATGACACAGGCGATGTGATTATCGGCGGCATTATGGAACACGTTGAACAGGCTGGTGTTCACTCAGGTGACTCTGCATGTTCATTGCCACCATATAGCTTATCAGCTAAGTTGCAAGACGAACTACGTGAGCAAACCAAGCAAATGGCTAGAGCATTAGGCGTAGTTGGCTTAATGAACGTGCAGTTCGCGATTCAAGGTGAAACCGTATTCGTGTTAGAGGTGAACCCTCGCGCTTCACGTACCGTGCCATTTGTGTCTAAGGCTTGTAGCTTGCAGTTAGCTAAAGTCGCTGCACGTTGCATGATAGGTACTTCACTTAAAGCGCAAGGTGTCACGCATGAGATTATTCCTCCATTCTATTCAGTAAAAGAGGCTGTATTTCCGTTCATTAAATTCCCGGGTGTAGATACCATTTTGGGCCCTGAAATGAAATCAACTGGTGAAGTGATGGGCGTAGGCGCAACCTTTGCTGAAGCGTTCCTTAAATCACAACTCGGCGCTTCTACTAAGTTGCCGGAAGGTGGTCGTGCATTTATTAGTGTGCGTAAAGAAGACTATCTGAAAGTGGTCGAGATTGCGCAAGCTTTGGATCAGCTTGGTTTCAGCTTGGTTGCGACTAAAGGTACGGCAGCAGCATTGACTGCTAATGGCTTGAATGTGGCTTCGGTGAATAAGGTGGCAGAAGGTCGTCCACACATCGTGGATATGATTAAAAATGGTGATATTAGCTTTATTGTTAACGTTACTGAAGACAAGCGCGCTGTCGCTGATTCTTATGAGATTCGTCGCAGTGCACTGCAGAATAAAGTGACTTACTATACAACGCTGGCAGGTGCTAAAGCTGCGTGTATTGGTATGGCGCATATGCAAGAGTTGACTGTTGCGTCTCTGCAAGACTTGCACAAAACGCTCGCTTAAAATACACTTTAATTTCACTAAAACCACACTCAAGTTGAGTGTGGTTTATTTTTTATATAAGGTTTTGCAACATGGCAGTTACCCAAATCCCGGTTACAGTTAAAGGTGCCGCGCTATTAAAAGAAGAGTTACTTCGTTTACGCAGTGTAGATCGTCCATACATTATTCAAGCGATTGCTGAGGCGCGTGCGCAGGGCGACTTATCTGAGAATGCTGAATATGAAGCGGCTAAAGAGCGCCAAAGTTTTATTGAAGGCCGTATCGCTGAAGTTGAAGCCAAGCTTTCTAACGCTATGATTATCGACCCGACTACACTCAATGCTGATGGTCGTTGTGTGTTCGGTGCAACGGTAAGAATGGAAGATTTGGATAGTGGTAGTATTACTACTTATCAAATTGTTGGCGATGATGAAGCTGATATCAAAAATGGTAAGATTTCAGTCAGTTCGCCAATCGCACGTGGTTTGATTGGCAAGTCAGAAGGCGATGTTGCTGAAGTCATGGCGCCGGGTGGCGTTAAAGAGTATGAAATTCTGGATGTGCAATATATCTAAATACTGCGTATATTTAACCAATATCAAGAATGGCGAGACCCGAATAGTGAGAGAAGTGTCGATATGAAAAGTAACTGGTCGGATAAATTTTCGCTGATTGTGATTACGCTTTGGGTCGGCGCATTATGGGCTGCGGGTGCGGCAGCCTATGTATTGTTTGATACTTTGCAAGATAAGCAGTTGGCTGGTCAAATAGCTGGTAAGTTTTTTACTTATGTTTCGTATCTAGGTCTGTTTTCAGCATTTTATTTATTGATTCATCGCTTGTTTAGTTACGGCACATTAGCCTTGAAGCAAAGCTTCTTTTGGGCGGTGTTTGTGATGTTATTGCTAGTGCTTGCAGGTCATTTTGGTATTCAGCCATTATTAGCGCAGCTAAAGGCGAATGCATTTCCTAGTGATGTAATGCAGACAGTGTTCGCGAGTAGATTCAGAACTTGGCATGGCGTGGCAAGCATCGCCTATATGTTGCAATGCTTGCTCGGGTTTGTTGTGGTGTTGCGCGCCAGATAGGCTGAGCTAGGTAACCTGAATTTGAGGCATACCTAGCATTGGGTGAGGCACTTATTTTTGTGGAATGACAATTTTTGGTTTAGTCGATTGGCGATATATGACCAATTGCTTACCAATATTGTGCACAGCAACAGCGTTAGATTGACTGCAAATGTCGGTTAACATTTGTGCGCGCAATGCACGATCATCACTCATTACTTTAATCTTAATCAGTTCATGCGCATTTAGATTGACGTCGATTTCTTTTAGTACGCTCTCTGTCAGGCCATTGTTGCCTATCATGACGACTGGATTTAAGCTATGTGCTAGGCCACGTAAGTAGCTGATTTGTTTTGAATTCACGGGAGTTTCTCTTGTGTTATCTTATTGATTTATATAGGCGAGCAGTTTAACAGATGAAACTAAAACCTTCCAGCAAAGCTTGGATGCATGAACATGTCAATGATGAGTTTGTTAAACGTGCGCAAAAAGAAGGCTACAGAGCGCGTGCCGCCTACAAACTCACAGAAATTGATGATAAAGATAAGCTTATTAAGCCCGGTATGACAATTGTCGATTTAGGCGCGACACCAGGTAGCTGGTCGCAAGTGGTTGTGCAGCGTTTAAAGGGGCAAGGTAGGGTTATTGCGCTGGACTTGCTGGAAATGCAACCTATCGGTGGCGTAGAGTTTATACAGGGCGATTTCCGAGAAGAAGCAGTATTGAAATTATTGGAAGCTACGTTAAATAATAAGCAAGTAGACCTTGTAATTGCCGATATGGCACCCAATATGTCAGGTATAGCCGACGTAGACCAAGCTGGTGCAGCCTATTTAACAGAGTTAGCCTTGGATTTTAGTCAGACATGGTTGAAACCTAATGGTAACTTTTTAGTCAAAGTTTTTATTGGCGCAGGGTTTGATGAAATTGTAAAAAATATGCGTCAAATGTTTGATAAAGTAGTGACCAGAAAACCAAAAGCCTCACGCGGTAGAAGTAGCGAAGTCTATTTATTGGGATTAGGCAGGAAAGCTTAAGTGCTAAGAAGCTTACCCAATGACTAGTTTTAAGATTAAAATTAAACCGTTAGCATAAAGTATCAAAAGTACCATTAGTCTCTTAATCTCAATATGAGATTGCTATGAGTGACCTAGGCTAAATCAGATTTTCCCCTTTAAAAAAGGAACAAGGTTTTGAACAATATATTCAAGAATATTGCCATTTGGGTGGCGGTTGCCATGGTGTTAATGGCTATTTTCAATTTGTCTGGCGTTAAAAATAGCGCCGACAACCAAATTGTGTATTCACAGTTTATCCAAGAAGTAAAAGATGGTCGTATCGCTAAAGTGCAGATTGACGGTCGTGTTTTGCATGGCACAACTCGCGATGGTAAAAAATTCAATTCCTTTGCACCAACAGACCCTTGGTTAGTCTCTGACTTGCTGAAAAATAATGTCATCGTAGAGGCTAAACCTGAAGAAGAGCAATCTCTTCTAATGAGTATCTTCGTTTCTTGGTTCCCAATGATTTTGCTGATTGGTGTATGGGTGTTTTTCATGCGCCAAATGCAAGGTGGTGGCAAAGGCGGCGGCCCATTCTCTTTTGGTAAAAGTAAAGCGCGTCAATTAGACGAAAGCGCAAATCAGACTACATTTGCTGACGTTGCGGGTTGTGATGAAGCGAAAGAAGAAGTGTTCGAGTTAGTTGAGTTCCTGCGTGACCCAACCAAATTCCAAAAACTAGGTGGAAAAATTCCTCATGGCGTATTGATGGTTGGTCCTCCAGGTACAGGTAAAACTTTATTGGCGCGCGCGATTGCCGGTGAAGCTAAAGTGCCGTTTTTCTCAATCTCAGGTTCTGACTTTGTTGAAATGTTTGTGGGTGTTGGTGCATCTCGCGTACGTGACATGTTTGAGCAGGCAAAGAAAAGCTCGCCATGCATCATCTTTATTGATGAAATTGATGCGGTCGG
>JAZJYS010000065.1:0-6701 GCA_040390265.1 Pseudomonadota bacterium | reverse complement strand
AGGCAAAGAAAAGCTCGCCATGCATCATCTTTATTGATGAAATTGATGCGGTCGGCCGTAGTCGTGGAGGCGGTACTGGTGGCGGGAACGATGAGCGCGAGCAAACACTTAACCAGCTGCTGGTTGAGATGGATGGTTTTGAAGGTAACACAGGTGTAATCGTTATTGCTGCAACCAATAGAGCTGACGTACTGGATAAAGCCTTGTTACGTCCAGGTCGTTTTGACCGCCAAGTGATGGTGTCATTACCAGACATTAAAGGCCGTGAGCAGATTCTGATGGTACATATGCGTAAAGTGCCGATTGATGCAGATGTGAAGGCTGATATTTTGGCACGCGGTACACCTGGTTTTTCAGGTGCAGACTTGGCTAACTTGGTGAATGAAGCAGCCTTGTTCGCGGCACGCCGTAACAAGCGCACTGTGGATATGCAAGATTTTGAAGATGCAAAAGATAAAATCTTCATGGGACCAGAGCGCAAGTCTATGGTAATGCGTGAAGAAGAGCGTCGTAATACGGCTTATCATGAATCAGGTCATGCTGTGGTCGCTAAATTGTTGCCTAAGGCTGATCCAGTGCATAAAGTGACTATTATGCCGCGCGGGTGGGCGTTGGGTCTGACATGGCAGTTGCCAGAATTTGACCGCATCAGTAACTATAAAGACAAAATGCTGGAAGAGATTTCGATCTTATTTGGTGGACGTATTGCCGAAGAGATTTTCATGCATCAAATGTCTACAGGTGCATCAAATGACTTTGAGCGCGCTACCAAGTTGGCGCGTGACATGGTAACGCGTTACGGCATGTCTGATGCACTGGGCACGATGGTTTATGCAGGTAGTGAGCAAGATTCATTTTTTGGCAATATGAGCTCTAAGACGGTCTCTGAGGCAACACAGCAGAAAGTAGACGCAGAAATTCGTCGTATTCTAGATGAGCAATACGGTATTGCCCGCAAGTTGTTGGAAGAAAACAGTGCAAAAGTTGAGGCAATGACAGCAGCTTTAATGGAATATGAAACCATAGACGCAGATCAAATCAATGACATTATGGCTGGTATTCCGGTGCGCCCACCAAAGCCTACGCAAGCTAAGGCCAATCCACCGCGTGATACAGGGTCGTCAGGTACAAGTGCTACACCAGCACCGCAACCGGCAGCTAAAAGCTAAGTGCTCGTATTTTTGTAATACACGTTAATTTGAATTAAAAGGGCTAGAATTCTAGCCCTTTTTTTGTTGGCACGATTTGTAGCTAGCCTATTTTTATCAAGCCATTTTCTTAAGTATAATAGCGCATGCAACTTCAAGATCAATTCAATAGCCAGTTTCTTTGTGGCAAATATCAGTTAAATCTAAATCGCCCTCACGTCATGGGTATCGTCAATGTCACGCCTGATTCCTTTTCGGATGGAGGTAAGTTTCATGATACTGAGCGTGCAGTTCAACATGCCTTAAAGTTAATTGAGGATGGCGCAGATATATTGGATATTGGCGGTGAGTCGACACGTCCTGGCGCAATTCCTGTTAGTTTGGAAGACGAGTTGGCTCGGGTAATTCCAGTCATTGAGGCTTTAAGTAAAATCTCATCAGTACCACTTTCCATTGATACATATAAGCCTGAAGTGATGCGTGCTGCTATCGCCGCTGGCGCAGATATTGTGAATGATATAAGCGCCTTACAAGGGGAGGGGGCGTTGGAAATTGTTGCAAATAGCAATGCCGGCGTATGTTTGATGCATATGCAGGGAACGCCGCAAACGATGCAGTTAGATCCGCACTATACGGATGTGGTGGAAGAGGTAAGCAATTTTCTAATGTCACGATTAGAGGCGGCATTGGCACAAGGGATTAGTCAAGAGCGTATTTTGCTAGACCCAGGGTTTGGCTTTGGTAAGACTACCGCTCACAACATTACGCTTATTCAGCATTTAGATCGATTGGTGGCGCTTGGTCAGCCTTTATTAGTCGGGCTTTCTCGTAAGGCTGTGCTTGGGAAGCTTGTGGGTGGCGATGAGCAGCAGCGCTTGCATGCTGGCTTGGCGGCCTCGGTCATCTCGGTTATCAAAGGCGCGAAAATAGTGCGTGTGCATGATGTGAAGGCTACTGTAGATGCGCTGAAAGTTGTCGCTGCCGTCATGCCAGCGCATTAACCATCATTTGTAACTAGAAAAATACGCTTCAATTTAGGAACTTTCATGTCAAAAAAATATTTCGGTACGGATGGTATACGTGGAAAAGTTGGTGATGCGCCCATTACACCTGACTTTGTCATGCGCTTGGGTTATGCCGCGGGTCGTGTGCTTACTAGCATCGAAAGTAATCTCGCTAAGGGCGCACATCCTGCGGTATTGATTGGCAAAGACACACGTATTTCTGGTTATATGCTGGAGTCTGCTCTTGAAGCTGGGTTGTCTGCTGCCGGCGTAGATGTACTGATGACAGGTCCAATGCCAACACCGGCGGTGGCATATTTGACGCGTGCTTTGCGTGCTCAGGCTGGCATCGTGATTTCAGCCTCGCATAATCCATTTTATGACAATGGCATTAAGTTTTTTTCCAGCCTCGGCACTAAGTTGCCAGACGATATTGAACATGCGATTGAAGGAGAGCTTGATAAGCCGATGCAAGTGATGGAGTCTGCTAGTTTGGGTAAAGTTAGACGCATTAAAGATGCTGCGGGTCGTTATGTTGAGTTTTGTAAAAGCACATTTCCAAATACGCTGGATCTACGAGGGCTTAAAATCGTTCTCGATTGCGCACACGGTGCAACTTACCATGTGGCGCCACCCGTGTTTCATGAACTTGGCGCTGAAATTATAGTGATTGGTAACCAGCCAGATGGCATCAATATCAATCATGAGGTGGGTTCAACACATCCGCAGGCATTACAGAAAGCTGTTGTGGCACATCAGGCCGACTTAGGTATTGCCTTTGATGGTGACGGTGACCGCGTAATGATGGTGGATGCTGATGGGAATTTGCTTGATGGTGACCAACTGCTTTACATCATAGCGGCTGCACGTCAGCAAAGTGGCTTATTGCAGGGTGGCGTTGCCGGTACGCTGATGACTAACCTTGCGTTAGAACATAAGCTTTCCGCAATGCATATTCCTTTTGCACGTGCAAAAGTGGGTGATCGTTATGTGCTGGAGTTGTTGAATCAAGAGGGTTGGCAATTAGGTGGTGAGAATTCAGGCCATATTCTTACCTTGGATAAGCACAGTAGTGGCGATGGCATTATTGCTGCCTTACAAGTATTGCAGGCGGTTATTTTGAGTAAGAAAACCTTAGGCCAACTGCGTGGTGATTTAACGCTTTACCCACAGGTTTTAATCAATGTAACAACGGCCAAGAAAATTGACCTAACTCAGCATGTGGAAATTCAAGCGGCCGTTAAAGCTGCAGAAAATGCGTTGGCTGATTCTGGACGCGTCTTGCTCAGGGCTTCCGGTACTGAACCTAAGATTCGAGTGATGGTTGAAGGTGAAAATCAGCTACAAGTGCAAACCTTGGCACAGAGTATTGCTGACGTAGTGACGCACGCAACTAGCTAATTCAATATTAGTCTGTAGCTTGCCAGTAATGTGAGCGCCATGCTGAGTGTTGCTTGCTGTTAAGAAATGTCCAGGCAACAATGCGACTTTTCTTTTGCCCTTGTGTCATGGCTATGGTTTTTACTTCCAGTGCACCAACTTTTTTGAGTGCGCGATAAATACTCGGCAGGTTGGCTGCTTTTGATATTAACGTTGTGAACCACAAGCATTGGCCACTAAACTGCTTACTTTCACTAATCATGCGGTCAGCAAAGGCCTCTTCGCCACCAGCACAGTAAAGCTCCGCAGCCTGCCCGCCGAAGTTGAGGGCCGGTGCTGTATTTCTTGTTTTATTCTTAGCAGATGTTTCTTTGTTCAAGTTCTGCCATTTGCGACGTGAGCCTGCATTGGCATCTTCTAACGAAGCATGAAATGGTGGGTTACATAGCGTGATATCAAAATGCTCATCTTGTTTGATGATGTTTGAGAATATGGCTAATGGGGATGTTTGTAAACGTAGTTCAATGGTGTCCAATAAACCTGAATTAGCCCCAAGATTACGTTGTGCACTGGCGATGGCCGCAGGCTCAATATCTACGCCCACGAAGCGCCAGCCATACTCACGTTGCCCGATAATTGGGTAAATTGCATTCGCACCGACACCTATATCCAGTGCTTGAATGCTCGTACCACATGGAATAATGCCTTTATTACTGTCACCAAGTAAGTCGGCAATATAGTGTAAGTAATCTGCACGTCCTGGAATCGGTGGGCAAAGATATTGCGCTGGAATATCCCAATGCTCAATCGCATAAAACTTTTTTAGCAAAGCACGGTTAAGTGCTTTGACGGCTTCAGCATTAGAAAAATCGATAGAGGCATCTTGATAGGCGTTTAACTTTACGAAGCGAGCCAGCTCTGGGCTAGCTTGAATGAGCTGGTCGAAATCATAGCGGCTTCGATGCTTGTTGCGTGGGTGCAGGTCAGACTTTTCAGCAGGTATGTTTATATTATTCTCAGTCATGAGTGCGTTTTAGCTGCAGTATTTTAATGTAGCGTGATTAGGTCATTATTTTTATCTATGGTCAATAAACTTTCATGTTTCATTCATCAACTGTTCATATTGCAATGACATTCTGAGCTTCAATCAATTTAAAGATGAAGTGAAACAGGAGGCCAATATGTCATACAGAATGCGTTTATATTTAAATCGCATGTATCGTTTAGATAGTAATGTCTGTGTTTTAGTTAGCCATACCAGCCAATACTGGTTAGTGCGTGATTGTTTTAGAGTGGTCAGTCGGCTAGGTGATGGTGCATTATGGTATAGCTTGATGATTGGTATTTTAATCATTAACGGCGTACAAGGCGCTACACCAGTACTGCACATGGCTATTGCTGGGTTGATAGGTACATTGGTTTATAAGTGGTTAAAAGATAAAACGTTGCGACCACGGCCTTATGAAGTACACCAAGACGTATGGTTGACGGGTAAGCCGCTGGATAAATTCAGTTTTCCATCAGGCCATACTTTGCATGCAGTGATATTTAGTCTGGTAGCATTGAGCTATTATCCGCAGCTTGCGATGATAGTGTTACCGTTTACGGTGATGATAGGTTTATCTCGCGTAGTATTAGGTTTGCATTATCCTAGCGATGTTCTAGCCGGTGCTGGCATTGGCGCTTTGATTGCAGGCCTTTCTTTTCTGATGGTCTCTCTGTTCTAACTCATACTAACTTAACTCAAACAATGCTGGCTAATTAAAGTCTTTCAATACAGCCATGTCATCAGCAAAGTATTTAACTGGTTTTGGGTGTAGCTGGTGCAGATGATTTAGGCATTGTTCCCGCCAAATATCCAGTTGATGTATGCTTAGATTCTTGAGTTCCGGCTCTAGGATTGGCTTATTGCCATTGAGCACTGTGCCTATTTCTGCGATGGCAACTTGTGTTTTAGCGACGTAATATACAAAGTGATTTAAGGTGCGTTGGTCTAGCCTGCGCACGATGCCATAGATTAAATTTGGTAGTCTCACACAACGTAAAACCCCATCCCAAAATGCGAGTCGCTTCAAAGCCATTGTGGTAATGCGTTCAGGACAACGAAATTTAGTAGAAATAAATCGTGAAATGATGGCTTGATGTTGATTTAGCAAAATGCGTGGGGACGTATCGAGTAGCGGCGCTAAATGCGCATCCATTGCCCACTCCGATATCACATGCGTGAGCATTTCATTCTTATGCCACATTGCTTCATGTGCAGGTACAAAATGGTTGTGTGCAATGACATCTACATACAAATGGCTGACATAACCAATAGCAATAGCTGTTTCTTCATCCGATTGTGCAGCTAGCATGAGTTGATACGCATTTTCCCATAGGTGTGTGTGCCTAAAGCGATGACTGACAACTGCTAGGTCTGGTAGGCATGCGCCAGCCATTACCAGATCAGGCAGTCGCTTAATGATGTTTTGTAGCCTAGGGTCAAGTAAGGGCATGGCCCATAACAGTGATTGTGCAAAGTAAAGATGGGTAAATAATCCCCATGCATTAGCGTCTACTGAATACAGGCAGAAAGGCAGCCACCAGTAGTATCTTTTGATGAGTGTTGGTACTTGCATGCTGTGTAATTTGCCACGCAAGCATGAAGGATTTAAGGCAATTGCATGATGTATTTATGAAGGACTTGCGTTGCGATTTTGAATGTACGCAAAGCATATTCAGAGTTTTTAATACGCTCTTAATTATTGTCATATTCATTAAGTTGTCATATTTAATCGCTAATGTTAAATCTGGCTAATTGATTGCATTAAATTGTATAAGGCGATTGAAATACTTATGAAAATTCTATATATATCAGATGTTTACTTTCCAAGAATCAATGGTGTATCGACCTCGATTAAAACATTCATTACCCAGATGCAGGGGTTGGGACATGTAGTGCATTTAATCGCGCCAGAATATGACGTTGCAACTGACGATGAGGCTTGGATCAAGCGCATTCCAGCGCGCAGTATCTATTTTGATCCTGAAGATAAATTAATGAAGTATGGTGAGGCTATGAAGCTATTGCCTGAACTTGCTCAAGAGAAATATGACCTTATTCATGTACACACGCCATTTGTCGCGCATTACCTAGGTCTTAAACTAGCTGCAGCACTTAATATTC
>JAZJYS010000064.1:4134-7183 GCA_040390265.1 Pseudomonadota bacterium | reverse complement strand
TGCACCAGACATTCGCCCTTTTCAATCCTACTTTCGGACATGGTGGGCTCATCATAGCCATTCACACCACGCCATAAGGTCACCCAATCACGCGCTGGAATACCGAAACGCTGCACGACAAATTGGCAGTATTCGTACAGTAAATCCAGCTGCATATGAATGCTGTTATTGTGAAAACGGCTGGAGAATTTTTGTTCCATATAATCCATCCAAACATGCGATGGATACTTGTGCAGCGGCGATTTGTGGAATGTTGGCGCGATGCCAAAGCGACTTTCTACCCAGCCTTTTAGAACAGCCCCTTGCGGACTATTTGAATCAAAGCCCCAGCCCTCCATCAACTTCAGGTAACTCGGCCGAAAGCGGCGCACTTCAGCATGCTTAATTTCGTAATCACTCGCGTTCAACTGAAACACTATGTCCATATAACGCCGAAACTTTTCGGCAGAATCGGCGAGGTCGCTTGCCTCTTCCAGTAGATGAAACAAGCCGCGCTGCGTTTCGCGCACGCCAGCGATTCTAAGCGGTTGTGGATGATCGTTGAATTCTGTGGAAGCAAGCAGCCATGACGGTATACCAACCAGATTTGTTGAGTACCAATTTTGTGGATTGTTGTGCTGCTGCGTTTCGGACATTGCATATCCAGATTGACAAGCTGCCCGTATCAAACAGGCAGCTTGCCATCACATTTAAACCGGACGGTTTTCGTTTGGATTACGTACCGGGCCCATCAATGCAAGACCTTCTTCATAAGTAATCACTGGATAATTAGCCGTAAATTTCAAGGCTTTATCTGCAATCACATCTAACTTAGCTGCGGTATCAAGTTTTTTGAGGTCGCCTTTTTCCAAGCGCAATAACTCTAGCAACTCGTTGTAAACAGTCGCTTCATCTAACGGCAGAATAAAGAATGTCGCGCCGCCCATATGTACCTGATACTTTTTCAACAAGTCGATGTTGTTGCAAAAAATGAAATACTTGCCGTCTGGCTGCAAGGTATCACCCAGTGCATCCACCAGCATATTGAGGTAGCCAAAAGACAATAAATAGCTGGTAAAGAATGGAATACCTTTTTCACCGGCATTAGCAATCGCCATCACTTGCGCAGATGACACTTCTGGTGGACGTGCCTCATCCGCTAATTGTTCTGCAAATTTAATCGCGATTTCACCGCGAAAGCCAAAGCGGCCAGGTACTTTAGTCGCTTCTTTTAATACTGGGTTTGTCAGGCGTTTTTCAGCATCTAGTCTGGCAAATGCGGTTTGATCTATCGTGGTCATGTGTTAGTACTCCTTGTATCGTTGCGTATAAAATCTGCGGTTTTAAAAAATGCTTGCTGAAGTTGTTGTCGCAGCGTCGCATCGGTAACTACATCTTCCATTGCGCGTTGCATGCACAACATCCAAGTGTCGCGCTCAGCCTCGCCGATGGAAAAATGCAGATGTTTTTGGCGCAAACGTGGGTGCCCACGCTCTGCCGAATAGACTTTTTGGCCACCCAACCACTCCACCAGAAACTTAACCAGCACTTGTTTGGTATGGCTAAGGTCAGGCTCATGCATAGCACGAATCTGACTCGCTTCTGGCAGCGTATCCATATAGTGATAAAACCTGTCCACCAACTTGATAATCTGCGTTTCGCCACCTATAGATTCAAAGTGCGGATTACTCATTATCTGAGTCACAGGTTTGAGTGCTGCGTAGGGATTAGGGTTATCGGCGTTCATTCAAATGTCCAAAATTTAGGTAGCCAAAATTAAGACTTCAAGACGGCGTGACCGCCAAAACCATTACGCATCATTGAGAGTAATTTGTAACTGTAGCCAGTAGCATCCTGGCTTCTGAAACGCGCTTGCAATGCTAATGTCAGCACGGGTGCAGCGACCCCTTGTTCTACAGACTCCATGACAGTCCAGCGCCCTTCTCCTGAATCTGCTACATAAGGAGCGATGTCTTGAAGTTGCTGGTCGCCTTTCAACGCATCCGCTGTCAAGTCGAGCAACCAACTGCGCACGACTGAACCATGGCGCCACAATTCGGTGATTTCTGCCAAGTCAAGGTTGAACTCTTCCTTGCCTTTGATCAGGTCTAAGCCTTCAGCCATCGCCTGCATCATGCCGTATTCAATACCGTTATGTATCATTTTAGTAAAGTGACCAGAGCCAACAGGCCCTACATGCGCCCAGCCTCTATCGTCTGCTGGTGCCAATGCTTTTAATATAGGCATTACCACATCAGCCACTTCTTTAGTTGAACCAACCATCAAGCAGTAGCCATTATCCAAACCCCATACGCCACCAGACGTACCGGAATCCATAAAGCCGATGCCATGTTCAGCTAGCATCGCACCGCGGCGCTGACTATCCTTATAGTTAGAGTTGCCGCCATCAATAATGATGTCGCCTTTACTGAGCATCGGAATCAAGTCTTTGATTTGATTTTCGGTAATGTCACCGGATGGCAACATTATCCAAACGATTTTTTGACCATCTAACTTACTTACCGCCTCTTTTACTGAAGTCGCCGGAATCAAGCCTTCTTTATTAGCGAGTGTACTAACCGTGTCAGCATTAAAATCAAACCCAACCACTTCAATATTATTACGGAGCAATCGGGTTGCCATGTTGCCGCCCATTTTGCCTAAACCTATCATCGCTAATTTCATACAGCCTCCTTTAACCTTCTTCACTTGTTCTATTGACGGTGCGCGTATGACCTTGCAATTATTGATGGCGCGCACCGCATTGATAGCTAAGCACTAAGCAAAGGTTGTACCAAGAGACAAAACAAAGCCGAACAATTAAATTAAATTAAATATAATCAATAAGTTATAAAAAATTAATCCTTCTAAGTCCTGTACTGCCTTATAGATATATAAGCATTGTCATTTTGTTCAATACAACACCATATCCACCCCTTTGTCGGGTTTGCGACACGACCGTACAAAGCCAAAAAATTACATAATTATTAAAATAATTACTTAAAATTCAATAAGTTATAAAAATAAAAATGCGTTGGCACGCCCTTTGCTCTATTCACTTTGCATGACC
>JAZJYS010000064.1:0-4034 GCA_040390265.1 Pseudomonadota bacterium | reverse complement strand
CTTTGCTCTATTCACTTTGCATGACCGACAAACCATCCGGCGCCAGATAATAAGAGTGATAGATAGCGACTCGGAATCGGAGGCCCGGCAGCAAACGGTCTTAAACGAACTTTTAATTTTTTTAAGGAGTACTGAAATGGCTGCATTACGTCAAATTGCCTTCTACGGCAAAGGTGGTATCGGTAAATCAACGACATCACAAAATACATTAGCCGCTCTGGCTGAAATGGGTCAAAAGATCCTCATCGTTGGCTGCGATCCTAAAGCTGACTCAACACGTCTGATCTTGCACGCGAAAGCACAAGACACTGTACTTTCATTGGCTGCTGAAGCTGGTAGCGTGGAGGACTTGGAACTTGAAGATGTGATGAAGGTTGGTTATCGCGACATCCGTTGCGTTGAATCTGGCGGTCCAGAACCTGGTGTTGGTTGCGCAGGTCGCGGTGTGATTACATCAATCAACTTCCTCGAAGAAAACGGTGCTTACGACGGTGCTGACTACGTTTCTTACGACGTGTTGGGTGACGTGGTTTGCGGTGGTTTCGCAATGCCGATTCGTGAAAACAAAGCACAAGAAATTTACATTGTGATGTCTGGCGAAATGATGGCGATGTACGCAGCCAACAACATTTCTAAAGGTGTTCTTAAATATGCAAACTCAGGCGGCGTACGTTTAGGCGGCTTGGTATGTAACGAACGTCAAACAGATAAAGAACTTGAATTAGCTGAAGCTTTGGCTGGCATGTTAGGGACTAAATTGATTCACTTTGTACCACGCGACAACATCGTGCAACACGCTGAATTGCGTCGTATGACAGTGTTGGAATACGCACCAGAATCAAAACAAGCTGAAGAGTATCGCCAATTAGCTAAAAAGATTCACGCAAACGCAGGCAATGGCACTATCCCAACTCCAATCACGATGGATCAGTTGGAAGACTTATTGATGGACTTCGGCATTATGAAGAAAGAAGACGAATCTTTAATCGGTAAAGCTGTAGCTTAAGTAGTCAATCTAGCTGGGGCTTATGGATTTCTTGTAAACCATAAGCTCCTCGCTGGCCCCTTTGGGAAGTTGTTTCAAAAATTGAGGGGGCTGAGAGTCAGCCAGACTTAAAGATGGTACTTAAAGCGCAAGCAATTTTTGAAACAACTTCATTTGAGATTAGGAGAAAGAAATGAGTTATACCGTTGATTTAGGCGTCAAAGGCGCAGAATTAATTGAGGAGGTTCTAAAAGCCTACCCTGAGAAATCTGCCAAACGACGTGCAAAACATTTGACTGTGCATGAAGAAGGTAAATCTGATTGCGACGTTAAATCAAACATTAAGTCATTACCAGGTGTAATGACCATTCGCGGCTGCGCTTACGCTGGTTCTAAAGGCGTGGTATGGGGTCCGATTAAAGACATGATCCATATCAGCCACGGTCCTGTTGGCTGCGGCCAATACTCATGGGCTTCACGTCGTAACTACTATATTGGTACCACCGGCATTGATTCATTCGGCACCATGCAGTTTACGTCTGACTTCCAAGAAAAAGACATCGTTTTCGGTGGCGACAAAAAACTTGAAAAAATCATGGATGAGATTCAAGTGTTATTCCCACTCAACAAAGGTATTTCAGTGCAATCTGAATGCCCGATTGGTTTGATTGGTGATGACATTGAAGCGGTCTCCAAGAAAAAATCTAAAGAATATGATGGCAAAACCATTGTGCCAGTACGTTGCGAAGGCTTCCGTGGCGTATCACAATCTTTAGGTCACCACATTGCTAACGATGCGATCCGTGACTTCATTTTCGACAAGACTGATCCAAGTAAAAATGAATTCACAGGCACCCCTTATGACGTTGCGATTATCGGCGACTACAACATTGGTGGCGATGCATGGTCTTCACGTATCTTGCTCGAAGAAATGGGCTTGCGCGTGATTGCACAATGGTCTGGCGATGGCTCTATTGCAGAGTTAGAAAACTCACCTAAAGCTAAACTGAACATCCTGCACTGCTACCGTTCAATGAACTACATCAGCCGTCACATGGAAGAAAAGTACGGTATACCTTGGGTTGAATACAACTTCTTCGGCCCTTCAAAAATTGAAGAGTCATTGCGCAAGATTGCCAGCTTCTTTGACGATTCAATCAAAGAAAAAACTGAAGCAGTGATCGCTAAATACAAAGCGTTAACTGATGCCGTGATTGCTAAATACAAACCACGTCTACAAGGCAAAAGAGTCATGTTGTTTGTTGGTGGCTTACGTCCACGTCACGTGATTGGTGCTTATGAAGATTTAGGCATGGAAGTAGTCGGTACTGGTTACGAGTTTGGTCATAACGATGACTATCAACGTACCACACACTACGTTAAAGACGGCACATTGATCTACGACGATGTGACAGGCTACGAGTTTGAAAAATTTGTTGAAGCAGTGCAGCCAGATCTAGTGGGTTCAGGCGTTAAAGAGAAATACGTGTTCCAGAAAATGGGCGTTCCTTTCCGCCAAATGCACAGCTGGGATTACTCAGGCCCATATCACGGCTACGACGGCTTCGCCATCTTCGCTCGCGACATGGATATGGCAATTAACAACCCAGTATGGGCTTTAACTAAAACCCCATGGAAAAAAGTAGCTTAACCATCTATTTGGTTAACCCCAGCTTAAAGGAGAAATAAAATGAGCCAGAGTGCTGAAAAAGTATTAGACCACTTCAAACTGTTCCGTGAACCTGAATACAAAGAAATGTTCGCGAAAAAGAAAGCTGAATTTGAATATGCAGTACCAGATGAAGCTTTGCAACACACCATTGAGTGGACCAAATCTGAAGACTATCGCGAAAAGAACTTTGCCCGCGAAGCCTTAACAGTTAACCCAGCTAAAGCTTGCCAACCATTAGGTGCGGTATTCGCAGCGAACGGTTTTGAAGGCACATTACCATTCGTGCACGGTTCACAAGGTTGTGTAGCCTACTATCGCTCACACTTTAGCCGTCACTTTAAAGAGCCAACCTCTTGCGTATCCTCTTCTATGACTGAAGACGCAGCTGTGTTCGGTGGTTTGAACAACATGATTGATGGCCTTGCAAATGCTTACAGCTTATACAAGCCAAAAATGATTGCAGTTTCAACGACTTGTATGGCTGAAGTTATCGGTGACGACATCAACGCCTACATCAAAACATCAAAAGAAAAAGGTTCTATTCCTGCTGAATTTGATGCGCCGTTTGCACACACACCGGCCTTCGTCGGCAGCCATATCACTGGCTACGACAATGCACTACACGGCGTGTTGACTCATTTCTGGGATGGTAAAGCAGGTACAGCACCTAAACTGGAACGCAAACCAAATGAAAGCATCAACTTCATTGGTGGTTTTGATGGCTACGTCGTTGGTAACAACCGTGAAATCAGTCGAATTTTCAAAGAGTTCGATATCGATTTCACCATGTTATGCGACCCTTCAGATGCATGGGATACCCCAACTGACGGTGAGTTCCGTATGTATGACGGCGGCACTTCATTAGTAGATACAGCGAATGCAGTGCACGCTAAAGCAACGATTGCGATGCAAACCATCAGCACAGAAAAAACTGTGAAAATGATTGAAGAGCACGGTCAAGAAGTAGTACGTCTGCATCACCCGGTTGGTGTAGCGGGTACAGATAAATTATTAATGGAATTATCACGCATTACTGGTAAAGACATTCCTGATTCATTGACCAAAGAACGTGGTCGTTTAGTAGATGCGATTGCTGACTCTAGCGCACACATTCACGGCAAAAAGTTTGCCTTGTATGGTGACCCAGACTTAATGTTAGGTCTGACTGCATTCTTGCTTGAGTTAGGTGCTGAACCAGTGACAGTGTTGTCAACCAACGGCGATGACAAATGGGCAGCTAAGGTACAAGAGTTGTTTGATGCCAGCCCATTCGGTAAAGGCTGCAAAGTGTATCCGAAGAAAGACTTATGGCACATGCGTTCACTGTTATTCACTGACCCAGTTGATTTCTT
Organism: Pseudomonadota bacterium; assembly: GCA_040390265.1. GTDB lineage: Bacteria > Pseudomonadota > Gammaproteobacteria > Burkholderiales > Methylophilaceae > Methylotenera. The sequence goes on along the minus strand of JAZJYS010000064.1, from coordinate 25 downwards.
GATTGGTAACACATTCGGTAAATAC
>JAZJYS010000063.1:0-2825 GCA_040390265.1 Pseudomonadota bacterium | reverse complement strand
AGGATGTTATGAAAAATAATTTTAGTCATCATAAACTCGGTTTGTCTGGTCTGGTTGTGGCAGCACTAACCTTAGCGCCAGCCATCGGGATTACAGCGGAAGAGGCTGCAAAAGCGCAGCCAGTGCAAGCGCAGGCTGCTCAAACTACGCAAGCACAAGCGGCAACACCACAACAGCCTAACCGCGCACGCCGGCCGCGTGACAAGTCATTTCCTAAGATTGCATCAGGTAAGTGGACTGGCCCAAAGCTAGCCGATGGGCAACCTGATATTAGTGGTCAATGGTCTAATACGATTGCAAATCATGGCAATTTTGAAGACCCGCAAGGTGGTGTGATTGGTGAGCCGACACGTAATGGCGGCGCGACTCGTGATTATGGTCCGCGTAATGAACGTGCGCCTAGCCGAGTCAGTGACCCTGTAGATGGTCATGTGCCATTTCAGCCATGGGCAGAAGAAAAGGTGAAGGAGTTCCGCATTGGTTTTCATAATCCAACCTATCAAGGTCATGTAGAGCCGAACGCCAGATGCGCCCCAGGCGGCGTGCCAAAATCTTTGTATTGGCACGGTTACGATATTCAACAATATCCAGGTTACGTGCTATTCGTATTCGACAATGGCAGCCGCATCATTCATCTGGATGAAAAGAAGCCGCATCTTGCTGAAAATGTGAAACTCTGGAATGGCGACTCACGCGGCCATTGGGAGGGTAATACCTTGGTTGTGGATGTGACTAACCATAACGGTAAGGCACTGTTTGGCCGCTCCGGTGAATTCATCAGTGAAAACGGTCATGTGCAGGAAAAATACATTTTTGCTAACGATGGAACACGTTATAACTATGAGGCTGTATTTACTGATCCAACAGTCTATACGCGTCCATTTACCGTGACGATTCCTGCCAGCAAGTGGACGAAAGCTGAAGAGTCTGATGGCTGGAATCTTGAAGCCAGATGGGCAAAGCATGCTGGTAAAGAACAAATTCTCGAACATGATGAGCGGATTTGTACTGAAAATAATGGTGGTTTTGGTCTAGGAACTGCTGAGGAAAAGAAAAAGTAATGCGTTGATATAGCGATTGTTAGTAAAGCGCTAAAGCTAAAAGACCTGCCATTCATAACAAGTGGCAGGTCTTTTTTTACTTTAATGACTCAGACTTAATAAACATATTTATATGCTCCAAGACTTCATATTAGGCTTTATCTAAGAGTCTCCTTGCCAGTTGATAAGTATGGATACGCAACTCAGGAACGGCAATCGCCTCCCAATATTTGGCTTTTAGCATAGGCCCTACGTAAAAGAGTTGCTGAACAGATTGCCCATCTTGGTTGATTACTTGGTATTGGTCATCTAACTCTAGCCCGATTTTTAATGGGTCTTGTTTAAGATAGCCTTCATTTTGCAGTTGTACCAGTAATGGCTGCGTTAGTGTTGTGATGTCGTAATTTGGGCCAGTGCAATTAACTACCGCTTCAACCGATAACGCTATTTTTGCGTTATTTTGTTTTTGTCTAATGGTTACCAATACGCTATCGGTTTGCTTTTCATAGCGGAGAACTTTACCCGTGACAATTTTTACCTGACCAGAGTCCAGCATCTTTTTTAGTCTCTGGTCTGCAGATGGAGCAAGACGGTGACGATGGATATCCCAAAATGCTGCTACACGTGTGAGAAATTTCCGTCGTTCAGTTAATGGCAGCTTATGCCAAATGTCTGGGGTATGTGGGCGCAACTCGTTAATCACATCACGCCAGTTACCCCCAGCAGCTTCTCTTACTTTTACTTCTTTGCGTATTGCCTGCATATGCGCTAGTACCGTATTGGAAGTTTTCTCTAAATATGCAGGAAAGTTGCCTGTCATTGGCGGCTTTGAGGTGAAGCGATGACCTTGAGGTAGTAAGCCCCTACGCGATAATAGAATCACTTTTCTTTTATCGTTACTGCTGGTTAGTCTAAACAATGCGTCAATGGCAGTGTGTCCTGTGCCGAGTATTAATACTGGATGATGATGTGTGATGCGGTCAAGTGCAGTGAAATTCCAAGGGTTACTTATATAGGCATCTGAAGTGAAAAGTGTTGAGTCGGGTTGCGGGTTTTTTGGAGGAAAATGTCCGAACGCTAAGATGACCTTATTGGCTTCTATGACTTTACCATCGGTAATGTTCACTACAAATGTATTGGAGTCCGGCACTTTACGTACGGCAACGGCTTCTCCAGATATTTTTTGCAGGTTGCAATTACTATCTTTTTCCGCTTGAGTTAGGGTCTGTTCCAGATAATCGCCATAAATACGGCGTGAAACAAAAGATCCCCCATTAAATGCTGGGTCAATAGCTTTACAGTATGCGACAAAATGTTCCGGTTCATTCGCTAATGCACTCATGTTCCCAGCCGGAACATTTAATAGTAGATTGTCATCCCAGCATCGATACGCCAGGCCTCTTCCTAAAGGCGCTTGATTATCAATCAAAACAATCTGTAGGCATTTGTTTGAATGTTCTCGAAGAATATTTACTGCAGTTAGAGTGCCACTGTAGCCAGCACCTATGATGACAATAGACTGATTTGAAATGATAAGAGCGTGGTTAGCCATATATGTTTTATTGAAAACCCAAAATTAAAGAGATTCGTTACTGAAAAATACAAGCTGGCATTTTTTTCTAACAATGCGCTTTTATTCTTTGGCTTAACGTTCTAGTTAATAACCCCGCCACCTAATGCTTTAATTAACCCCACACTCGCAGTCAACCTCCGACCCAGTACAGTCAGTGCTGCACGTTCGTTGGAGAGTGCCGTGGTTTGCACGGTGACTACGCTAAGGTAATC
>JAZJYS010000062.1:0-2920 GCA_040390265.1 Pseudomonadota bacterium | reverse complement strand
GGCAATAAAAACTCAATGCCACTGGTGAGTTTCCATGTTTCATCTAGCTTACGGGCAAAACCTAGCGTAATGTGCTCTTCTAAAATTGCGGCGAGCAAAGCACTGGAATTGTCCTTTGGCACCGGATTTTTTCCATAGTTGTAGCCCGCATATAAAGTGGTTTTGTCATCGTAAGTATAGGCAGCACCTAGCGCATATACTATTTGATTGTGCCAATTTTGCGGTCTGACATCGACCATTACTGCAGGTGCAGAGGTATTTGAAGTGTCACTCCATGTAGTCGTTACATCGTTAATGGCATCTGCCCAGTTAATCCAATTGATTTTGGCTGAAAGCAATAAGTTTGGATTGGGCTTAAAGGCTGTGCCAATCGCCACTTCACGCGGTAGTGCGAATCCTTTAATGCTGAGGTTGTTATATTGAGCAATGCCAGCAGCGCCAAAGTTAAATTTAGCCGTGCCGCCAGTAAGCGGTAATTCAGTTTTTTCTGTATAGCTTGCACCCATCGTCCACTCATCGTTTAACTTATATTGCGCGCCTAGTTTAAAACCGAAGCGGAGAGTATCTGCGCCTTTATTTTCAAAGCCGGCGAAACTGCCAACTGGTGGGGTGTTGTAAAAGAATTTTTGCTCAATACTGGCATAAATCAAGCTTGCAGAACCACCTATTGAAAGATTGTCTGTCACTTGGCAACCAATGCCTGGCGTTACTTTCGCAATGCCAAACAGTGAGCTCATTTCGTCATTGGTACCAAATGGCGTATTGATGTGTTTAAACACTGCGCCTGCGCCACCTTGTGTGAAAAATCCAATGCCAGCGGTACAGGGCAGGCTTTCCAATTGTTGTGCGTAACCACCACCTGCAAGTAATACGTTACGATTGTTGGCATGATGGTCATTGAGCGCGTCTTTGTGCGCCAAGTCTGTGGTGTGTAGCAATGAACCATAACCATCAAACAACTTGCCTTTGATTTGCGCTAAGCCTGCTGGGTTGGTGTTTAAAGCACTAGTGTCGCGTGCCACAGCAGTATCTGCACCACCCATCAGGGTCGATTCTGCACCGTAACCAATTAAATTGATACCGTTGGTGGCATAGCTTTGTGTTGCAATGGATAGCCCACAAAGTATCAATGCAATAGTATTGTTGCGCTTCATTTTATTGTTAATTCCCTGATTTGTGGCGCTATATATTTGGTTTTATATAGCAGCCCTGATTGTTTTGCATTTATGGTATTCATTATGCAATGATTTTTTTGTTGTTCTAATCATTCACGGCAAAATTTTTATACTTTATAGTGGTTTTTTGACAGTTTAATGACATTTTTTGAATGTTAAGTATTTTTAATGCTAGGTGTAGTTGTTTAAATGTTAACCCAAGCAGACGTAAAAAAGCCTCGCCCAATTTAACTTGGTGCGAGGCTTTTTATTTAACTTGCAGTTGGACTAACTCTGCATTCCAACTTCAATTCTATGGTGAGGCTAGGTGGTGAGGCGTTTGCAACGAAGGCAGTACTTTTAGTACGACTAGGCGCAAACGGTGAAACCAACAACGCATCACCGATGAAATGAAAGTCAGATTTACATCATGCCGCCCATGCCGCCCATACCACCCATATCACCACCCATTGCTGGAGCGTCGTCTTTAGGTAATTCAGCAACCATACAGTCAGTAGTCAGCATCAAACCAGCTACTGAAGCCGCATTTTGCAATGCAGAACGCGTTACTTTAGTTGGATCTAATACGCCCATTTCTACCATGTCGCCGTAGGTTTCGTTTGCAGCGTTGTAGCCGTAGTTGCCTTTACCGGCAGCCACGTTGTTCACTACTACTGATGGTTCTACACCAGCGTTTTGTACGATTTGACGCAATGGCTCTTCAACAGCGCGCAATACAATTTTCACGCCTGCATCTTGGTCATGGTTGTCGCCTTTTACTTTAGCGATAGCATCACGAGCACGAATCAATGCCACGCCGCCGCCAGCAACAATACCTTCTTCAACCGCTGCACGTGTTGCGTGTAATGCATCTTCAACGCGGGCTTTTTTCTCTTTCATTTCGATTTCAGTGGTTGCGCCAACCTTGATGACTGCAACGCCGCCAGCTAATTTAGCTACGCGTTCTTGCAATTTTTCACGGTCGTAGTCGCTAGTAGCTTCTTCGATTTGAGTTTTGATTTGTGTAATGCGTGATTTGATATTTGCTTCAACACCAGCGCCATCAATGATGATTGTGTTTTCTTTACCTACTTCAATACGTTTAGCTTGACCCAAGTTCTCAAGCGTTACGTTTTCAAGTTTCAAGCCAACTTCTTCAGCAATCACTGTACCGCCAGTCAAGATGGCGATGTCTTCCAACATGGCTTTACGACGGTCACCGAAACCAGGTGCTTTAACAGCTGTTGTTTTCAAGATACCGCGGATGTTGTTCACAACCAATGTTGCCAATGCTTCGCCATCAACGTCTTCAGCGATAATCAATAATGGGCGACCAGATTTAGCGACTTGCTCTAAAGTTGGTAACAAATCACGGATGTTTGAGATTTTTTTGTCGTGCAATAACACGAATGGATTGTCTAACAACGCAATTTGACGCTCTTGGTTGTTGATGAAGTATGGTGACAAGTAGCCACGGTCAAACTGCATACCTTCAACTACGTCTAATTCGCTTTCCAAGCCTGAACCGTCTTCAACAGTAATCACGCCTTCTTTGCCTACTTTATCCATTGCGTCAGCAATAATTTGGCCGATAGAAGCGTCAGAGTTAGCTGAAATAGAACCTACTTGAGCGATTTCTTTGCTGGTTGTACATGGTTTTGATTGTTCTTTGAGGTTTGCAATCGCAGCAGCAACAGCTTTATCAATACCGCGTTTCAAATCCATTGGGTTCATGCCGGCAGCAACAGATTTCATGCCTTCGCGGA
>JAZJYS010000061.1:0-20739 GCA_040390265.1 Pseudomonadota bacterium | reverse complement strand
GAGCAGCGGACTCATAATCCGTTGGTACTGTGTTCGACTCACAGAGGGGCCACCAGTATTGAAAAGGCCAACAGAAATGTTGGCCTTTTTCTTTTGCAATCCGATAGTTGTTGTTTTTTTCTGAGAAAGATACTGAAATATCATGAGTATTGATAATACTATTTCAAAACATATACTTCCAACATCGGCAACAATGGTTGGTGTTTGTATGACGGTGATTAGTATTCTGAAGCTATCGGCCAGTAGTTCAAATACTTGGGCGGATGAAATACTCGCCGTAGATAGTTTGCTTTTTATTATGAGTGCTATATTTTCTTACGTTTCGATACGTAATGAGCTCGAGGAAAGTAAGTATGAAGATTGGGCTGACAAGATATTTATATTTGGACTTGTGGTGATGACATTTGCCTGTTTTATCGTTGTTTTTACTGTTGTGTAATATATTGTAAATTTTACAATCCGTTGGTGCTGACTATCGACTGACAGGAGCCTTCAAAATAAAGGACTTAGAAAAATCTAAGTCCTTTTTGTTATGTAGGCTACCAATAATATGGCCATGGGTTTTTAAGTTACGGTTGAAGTAGACGATTTAGTTCTAGTAGTAGAATTTTGAATTTTGGTTTATAAGTAACAAAACGGTTAGGGCGTTATTTCTATGATAAAAGTTACATTATTTTGTGTGTTGTTTTTGCTTTTAAGTGGGTGCGAAGATAAAGAGGCTAGCAAGGCATCAATACAGAAAGCTAAAGAGTCCTGTGCTTCAAAGGCGAGTAATATTTGGGCCAATAGTGGCATTATGGGCGTGAGTGGAACGCCATTAGACAAAATGGAAGTTGTGCGATTTTCTGAAAGGGATCGAGGTAATGCTCTAGCGTATGATATTAAGTCTGAATATTTGTTCGATAACGATGCCGGTGAGTATGCGAATAAAGAATTAACTTATTTGTGCAGTGTGTTAATTGATGGAGATAAGGTAGAAATCTCCGGTGATATTTTGCATTGGCTGAAAGCAAAGTAAAGTGTGATTGGAAATGTTGCAGAATAGCAAGGGCGACTAATGGTGTTGTCATGAGCGTTTGTATACGTTGAGCCGTATATATTTAAGTAAGTCAGAGGTTTTTTTAAGTGTGACTTCTGAGTATATTTAGTTATCGAACATGATTAATTTGATTAGAAATTAGTTAGCTAAGAATCCATTGCTGTTTTATTGAATTGATATTTTTCAATAAAATTAATTGGTTATGGGAGTTTTTAGGTTGTTGTTTGATTCGTCGCAAGTGAGAGCTTAAGTTTAGGATTTTCTCTATTCGATCTATTTTTGAAACTTGACCCCGGTCAAATATTTTCAAAAAAACCTTGAGTAGAATGTTAACTAGTTACGAATAACTTGTAAGAGTTGTTGGTTTATCTGTAGTTTCATTCAGTTCAGCGCATAACGCGTTATTAAAGGGGATCATTATGGGTCATTTCAAAGTGAAGGTACTGGTTAGCATGATTGGTGCAATATTAGCGCTAGCTTCATGTGCTCAAGTTAATGAAAAAGCAGCATCGGCAAGTGCTACTAAGGATGCTGTAAGTGCAAGCAAGTTGCCTGTAATTCAAGCAACACTAACGCACGCTCCTAATGTTCCTCCAGCAATCACACGCAATTATGCGGCAAAAGTTGTGGTTAATATGGAGACGCAAGAAAAAGTCATGCGCATGGCGGATGGTGTCGACTATATGTTTTGGACATTTGGCGGGCAAGTGCCAGGACAATTTATTCGTATTCGTGAGGGGGATGAAGTTGAGTTTAACTTATCTAACAGCCCTGATTCAAAAATGCCACATAACATTGACTTGCACGCAGTCACTGGCGCTGGCGGTGGTGCCGCCTCATCATTTACTGCCCCTGGGCATACCTCTACATTTAGCTTTAAGGCGCTCAATCCCGGTTTGTATGTGTACCATTGTGCAACTGCCCCAGTTGGCATGCACATCGGCAACGGCATGTACGGTTTAATTATGGTTGAACCTAAAGCGGGCTTGCCAAAAGTAGACCGTGAATATTATGTGATGCAAGGTGATTTTTATACCAAAGGGAAATACGGTGAGGCTGGTTTACAGCCGTTTGACATGGAAAAAGCTATTAAAGAGCAGCCTGATTATGTTGTATTTAATGGCTCTGTAGGTGCACTGAATGGTGAAAAAGCCATTACTGCTAAAGTAGGTGAAACCGTACGTTTATTTGTAGGTAATGGTGGTCCCAACATGGTGTCATCATTCCATGTGATTGGTGAAATATTTGATAAAGTATATGTTGAAGGCGGCAAGCTGGAAAATCATAACGTACAAACCACTTTAGTGCCTGCTGGCGGCGCCGCGATTACTGAATTCAAGGTAGATGTACCAGGTACATTTATTATTGTCGATCACTCAATTTTCCGCGCCTTCAATAAAGGTGCTTTAGGTATGCTCAAGGTAACTGGCCCTGAAGATAAAGTCATCTACTCTGGTAAACAGGCGGATAAGGTATATTTACCTGAAGGTTCAGCAACACAATCTATTGCTAATCCAGCAACTGCAGCAGCTAAAACCTTGACTAAAGATGAGCAGATTGCTCAAGGTAAAAACGTATTTGAGTCTAATTGTTTAGCATGTCATCAAGCCAATGGTGAAGGTATTCCTAACGCATTCCCACCACTCGCTAAATCTGACTTCTTGAATGCAGATCACGACCGTGCGATTGGCATACTATTAAATGGTCGTTCAGGCCCAATTACAGTCAACGGTAAAACTTTTGACAGCGTCATGCCAGCTATTGCGCTTAATAATGAGCAAATCTCGAATGTGTTGACTTACGTGTTAAATAGCTTTGGAAACAATGGTGGTCAAGTAACGCCAGCCCAAGTTGCTAAGCAACGTAAAGTTGTACCAACCGCAATGAATAGCGATCATGGGTAGCAGGTAAGATTGTATGTGGCGCTACTGTTTTGTCTTGATGGTGTTTGTTGTCAACAGCACTTGGGGGCAAGACAGTAGTATGGCCAAGATAACAGCGGGTGAGTATCGTCCGCTGTATCTGAGTTCTGATAGTCCTGTAGTTCGCGTGTCATCCTTTCTGTTAGATACGCAACCTGTTACCAATCGACAGTTTCACAATTTTTTATCACAAAATCCAAAGTGGCAGCGTGATACGATTCCCAGTTTATTTGCAGAAAAAGGCTATTTAAGCCATTGGGGCAATGATTCAAATCAATATGAACCAAAGTCTAGTGATTTAGATAAGCCCGTTGTTTTTGTTTCTTGGTATGTGGCTCAGGCTTATTGTCAGGCACAGCAGAAACGCTTACCGACTGTTGCTGAATGGGAGTATGTGGCACAGGCATCTTCAACCCAAAAAGATGGCAGTCGGGAAGTAGGCTACAACCAAAAAATATTGGATTGGTATGCTAAAGCGGCAAAACAAACACCTACTGATGTTGGTCAAGATGCGCCAAATTATTGGGGTGTACATAATATGCACGGATTAATCTGGGAGTGGACGGAGGATTTTAATTCGAGCTTAATTAGCGGCGAGTCGCGGGATGACAGTAGCGTAAATAAAGACCTTTACTGTGCTTCAGGTAGTGCCGGAGCCGTTAACCCAACTGATTACGCTGCATTTATGCGCTACGGCTTCCGTTCGAGCCTCAATGCCAAATTTACACTGGGCAGCCTGGGGTTTAGATGTGCAATAGATGGTAACGATTGAAGGAGTGCTGAATGAGAGTTCTAATAATAGGTTTGTTGCTAAGTTTCAGTGCTTCAGTTTTTGCTGGTTCTGCGTTGCCAAGTGACTCTGTTTATCAGGTCGGCGGTACTTGGCAAACAGAAAGTAATCAGTCCATACCGTTAGAGTCTTTAGCGGGTAAGCCACAGCTTATGGCCTTGATATTTACGGGTTGCTCTAATTCATGTCCTATCATAGTAGAAAGCATGAAGCGAGTTGAGAGCCAAATCCCCGTTAAGCTGAGAAACCAATTTGGATTCGTATTAGTATCTTTGACGCCGGATACGGATACCCCAAAGTCACTCAAAGCCTTTGCTGAAAAAAAAGGACTTAACCAGAATTGGAAGGTGCTTAGAGGGAATAGTGAATTGGTGCGTACGCTTTCAAACGCATTGAATGGCCGTTACAAGGTGCTTAAAGACGGGGATGTTGCACATTCTAATACGGTGACATTGTTAAATGCTCAGGGGCAGATTGACATTCAGGCTAGTGGCACGTTGCCTGGGATTAAACCAATTTTAGATGCTGTTGAAAAGATGCATTAAGCCGTTTATTCAATACTCATAATATTGGATTATTTTTTAGTAGAGTTACGCTGGATGTTTTTAATGATCTTTCAACGTGGCTTGTAGAAACGTATCAAATACATTCCCAACAAACGGTAGAACATCGTTCAGCCTATGGTCAGAATCAATCATATGTAGCTGAGTATGGAATTTTTGAGCGAACTTAATTCCATGCTCAGGTGGAACGATATCGTCTCTCCAGCCAAATACAACGCAAGTTGAATCCGCGAATGATTCTGGATTTTGCTCAGCATATCCTGGTAAATAAAATGCCGGTGCCATAAGAAATAGCGCTGCTGGGCGTAGTTGCTTAGACGCTACGGTGGAGACATATCCCCCCATGCTCGATCCCGCAAGAATAAGTAAATCATACTTTGGTAGCGGCAGCGCCAATAAGCGCTTCACACGCTCATCAGGATCCATTAGATCGCTGTAGTCCGGGCTCATGACTTCGGCGCCATGCCGTTCAGCTATTTCAGCCAAGTATTTAATTTTACTGCCCAAAGGGCCAGATTCTTTGCCGTGGGCGAATATAACGAGTAGTTTCATAAGATAAACTGTAAACCTAAGCCATATTTATCACAATATATTCGTATGTACTGCTATTGTTAAATATTTGGCTCAATGTGGCTAAAAGGCTGAAGTAGTGTTGTAGCTTGCGTGCGACTTCACTTGATGTTTGCGCGTATATCAACTGTGAAAAATAAATTAAAACACTGAAAGGTTGTATGAATTTGAAGTATTTTCCTTTAATCATCTGGTTATCTTTTACTGCATTGATTTCAGGGTGCGCAACCAACACTATGACTGGACGAAGCCAGTTGATGCTTGTGTCTGAATCCGCAGCAATTTCAAAAAGCTCAAAACTCTATGACTCAATGATTGAGTCGTACGGTAAAAAAAGTAAAGTCAGTGCTGATGTTGCTATCAATGAACGAGTGCAAAAGATTACCAATCGTTTGGTTGAGCGCGCAGTGCTATACCGGCCAGACTCCCAGAAGTGGCATTGGCAGGTGAATGTCATTGAAGCTGATGATGTGAATGCCTTTTGCATGGCTGGTGGAAAAATGGTTGTGTATACAGGCCTTCTTGATAAAGTTAGTCCGACTGATGATGAGTTGGCTCAAGTGATGGGGCACGAAATAGCGCATGCGTTAGCAAATCATACCGCAGAAAAAATGTCGGTTGATCTATTAACTAAGATTGCCGTTGGTGCTGTGACAGTAGCCGCCGCAGCCTCGGATAGAAACAATAACAATCAATACCAAGGCTATCAAAATCAACGTATGGTAAATGATGCCGCTATTCTGGCTGGTGCGGCATTTGTCACGCTGCCGAATAGTCGTGGGGCAGAAACTGAGGCGGATAAGCTTGGTATCGAGCTTGCAGCTCAAGCAGGCTATAACCCAGAAGCTTCGATTACATTATGGCAAAAAATGATGGATGCGACTGGTAACAAGGCTAAAGGAGACTTTTTTAGCACGCATCCCTCACCACCTAATAGAATCGAGTCGTTGCAAGCACTGCAAGTGCCCATGAAGAAAATTTATGATGGCAGAGCGCCACTGTATGTAAATTACAAACCAACTTATCAGTATGTTCGAGCGGCTAAGGATTCCGCGGGTTTTTCCTCATCAAATGTTAGGGTTGTTACGGAAGGCCCATCGTTAGCGGCGGAACCTAGTATTGATCCAACACAGGCGATGGCTTTTTATTCGCAAGAGTATGAGTCTTTTAAGCAGGGTACGCTTGAGTTAAGTTGTAAAAGCTGTAGCTTGAAGTTTTATATGAACCAGTCTGATTTTAAGAAGTTGCATGACACGCAAGATTGGAGAGGCTTGGCGCAAAATGTGATTAAGGTAGGGTATGCCTTTGACTTGTCATACTATTACTTGGGTGTTGCAGCAAAAGGCTTAGGGTTGATTACAGCATCAAATATTTATTTCAGCAAAGCGAAAGTGTTGGCAGCAAGTGAAGAGTTTACTTGTTCAAAGGCTAAAATGATTAAGTGTAATGGCGTTGATGTGGCAGCTTTGCCAGATGCGGTTTCCAAGTAAATTAGGCTACATAATTGGGGCTAAGTTGATTATTTTCTTTGTAACACAGCCGTTATCAAGAAAAAGCTATCTATGCATGTAAATAGTGCGAAAAATGCGGAGTTATTTAATGACAAATTGAAATAACTTTCAGTATAATACGCGCCTCAATTCAAACGCCGGATTAGCTCAGTTGGTAGAGCAGCGCACTTGTAATGCGAAGGTCGTCAGTTCGATTCCGACATCCGGCACCAAATTCCCCATGGCACTAAGCCAATTTTTGTAGGCCGATTTCTTTAGGCTAACTTCTGTAGCATTTTCTTGAAACCTATCAGTGGCACAACGCTAAGGCATACAAATGAAAACCATACTAAAACAGTTCGCAAACCTATTAACTATTGCCGCTACATTATTTTTTGTAGGGAGCATCGGGAATGCCATAGTCAAGAGCTTAGCTATTAGCGACATCATTTCAGAAGTAGCTTTTTGTTATTTAGCGATTGCTGTTTTCAACTACATTCTCTTTGGTTCAGCCACGTTGTGGTATATGAAAAAAGATATGTAGTTGAATGTTGTTTTAGCGCTTTTGTTTTGCCTCGGCATCTGACTTTGTATTGCTTGGTGTCAATGACTCCAAGGTTTTTTCGATATGGTTGCATAGCGTTTTGAGTATCTTGATACGCGCAAAGTTTTTGTCGTTAGCCTCAACCAGCGTCCAGGGCGATATGATAGTACTGGTACGGTCTACCATGTCGCAAATAGCCTGTTCGTATTGCTCCCATTTTTCACGATTACGCCAGTCTTCATCTGTGATTTTGAAGCTTTTGTAGCCAGTTTTCTGGCGGTCTTCAAAACGACGTAGCTGTTCTTCTTTACTAATGGTTAGCCAGAACTTCACCACAATAATGTTGTGTCGTACCAACTGTGCTTCAAAGTCATTGATTTCGCTGTAGGCACGCATCCAGTCACTCTCTGCGCAGTAGCCTTCAACGCGTTCGACCAACACTCGACCATACCATGAGCGGTCAAATATCGTTACACGCCCTTTGCGAGGGATGTGCCTCCAGAACCGCCACAGATAAGGCTGCGCACGCTCCTCCTCTGTCGGTGCGGCAATTGGAATGACTTGGTAATAGCGTGCGTCCAAAGCGCCGGTAATGCGGCGAATACTTCCGCCTTTGCCTGCAGCATCATTGCCTTCGAATACGACGACCACGGTCATATCCTTGAACTTGGGATCCCTGGTTAAAAAGTTGAGTTTGCCCTGATATTTCTCTAGCTCTTCTTTAAACTGTTTTTTTGCCAATGATTTAGTTAGATCCAGTGTTTTCAGGATATGAATGTTATCAATGGACGGTAATAGTGGCGGTGCGTTTACCTTGGTAGTTTCTGTGTTTGTTTGTTCTAAACGGTTACGTAGTGTTTCCAGAACAGTTTTGCCTACAGTCAGGCTGCGATAGCACGGGTCTTCGCCTTCGACGATAATCCAAGGCGCTTCGGCAGTGCTGGTGTGGCGGATAACGCTTTCATGCACAGATTGAAATTTGTCATATGCCTTGAAGTGCTTCCAGTCACGCTCAGTCACGCGCCAGCGTGTCGCAGGATTTTTCTCTAAGGATTTAAGGCGTTTTTCCTGTTTGTCTTTGGATAGGTGCAGCCAGAATTTAATAATGACAGCACCTTCAGCATGCAGCATTTTCTCCAACCGTTTGGCACGCTCCAAGCTCTGGTCGAGATCAGCGGTGCAGGTAATGCCAGACACACGGTTGAGTATTGGCCATGTGTACCAAGAACCAAGAAATACGCCAATTCTGCCTTTGGGTGGCAGGGCGCGCCAGAAGCGCCACATCATGGGGCGCTCGAGCTCCTCATCAGAAGGCTCGCCCATGCCGTGGGTTTGAATGTAACGCGGATCCATCCATTCGTTCAGCAGATTGACGGTTTCGCCTCGACCCGCGCCATCCATGCCACCGACCAGAATAATGACCGGAAAGTTTGCTGCTTTGGCTAGATTAAATTGTGCTTCGAGTAGTGCCTCACGTAGCGCTGGCACTTCTTCGTCATAGGTGGCTTTGTCAATTTTGTGGCCTAGCTCAGCTGATTCAAACATGATCTAAAATCCCATTTTTAAGTTATTCAGTGTTGTCTTAGCCGCGTAGCGCTTGTAGTTCACTGATTGTGACACGTAAGCGGATGGATAAGTTAAGTGCAACATTTTCAATAATAGCGAGTGCCAGCATTGGATGCTGATTCGCCAATGCGTTGAAACGTTTGCGAGATAGCGCGTAAACATCAATGTCGGTTAATGCGAGCGCTTCAGTGGCATGTCCACCGCCTTCTAAAAAACCCATGCCGCCGATAAATTCGCCCGGTCCACAGTTAATCAGGTGGTAGTTGTCTTTCTTGTTAAACGGTAAGGTTACTTTGACGGAGCCTTTGCGAATTAACAGCAGTTCATCATCATCGTCTTCAATACTAAATATTTTTTCTCCAGCTTTGATGGTACGAATGACCATAGCCTTTTCAAGTGCTTGCAACGCTTCGTCTGATTGACCTAAAAACATGAGTAAGTCACCTAATTCAATGGCAGACAAGCTTTCATTGAGAGCTGATGTCGTTCCATGGGACATGACCCATTCCATTGCATCATCAAGCTGACGGAATGCAAAGGCTTTGTTGGTGGGAAGTACCACGCCAGTGTCCTTGAGAAAGCGCTTCATCTTCAGACCGCTAGGCAGATTTTTCGGGATGTCGCAGAAGATCAGGTACGCGCCTTTTTTCTCCAGTTGGTCTTTAATTTGTTCCAGCATATGCGTGACAGTAATGTCGATAAATTGCACGCGACGCATGCTGAGAATGATGTATTTACGTTGCCCAACCTCTTGCTCAAGTGCCATTTGTAATTGGTTGGCAGTGCCAAAAAATAGACTGCCTTGCAACTCCAGTACGACAGACTTATTGGCATTGCGAACAATGTGTTCCATATCCTGCAACTTATAGGCATGTTTAAGAAAAATCTCTTTGCCTTCAATACGGTTGCGGACGACAGAGCTACGTGTTTGCTCCCGGATAAACAACATGATGGCTAGGGCCACACCAACACCGGACGCTGCAATCAGGCTACCGAAAATAGCGACCAGAATAACGGCGATAATCACCATAAAGTCGAGACGTGTCGCTGGCGTAAAGAAAAATGTCATGCTGTGGGTATCAATCATGCGAAAGCCGATGACCATCAGGATGGCGGCTAGCGCGGATACAGGTACCCATGCGATTAGCGGTGCGAGTAACAGGAATGCCAGTAGCGAAAATACGCCGACCATAAATCCTGAAAGTCGCGTTGTGCCGCCGCTGGAAATATTGATGAGCGATGCGCCCATGGTGCCTGCGCCTGGAATGCCACCAATCAGCGATGAGGCCATGTTGCCTAGACCTTGTCCAACCAGTTCGCGGTTAGAGTCGTGATGAGAGTTTGTGAGGGCATCGACGACAACGCAGGTTTTAAGCGTGTCGATAGACAATAGTGCCGCGAGTGTAATTGCGGGGACAAAGACATTGGCAATGTCATCCAGCCCGAGTATCAATAGCGCGTGCCAATGTTGGTAAAGTATGTTGATGATGTTGGCATCCCCGCTAGTCAATGCGCCGACCAGTAAGGGGTTGTGTTGTGTATTCATCAGTGCGGGGTCAATCTGCCCCAGTGCCAGATAACTACCTACACCGGCAAGTAGCGCCAGAATCGTCGCAGGTACAGCGCGTGTGATGCGTGGCACTAGCACCATGGCGGCAATCACGACTGTGCCAACCACAATGGATTGCCAAGTCCAGATGGACGGTGCTTTTAAGGCATCTAGTAAGTGTGTGCCACTTGGCGCGCCAAGAAACTTGGGAACTTGACTGCCGATAATGATTAAGCCGACGCCACTGAGATAGCCACTGACTACTGGAAAGGGAATGAACTTGATGAGCTTACCGATACCGAATAAACCGAGCGTAATCTGGATGCCGCCAGCCAATAGCGCTACCAGACCGAGCAGTACGAGGACTGTTTCTGCTGGCATGTTCTGTTGCGTAAATGTGATTGCTAATGCTGTGAGTACCGCTGCCGCTGGTGCGCAGGGGGCCGTAATGAGGCGTGAACTGCCGCCGAAAGTCGGCGATATTAGCCCCAGTGCCATTGTGCCGAGAATGCCTGCCAGTGCGCCTTGTGCGGCTAGAGAGCCACCTAGCGGTGCGAATATTGTCACGCCGAAAGCAATTGCCGCTGGTAATGCTACCAGCATGGAGGCTAACCCACCCCAAGTGTCGCCAGAAAGATTCTGTTGCGCAAAGAGGCGGTTTTTGATCGCCATGAGAATCATTAAAATACCGCCTTTATTGTTTTATTATAATCATCGCAGCCAATAATCCTGTTCAATATAACATGATTGTCGCAGCCTAAAACAAGCGTTTATACCGTACTTGCGCCTTATTATGGCAATAGATGACGTAAGTCAAAGTCCGTGTTGGCGGTGTCGGCATTGATGCGGTGAGCCTGATTTAATTAATTAGATTTAAGCTTTGCTTCAAATTCATGAATTGGCATTGGCTTGCCAAACAAATAGCCTTGAAAGTGCATACAATCTTTGTTTAAAAGACGTTGCCGCTGCTCTTCAGTCTCGACGCCTTCAGCAATTACGCTTAAGTCCAGAATATGTGCCATGGCAATAATGGTACGAACAATGGCTCGGTCACTGCTGTCGGAGACAATGTCACGTACAAATGACTGATCAATTTTAAGTTGATAGAGCGGTAGTTTTTTCAGATATTGCAGAGATGAATAGCCAGTTCCGAAGTCGTCCAGTGAGAATCGAATGCCCATTTCCCCCAATGTCGTCATCGTGGCAATAATGTTGTCTATGTTGTCTACCAGTATGCTCTCAGTCAACTCCAGCTTAAGTAGCATGGGGTCAATATCGTAGCGCTGAATCGCCGCTTGCACTTGTGCTACAAAACCTGTTTGTAGAAATTGTTTGGCACTTACGTTCACTGATAACGTGAGGTCGCGAGTCATGACGTTGTTTTGCCATGATTTAAGTTGAGCACATGCTGTTTCTAGCACCCATAGTCCAATCGGTACAATGAGTCCTGTTTCTTCTGCCAGATGAATAAAGTGGAAAGGTGAAGTCAGGCCTCGCGTTGGGTGTTGCCAGCGAATCAATGCTTCCGCGCCCAAAGGGTGACCTGCACTATTGACTTGAATTTGGTAATACAGCTCAAACTGTTTTAGCTCAATCGCTTTACGTAACTCATGCTCGAGATTCACGCGTGCCGTAATCGCTTCCTGCATCGCCGGATCGTAAAAACGTAATGTGTTGCGGCCGGAGTCTTTGGCTTGATACATCGCAATGTCAGCTTGTTTTAATAATGCCTCCATCCCAGTGTCATGGTTAGAGAACAATGTCGCGCCTATGCTGGGGGTACTGTAGTGCTCATGTGCGGCGAGCTGATAAGGCTGATTGAGCGCCTCTAAAATTTTATCGCCTATGCTTTCAGTTTGGGTGGCGGCTTCAAGGTCGTGATCGCTCAAGTCCTCCAGTAGCACTACAAATTCATCGCCACCGATGCGTGCAATCGTGTCACCTTCGCGCACACAAGCAGTGAGTCGCTCGGCGACTTGTTGCAGCAAGAAGTCGCCAATGTCGTGCCCTAATGTATCGTTAAGCGTTTTAAAATGGTCAAGGTCAAGAAATAGCACCGCGCCTCTTTGACCGCTACGCGCACTGGTAGCCAATGCCTGCTTGAGTCTATCCATGAGAAGGCGACGATTAGGCAGGCGGGTGAGGGGGTCGTAGAAAGCTAAATTCTTGATTTCTTCCGATGCTTCTTTACTTTTGGTTATGTCGGTGAGGGCTGCCACGTAATTAGTCACCATGCCGGTCATGTCTTTTACCGCGGTAATGGTGAGGTGTTCAGGGTAAATCTCACCACTTTTACGTCGGTTCCAGATTTCACCTTCCCAAGTGCCTATGCTGTTGATGCTAGCCCACATTTTTTCAAAGAACACTTTATCCTGACGCCCGGAACTGAGTAGTTGCGGTGTTTTACCGATGGCTTCTTCAGCGCTATAACCCGTGACGCGAGTGAAGGCATTGTTCACGCGTAGTATCACGTTGTTGGCATCAGTCACAATCATGCCTTCTTGGGATTGAAACGCAGTCGCAGCAATTTTAAGTTCGGTTTCAGCTTGCTTACGTTCGATAGCGATACTTGCTAGGCGAGCGGATTGCTCAATGAGCGCAATGTCAGACTTGCTTGGCGAATTCGCTTCATGATGATAAATGGCAAATGTGCCCAGCACTTTACCTGTTGACGCGTAGATAGGTTGCGACCAACATGCGCCCAATTTGCATGTAGCAGCTAGCGCCGTATAAGGCGCCCAATAGGGATGTGTTGAAATGTTTTCAACGATGACACGCTTACCTGTAAATGCCGCCGTTCCGCAAGAGCCAACGCCCTCACCAATTCTAACGCCATTTAGAGCGGCATTGTAGGTACTTGGCAGGCTAGGTGCAGCGCCGGTAACCAGATGCTTACCTTTGTTATCCAGTAATAATATGCTGCAAATCATATTAGGGTGGAGTTGTTCTACACTCTTTACGATAACCTCCAGAAGGTTAGCCAACGGCATGCCTGTTGCTAATGATTCCATGATATGGCTGCGTGATTGTTCGCGTAATTCTGCAGCTTTACGTGTGGAAATTTCTCGTTTCATTCGGTAGGCCCAGTAGCCAAAGAATGAAAGTAGTAGTGCCAATGCCACAACATATTTAACGATGGTTTCGGCCTTGATGCCTTGTTCAATACGTAATCCCAGCCAGCGGTTGAAGATGGCATCGGTCTCTGCATTCGGTATGCTGAGCATGGCTTTATTGATAATCGAGGCTAATTCTGGATTGTTTCTGGTAAATGCAACACTGTGATTGCTGCTGTATTCAGTTTGACCAGAGAAGCGTAGCGGAAGTAGCCCCTCTTTTTTAATGACATAGTTAGCTGTGCCGGCATCACCTACATATGCATCTGCTTTACCATTAAGGACTAGATTTAATGCGTTCTGCGTGTTGTTGGCAAGAATTAGCCGGATTGAGGGGTAGTTTTTTTGTAACAACTCTTGTATGAAATAGCCTTTCTCGACGGCTACACGTTTATTGGTTAGATGATCTAGGCTACCGATAAATCCGCCTTGCCCACTATCGATAATGATTGCACGAGTGGATTTGTAGGGCTCGGTAAAAGATAGGTATTGCAAGCGATCAGGTGTTTTAACTGCGCATGACAGCATATCCAGCTCACCATGCTTAGCCATGTTGAGGATGTCCGGCCATGACTTATCCTTGATTATTTCAAAACGCACGCCCAATTTCTTTTCCAGCAAGCGCATGTAGTCAGCAGCCAAGCCTAGGTAATTGCCATCCTTATCAACCCATTCATAAGGCGCAAAATCATGGTCAATGCCGACTCTGATGACCGGATGCGCAGCTAACCATGTTTTTTCTGCATCCGTCAGGTTTAAACCATCTGCATTTTTATTATAGATAAAACTTGCTAGTTCAGATTCCGCCAATGGTCGATTGAAGCCAGCATTGACATAGGCATCCGCAACCATTTTGATTCGGCTTGGCTCGATCTGGCCTAGCGGGATCGTTTCAGGAAGAATCAACTTGCGGGTTTCTGCGGCTTCAAACCGTAAATGCTCAATAGAGAGTTTGCTGTGATATTTTTTGCTGATGATTTGAATCAGTTCTTCAGGGTGATTTAGAGCGTAAGTCCAGCCTTTTAATGAGGCTCTGCGAAATCGCTCGGCACGGCCAGTATGATCGTGGACTTCTTTTTTGCTCGTGAACAGGATGTCGCCATAAAAGTCTACCCCATAGTTTTGCGGGTTGATGATGTTGACTTTCACTCCTTTTTCTTTAAAGAAAAAGGGCTCGTCCGTTATATAGCCTGAGATTACATCAACTTTTCCCTGCACTAGCAAATTGTAGTCATTGCTTTGTGGAATCACGTGGTAGTCTTTTTCCGAGATGCCTGTGCCAGACAGCATAAGCCGCAGTGGTGCTTCATTCGTACTGACGGTATCTGTCATCACACGTTTACCAATCATCTCGTGCGGGCTGATAATGCCGGAATCCTGCCGACTGAAAAACACCAGTGGGTTGTGCTGAAAGATAGCGGCTAATGCCGTAATTGGTTCACCCTGCGCGTATTGTGATAACAGGCCTGAATCGCCAACACCATATTCCGCTTCGCCAGATGTCACTTGTTTGACGAAGTTTTTGTTGAGCTCACGCTCTTTGATTTCTACATCCAGACCTTCTGCGGCGTAATAGCCCTGCTCAATTGCCGCGTAATAACCAGCAAACTGAAATTGGTGAAACCACTTGAGTTGCAGGCGCACTTTTTCTGTCGCAGGCTTGGTATGCGCAGTGGGTAATTCTGCCCAAGCTGATGTGGCTGCAAGGGTGATAATCACCAGGCAAAGTCGGATTAAATGATTTAGCTTCATTGGTATTTTTATAACCTACTAAATTTCAATAAGTGATTTAGTGGGCTACAAAGGTAATTAATTGTTTTGAAGAACTGTACTGCAGGCAGTAATGGGCTGTATTAAGGCCGATTAGACGCTATAGTGAAATATCTGTCAACATTTGTTCTATGTATAACTATATCGACATATTTGGTGCGGGACGTGTATTGTGGTTTTATGCAGCACTCTAAATTTTAATATCAATACTTTTTCAAACTAATAGTGCAACACCCATTGCGCTAGTCGCGCGCGTAATGTTTTGAATGAGTACTTCTGCGTAAGGTGTTTACTTGTTGAATGCGACGATTCTCTAACATTTTCAACCGTAATATTTCATTGATGGCATCCTCGTTGAGACTGGCTGGCTCATATGTTTTAGTCGTAGCCTGCGAGATAATATGGTGTGTAGTGTTCATGACCAATCTCCTGAAAATATAGCATTGTTGCGTGTATATTTTTTAACGGCAGTTGATTGAAAAACTGAATGCCAGAGTATTTAAAATTGGTGTTAAGGATTATGCGTCTTCTAATGCTTCTAAAAACGCATCGCCATAGCGCTCCAGCTTGGCTTGACCTACGCCACTAATTTGAGCCATTTCATCAAGGCTTTTCGGTTTGCGGTTGAGTATTTCCAATAAGGTGCTGTCGTGGAAAATCAGGTAGGGCGGAATGCCTTGGGCACGTGCCAATTCGGTGCGCTTGGCTTTCAGAATATGCCAGAGCGGATCATCACCAGCCTCGGCATAAGCCTCTTTGGCACGCGAGCCGCGTTCGACTTTGCTGATCTTACTTTTTGCGGGCTCAGCGTCATGGCGCAGCCACACGTCATCTTCACCGCGTAATATTGGTTTGGCTGCTTCCGTGAGATTCAGTCCGCCATAGGCTTCTATGCTAGCTTCGAGAAAACCACCAGCAACAAGTTGCCGAAAAATACTGCTCCATTGCTGCTGTGACCATGACTTACCTATACCAAATGTGCTGAGTTGTTCATGGTTGAATTGCGTCACTTTCGGTGTGGCCTTGCCGAGCAAGACATCAATCAGATGGACAACACCAAAGCGCTGGCCGGTGCGATACACGCATGACAGCGCCATTTGTGCGGCTTGTGTGGCGTCCCACGTCGAGACCGGATTCAGGCAGTTGTCGCATTGGCCGCAGTTACCCGCGTGCATTTCACCAAAATAGCGCAACAGAGTTTGGTGGCGGCAGGCAGTAGACTCACAAAAGCCGAGTAGGGCATCCAATTTTTGCCGCTCGACACGCTTACGCTCCTCTGGTGCGTCGCCAGAATCCAGCATCTGCCGCATGCTCACGACATCACCTAATCCATAGGTCATCCAGGCGTTGGCAGGCAAGCCATCGCGCCCGGCACGACCAGTTTCCTGATAGTAACCTTCCATGCTTTTGGGGAGGTCTAAATGTGCAACAAAGCGCACATTGGGCTTATCAATGCCCATGCCAAAAGCTACAGTTGCCACCATGATGATGCCTTCTTCACGCAGGAATTTTTTCTGGTTTGCGTTGCGTACGCTAGCATCCAAGCCGGCATGGTAGGGCAGTGCATCCCAGCCGCGAGCGGTTAACCATGTGGAGGTTTCTTCTACTTTACGGCGTGACAGGCAATAGATGATGCCAGCATCGTTAGGGTGCTCTGTTTTGAGAAATGTTTCCAATTGTTGGCGCGCGTTTGCTTTTTGGGTGACCGTATAGTGAATGTTTGGGCGGTCAAAGCTGGAAACAAACTGACGTGCATTTTCTAAAGCGAGTCGTTCAATGATTTCGGCGCGGGTTGGAGCATCTGCGGTAGCGGTTAAGGCGATGCGTGGTACATCAGGAAATTGCTCGTGCAATACGGTAAGTCTGCGGTATTCAGGCCTAAAGTCATGCCCCCATTGAGATACGCAATGCGCTTCATCAATCGCAAATAGCGCGATGCCAATGTGGTCGTTCACTTGCTCCAGTAAACTCAGGAAGTTGGACATCAGCAAGCGCTCTGGCGCAACGTACAGGATTTGCAGATTGCCTTGCATGAGTTGTTGTGTGACTT
This sequence comes from Pseudomonadota bacterium, assembly GCA_040390265.1. Taxonomy (GTDB): domain Bacteria; phylum Pseudomonadota; class Gammaproteobacteria; order Burkholderiales; family Methylophilaceae; genus Methylotenera. The sequence continues at coordinate 3,773 of JAZJYS010000061.1, read as the reverse complement.
GTCGCGCGGCTTCAGCGTCCATGCTGGAATTTAAAAATGCGGCGCTTACGTTGAGTTGCTGCAATGCGTCCACTTGATCTTGCATCAGCGCGATGAGTGGCGAAACGACAATGCCTACACCGTTACGTAGGAGTGCTGGCAGCTGGTAGCACAGTGACTTTCCGCCGCCGGTCGGCATCAAGACTAACGCATCTCCCCCAGCTGTCACATGCTCAACGATGGCTTGTTGCTCACCACGAAAAGTCGAGTAGCCGAAGATTTCGTAAAGGAGTCGTTGTGCTGGGGAGTTTGACATGGCCGTCATTGTACACGCCATCATCATGACGCTTGGTTTTAGGTGGAGGTTAACAAGCGAAGCGGTGTAAGCCTGCGGAAAGTCTCTCTGGCACGTCATTCCGCAGGGTGGCGGAATGACGATATTCGAACAAAGGTCTTTAGTAATTAGATCTGATAAAAATCTCACCTTCTGGTTTCAGGTCAAACGCAATGCAGATACGCTCTTCGTTGGAATTGAAGGGAATGGTGCGGTGAAATAACGATGACGGGAATAGCACAATGTCGCCTACACTTGGCGTGGCAATGCCGACGGGAAAGTTTTGATGTTTTTGTGGGTAGTTGTCACCATGCAGCCCATATTCAAAGCAGCCTTCGGTCGGGTCTTTTTTATCTTTTGGTAAAACAAGATAAACAGCGCCGCTAATCCAGCCCACTTCATGGATATGCCTATCCACATAACCAGCGCGGCGCAGTCTTACGTACCACGAGCTAGTGAACTCAAGTTCATTCGGAAATGATTTAATCAGCTCGCAATCGGCACCCGCAAAGCGGTTTTTATAGTTGATAAATTCTTGCTTAACGAGTTCGCCCAGCTTTCTGAATGATGCTTCAGGTCGTTTGAATAAATTGCCGGCAGATTGCTTGCCGTTGATGATCATGCCTTGCGCACGTACTTCAATGGCGGTGTTGTTGATATCATTTAATAGGTCGGCAAGGAATTGGCTATTCGGTTCGGCCAGTTCTTTAATGCTATTTTGGTAAACAAAATCGAAGCCATTTTTGCAGAAGTTATAAGTATCTTCTGTACCAAAGTTGGTGGCATAGTGCGTAGAGAGCGTCGCCAGAAACGGTGCGTTATGCTTTTTGTGCGTGCGTACGATTTCATCTAGCTTGGCTTTGAAATCATCAAAGCGTTCCGCTTTGTATAAACAGTACAGGCTACGTGATTCCCAATCATCAAGTTGCGCGCGTTCAAAGTAGTCTACCGCCTCATCAAAGCGTTGCGCTAGGTACAAAAATTCGCCCATGTTGTAGTTGGCACCAGGATGGTCGGCATTGATGGCGAGCGTATCCAGATAGCTTTTAATCGCATCTTCCATATTGCCTTGGTCACGTAGGCATTCACCTAAATAGTTATGGGCGTCTGCGTAATTAGGAAATTGGGAAATGGCTTTTCTGAAGTGTGTAATGGCTTCATCTAATTTACCTTCGTCGCGCAGTGCTGTGCCTAGATTAAAGTGGCCACGCGCATCATCGTGTATGCTCAGCGCGATACGGTAGTTCTTGATGGCTTCCTCTAACTGACCTTGTTTCTGTAGCACGGTGCCTAAATTACTATACGCCTCGAAGAAATTGGGTTGTAAGGCAATTGCTTTACGGTAACTGCTAGCCGCGTCCTCTTGCCGTCCAATATTAGTCAGTGCGATGCCTAGGTTGAAGTGTAAGTCTGGCGTGTTCGGTTGAATGGCAAGTGCTTTGGTGTAGCTGTCTACGGCCTCCGCAAATTTAGATAGCCCATCTTGAGCAATGCCTAATACATGATAAAGAATAAAAGTGTTCGGATAGCGCGTGACCAATTGCTTAGCGGCCACTTCGGCCTCGGCAAGTTTGCCTGTATTAAGCTTATTCAGCACCGGCTGCATTTCAAGTTGGCTAGGCTGTCTGGAAGGTGATGCGCTTGGTTTTGCCATGGTGTATTGCCTTGCTTAATAGATTAATCACTATTCTAAAATAAAGTTACTGATTGCGCTTTTGTAATTTTGTGGCCATTTGCCGTAGAAACTTCATGGCGACTTTAGGTTCATCTAGCAACAGTGTTTCAATATTGTTGGCGTCAATCAGCACAATGTCCGCTTGTGTTGAAGTGACTACTGCATCTGCAATGGTTGGCGTGTTCGATAATAATGCCATTTCGCCAAAATACTCACCAGCTTCAATCGTGCGTATTAAATGGTCGCGCTGCCATAGTTTTATTTGACCACTCATCACGTAATACAAGTGTGAAGTTGAATCTCCCCGCTTAAATATATGTTCGCCTTGGTGAAAGGTTTTTCCGTAATGACGCATGAGTTTTTTCATGTAACTGGACTCAGTTTGCGATGTGTCATTAAACAAACCTTTTAATAACAAGACCTCTTTTTTACGCAAGGTGGCAATGAGCTCGGTGCCAAGTAAAAACACCGCAAAGTTAAAATACAGCCAGGTAATGGAGATGAACAGGTTTTTCATGCTGCCAAATATAGAGGTGCTAAATCCTGAGCCGTAAGATTCATTGATAGATAAAAATAGTGAAAATGCAGGCCGCATCAATAACCAAAGGATGGCTGTAAATAAGGCGCCGATAAAGATGTGTTTTATAGGTAACCGGATTGGAAAAAACACAAAATAGAATGCGGCAATCATGAATGTGGTCAGGGTGAGTGAGAGTAGTCGTGAAGTTACCGCGGTGACAATGTCTGAGGATTCAAAGGCCATGTGGAGTAAATGATTGTTTGCACTTAAAAAGGTAATCACCTGTTCGAGCATGAGTCCTGCAAAGGTGAATAAAAAGAACAGAAGTAGCATGCCAACAATTGCAATCATGTCTTTAATCTTGCGCCGAACAAAGGATGGCGCCTCGATTAGTGAGGCAATGCTGTAAAAGGTTGAGCGCATTGCGCCGGCTAATGGTGTAATTGCCCAAATGAGTATAAATAAACCGGCCGCCCCCCAAGCGGCTTTGTGTTGGGCGGTATTGAATACTTCAACCATAATCGCACTGCTAAATTTGGGGACTAGGTTGCCCGTGATAATCGCGAGTTTCACGATGGCATAGTCAGAACTAAACACTAAATGACTGAGTAAAAAGAACATCAATAGCACAAGCGGAATCAACGCAAACATGGCATAAAAGGACAGTGAAGCAGAAAGCCCAAGTACATTATGTCGTTGAAAAGCATTAAAAGTCTCGTGCAGCACAAATAAAGGCGTGTTGTAACGTTGCTCTTCATAAGCTTCACGCGGCTTGCTGATTACGTTTTGCAGGCTGGTTTGCAAATTAGCGCGCGGTTTGGTGAATGTGATTTTTTTCATGTAGTTGCTAGTTTCTAGTTTGATGCCTTATGTCTTGGTTAAGCTGCTGCGTTATTAGCTTAGTAGTTTAAATCGTTCTGTGGCGGCTACCAATGCTGAAGTAATGCCTGTCTCCATAGCAGAGTGGCCTGCATCCTGAATAATGTAAAATTCGGCATGCGGCATTGCTTTGCTGAGTTCCCATGCACTTTTGGGCGGACATACCATGTCATATCGTCCCTGCACAATCACTGTAGGTATGTGCGCAAGTATTTTCACTGCATTTAAAATAGCTTCGCCGTCAACGAAGCAGTCATGCTGGATGTAGTGGATTTGAACTCGTGCTCTGGCTACTTCAACTTCACCTTGATCGTTAGTAAATGGTGAGCCACCTTTGTTTTCATTGGGCACCAAACGCATAATTGCATTTTCAAAGGCATTCCACT
>JAZJYS010000060.1:5941-13602 GCA_040390265.1 Pseudomonadota bacterium | reverse complement strand
ATAAACGGAATAATCGTGCTGATATTCAGCGCAATTAAAATACCAAAGATCGCCCCGAACACCGTACCTATTACGCCGATTAATGCACCCTGCACAATAAAGATAACCATAATGCTGACTGGACTGGCACCCAAGGTGCGCATAATAGCAATGTCGGCACGCTTGTCTGTCACCGCCATTACTAGCGTAGACACAATATTAAACGCCGCCACTGCCACAATCAGCGTGAGGATAATAAACATGACACGTTTTTCCATTTGCACGGCTTTGAAGAAATTAGCATGCTGCTGTGTCCAGTCAGTAACATAATACGCACCGCCATTCTGATTAAGCTCGGCATTCAGTGATGCAGCAATACTCGGCGCATTGAATAAATCGTCCAACTTCAAGCGCACACCCGAAACATTGTTACCCATACGGTACAACTTAGCGGCATCATCCATATGAATCAACGCCAGCCCGGCATCATATTCATACATGCCGATTTGGAACAGGCCGACCAAGGTAAATTGTTTCAAACGCGGCACCACACCGGTAGGGGTAAACTGGCCTTGCGGCGCCATTACCACCACTTTGTCGCCAATTTGCGCACCTAAGGCCATCGCCAAGTCTGTCCCAAGCACAATGCCGAATTCGCCCGGATGCAGGTCATTCAAGCTACCGACCTTCATGTGACTGCCAAGATCCGCCACCTGATCTTCATTAGTCGGCAGCACACCACGAATAATCGCGCCCTGCACCCCTTGCCCGTAACTCAACATGCCCTGTGCCGTAATATAAGGTGCACTGGCCAATACATGCGGATGTTTACCAGAGGCTGCGGCGACCACTTGCCAATCATTCAACTGATTATTGGCACCCGTAATCTCCAGATGCGATGCCACGCCCAGAATGCGTGTGCGCAACTCTTTCTGGAAGCCATTCATGACAGATAACACCACAATCAAGGCCGCGACGCCAAGTGCGATACCGACCATGCTGGTGAGTGAGATAAATGAAATGAAATGATTTTTACGTTTAGCCCGCGTATAACGCATGCCAACGAACAATTCAAATACAGATAATTTAGAAAAACAGGTTTTTATAATGGATAACATAACTTAAATTTTAACAGGCTTATCGTATTGCTTAGAAACATATTGCACGACAACTCTGATAAAATTACGCCTATGTTTACAGGAATCATTCAGGCCGTAGGCCAAATCGAACACATCACCCCGATGGGCGAGGATGTGAAGCTCAGCATCAATTGCTCAACGCTGGATGTAAGTGACGTCAATATTGGAGACAGCATTGCGGTCAACGGCGTATGCCTGACCGTTGTCACCTTCAATGACAGCCATTTTAACGTGCATGTTTCTCACGAAACCTTGTCCGTGACCACTGGCTTAAACCAAGCACACCCAGTCAATATGGAAAAAGCATTGCGACTCAGTGACAGGCTAGGCGGTCACTTGGTCAGCGGCCATGTAGATGGCGTAGGTGAGGTGGTGAGTTTTGAGCCTTTAGGTGACTGCTGGAAACTGGACATTCGTGCGCCGCACGCTATTTCAAAATACATTGTAGTCAAAGGTTCTATTTGCGTGGATGGTGTAAGCTTAACCGTGAACAGCATCAGCAAAGATACCTTGAGCATTAACTTAATACCGCACACGCTGGAAAACACCACATTACACTTATTAAGCGCGGGTAGCCGCGTGAACTTAGAAGTAGACCAAATCGCACGTTATGTAGAGCGCATGGCAGAGTGGGCTGCTGAAGATAGCAATCTGCGCCAATAAACCAGCACTTTCCAGAAACGAACCTGCCTAAGGCAACACACATGAACAGCCACATCAGCACTGCCAAAGAGATTATCGAAGACATCAAGCTAGGCCGCATGGTGGTGTTAGTCGACGACGAAAATCGTGAAAATGAAGGTGATTTAGTCTTAGCCGCAGAGTTTGCAACCGCGGAACACATCAACTTTATGGCAAGATTTGGGCGTGGCCTGATCTGCCTAACGCTGACAGAAGCACGCTGCCGCCAACTCAACCTCACAAAAATGGTACAAAAGAATGGTGCGCGCATGGGCACCAACTTCACCGTTTCTATTGAAGCAGCAGAAGGCGTTACCACTGGCATTTCCGCGGCTGATCGCGCCCGCACAGTGCAAGCTGCTGCCGCTAAAAACGCCCAACCTCAAGACATTGTCAGTCCCGGCCATATTTTTCCACTCGCGGCAATGGATGGCGGCGTGCTGGTACGCGCAGGTCATACCGAGGCTGGCTGTGATTTGGCGCAACTGGCAGGCTTAGAGCCTGCGAGCGTCATCTGCGAAATCTTAAAAGATGATGGCAGCATGGCGCGCATGCCAGATTTAATGACCTTTGCCGCTGAGCATCAGCTTAAAATCGGCACGATTGCTGACCTGATTCATTACCGAGCCGAAACAGAAAGCTTGATTGAACGCGCTGCAGAACGCATGGTACAAACGCCTTACGGTGAAATGAAGCTAATTGCGTATCGCGATAAAATCGCCAAAGAAACCCATCTAGTCTTAGTGAAAGGCACGCCGACACCTGAGCTGGAAACTTTAGTCCGCGTACATGAACCATTATCTCTATTTGATTTATTGGATAGTTCTAGTTGCTCGCATAGCTGGAACACACTAGAGGCAATGAAGGTCATTGCCAATGCCGAAGCCGGCATAATGGTGTTGTTGCGTCAACAAGAAGATGGTGAAACAATCATAGCGCGCATACAAGGGGCTGACGAGCCAGTGCGTATGAATCAGGAACTACGTACCTATGGCATAGGTTCACAAATCTTGCTGGATTGCGGCGTAGGTAAAATGAAGTTACTGGCTACGCCACGCAAAATGCCAAGCATGGCAGGCTTCGGTTTAGAGGTCACAGGCTATTTAGAGGCAAGTCCAAAACCGTAAAGCTTGGGCTTAATTAACAATCAACTGGATATTTTAAATAACACCATTGGAAAACATTAATCTCACAGGTCATTTTCTCATCGCGATGCCCGCGTTGACCGACCCTTATTTTTCAAAATCCGTCACTTTCATCTGCACACACAATCAAGATGGCGCAATGGGCGTGGTCATTAACCGCCCTACTGACGTCACCTTTGAAACATTGTTTGAAAAAATCAAAGTACCATTGCAAAACAGCGCAGTTGCAAACCAGCCCGTACTCTATGGCGGCCCAGTACAACCTGAACGTGGCTTCGTATTACACACACCATCAGCCAAACAAGAGGCGAATGACTGGGATAGCTCAATCACAATCGCCGAACATACTGCACTGACGACTTCAAAAGACATTTTAGAGGCAGTAGCACAAGGCCATGGCCCAGAAAAAATGTTACTGACGCTAGGTTATGCTGGCTGGACGCCCGGCCAACTTGAGCAGGAAATTGCACAAAACGCTTGGTTGTCAGTACAAGCCAAAGATGTAGCTGAGCTCAATAAAATATTGTACGAAATCGATTACGACGAGAAACTCAACGCCACTTTGGCATTGCTCGGCGTTGATCCTGCCATGCTGTCAGATGTCGCAGGTCACGCTTAATGCAAGAAGCTCGCAATCCGATATCCACCGGACATACACAACTTATCGACAATGAAAATGTGTATGCCGCAGAGCTTGTATTAAAGAGTACCGTTCTCGCTTTTGACTTTGGCGAACAACGGATTGGCGTTGCGGTAGGTGAGCATTTATTAGCCACCGCCAATCCGCTGACAACCATTGATAATGAAAGTAACGAAGTGCGCTTTCAACTCATCACGGCGCTGATTAAAGAATGGCAGCCCAAGCTGCTGATTGTTGGATTACCATTAAGCCTGGATGGCACAGAACACAGCGTCACCCAATTATGCAAAAAATTTGCCAGACGCCTAAACGGCCGTTTTAATATTCCGGTCATGATGATTGATGAGCGCTACAGTTCAGTTGAAGCAAGTAACGTCTTGAATCAGCGCGGCATTAAAGGTCGCGCGCAGAAAGAAATGTTGGATCAAGTCGCTGCCCAAACCATATTACAAAGCTATTTTGATAGCCTATAGGGTGCTTCAGCTTCAACACGATTAGTACAAAAGAAACCACACACAAAAAGACGACTGGGCCAAGACAGCATGACAATATCGGACATCAAGTTACCCAACGCAGAACAGCTATTAATAACACTAGCACAGCAGTTGAGGCCTTTACTACAGCCTAATACAGCTTTGGTCGGCATACAAAGTGGTGGTGTTTGGCTAATGCAGCGGCTTTTAGTGATATTAGCAAACGACATTGCCAGCAACAGCATTGAACACGGCACACTAGACGTTTCATTTTATCGCGATGATTACGCAAAACGTGGCTTAAAGTCTGAAAATCGCCCCAGCCAAATTCCTTTTGACGTCGAGAAAAAACACATCATTTTAATTGATGATGTTTTCTATACAGGGCGAACCACGCGCGCCGCCATGAATGAACTGTTTGATTATGGCCGCCCTGCCAGCATCACACTGGTTGCCTTAGTAAACCGTGGCGGACGTGAACTACCTATCGCACCGCAAATCGTCGGAACAGACATGCAGCTTAAGGCCGACCAAAACCTGCAACTGGTACAGCAAGCCGATGGCACTTTGTCTTTAGAACTTCAACCTACTACAGCAAATACAACACACGTATGAATAATCCTCAATTAGATATAGACGGAAATTTACGACACCTGCTCTCGATTGAGGGCTTGCCGAAAAGGATTCTCAATCAAATTTTAGATACGGCAGAATCGTTTGTAGGAGTAGCCGAGCGTGAAGTTAAGAAGGTACCGTTATTGCGCGGCAAGACTGTCTGCAACCTGTTTTTTGAAAACAGCACTCGCACCCGCACTACGTTTGAAATTGCGGCCAAACGTCTTTCTGCCGACGTCATCAGCTTAAACGTTAACACCTCCTCGCAATCTAAAGGCGAAACCATTTTAGATACCGTAGACAACTTGATTGCCATGCATGCGGACATGTTTGTGGTACGCCACTCTCAATCAGGCGCAGCCCATTTTATCGCCAAACATGTACCAGACCATATTCATGTAGTGAATGCCGGTGATGGACGGCACTCACACCCAACGCAAGGCCTGCTGGATGTATTTACCATCCGCAAGTTCAAGCCTGATTTACACAATTTACGCGTGGCGATTATCGGTGATGTTTTGCACTCACGCGTTGCACGTTCTGAGATTCATGCCTTAACTACGCTAGGCGTACCAGAAGTGCGCGTCATTGCCCCAAAAACGCTATTACCTGCGCATGTAGAAAAATTGGGCGTACATGTATTCCACGACATGAAAGCTGGGCTAAAAGATGTAGATGTGGTGATGATGCTACGCCTTCAAAATGAACGCATGAACGGCGCTTTATTGCCGAGCGCTCAAGAGTACTTTAAAACATACGGCCTGACACAAGAGAAACTGGATCTAGCCAAGCCAGACGCCATCGTACTGCATCCAGGGCCGATGAATCGTGGCGTGGAAATTGACTCCAGCGTGGCAGATGGCAATCAATCCGTTATTCTGCCGCAAGTGACTTATGGCATTGCCGTACGCATGGCGGTAATGGCGATACTATCAGGAGGCCAATCACATTTTTGTCACTCATCTGGTGTTCAGGTTTGAAGGTAAAAGCATGAAAATACATATTAAAAACGGACGCGTGATAGACCCAAAAAACAATATCGACAACCAGCTCGATGTATTTATTGCTGCAGGCAAAATATTAAGTCTGGGACAAGCGCCTGAAGGCTTTGTTGCCAACAATACCATAGACGCCAGCGGCTTAATCGTCTGCCCCGGCTTGGTAGACTTGTCTGCAAGACTGCGCGAACCTGGCGATGAATACAAAGCAACATTAATCAGTGAGTTACAAGCCGCAGTTGCTGGTGGAGTCACTAGTCTGGCCTGCCCGCCAGACACAGACCCGGTGTTGGATGAACCCGGTTTGGTAGAAATGCTAAAACATCGTGCCAAGCAGCTTAATCTTGCACGCGTATATCCACTAGGTGCATTGACGCGTCAATTGCAAGGCAAAGTACTTTCAGAAATGAACGAACTACAAGAAGCTGGCTGTGTCGGATTCTCACAAGCCAACATTGCCATTACCGACACGCAAGTACTGTGGCGGGCAATGGAGTATGCCGCGACTTTTGGCTTTACACTCTTCCTGCACGCTGAAGAACCTTTCTTAGCCAAAGACGGCGTTGCGCATGATGGCGAAGTCGCCAGCAGACTCGGCTTAAAAGGCATTCCTAGCGCCGCAGAAGCACTCGCGCTGGCGAGCATATTGCGCATTGCAAAAGAAACTGGTGCTCGCGTACATATCAGCCGCTTATCTACCGCTGAAGGCGTTGCGATGATACGCGAAGCCAAACAGCAGGGCTTGCACGTGAGTTGTGACGTAAGCGCCAATCAATTACACCTAACAGAACATGACATTGCTTACTTTGATACGAACTGCCACTTAAAACCACCAGTCAGGTCACAACGCGACAAAGATGCACTGCGTGCGGGTCTGAAAGATGGCACCATTGATGCTATTTGCTCAGACCACACACCGGTAGATGATGATGCAAAACTTGCTCCATTTGCAGAAGCTGAAATAGGCGCGACTGGCTTGGAACTATTGCTGACACTCACTTTAAAATGGGCAGCTCAGGAAAAAATCAATTTACTACAGGCCATTGGTCTTATCAGCCAAGCCTCGGCTCAGATATTAGGTATTCCAGCCGGACATTTAAGCCCGAACAGCGATGCAGACATCTGTATTTTTGATGCCAATGAGTACTGGAAAATCACCCCAAACGCACTCAAAAGCCAAGGCAAGAACAGCCCGTTTAATGGGCTGGAAATGTCGGGCAAAGTAAAAGCGACATTGATACATGGGCAAGTCGTCTACCAGAGTTAAGTATCCAACCCTAGAGGTTAGACGAGCAAATTGATCACACACTTACCTTAGAATTTAAACACTTAAACGAGGCCTACAAAATGTCAGATTTTAATCGTCGTCAATTTTTAAGCCTCGCGATCGCCTTGCCATGCTCAATGCTGCTAAGCTCTAATAGTCTTGCGGCAACAACACAGACAAAATCAGGACGCCTGCGCGGCACGATTCATGAGCTGGAAGGCGATGTGTTTATCAACAAAAACATCGCCAGCCAATCAAGCACAATCCAATCTGGCGACAGGCTTAGCGTCGCCTATGGCGGGCGGCTCGTCTTCAGCATGGGGGAAGACACGTATTTACTACAGGAAGGCAGCTCACTAGAAGTGGTGAGCCATAACAATGTAACCGTATCAGGCTTGCGCTTGCTCACAGGCGGCTTACTCTCAGTATTCGGTAAGCGTGAAACCGCCACCAAAATTTACACCCGAACCGCGGTTATCGGCATTCGCGGCACAGGCGTGTATCTCAACAGTCAGCCAGAAAAGCTCTACTTCTGCACATGTTATGGTAAAACTGATTTACATTTAGGTCATCAACACAGCCAGCACATTGAATCCACACATCACCAAGCGTTTGACATCACCGGCAAGACCGAAAATACAATGACCATGAATGCCACTCAAGTCGTCGGCCATACGGATGATGACCTTAGGCTGTTAGAGCACTATTCCGGTCGTAAACCACT
>JAZJYS010000060.1:0-5841 GCA_040390265.1 Pseudomonadota bacterium | reverse complement strand
GATTTTGCAATAATCTCTTTAATGCCTTGCACCTCACCCTTGAAAATCAAATCGGAAATCAATGGTGAATTAAGCATCACTTCAACCGCAGCGGCACGCCCTTTGCCCTCTTTCAGTGGGATAAGTCGTTGTGAAACAAAGGCTTTTGTATTTAAAGACAAGTCCATCAGCAACTGATGACGACGTTCTTCTGGGAAAAAGTTAATAATACGATCCAGCGCCTGATTGGTACTATTGGCATGTAATGTTGCCATACACAAGTGACCCGTTTCAGCAAAAGCAATCGCATAATCCATCGTTTCACGATCACGAATTTCACCGATCAAAATCACATCCGGTGCCTGACGCAGCGTGTTTTTCAATGCGATATGCCAGTTATCCGTATCCACCCCAACCTCACGCTGGGTAACGATACAGTTTTTATGCTCATGCACAAACTCCACCGGATCTTCAATGGTAATAATATGCCCATAACTATTTTGATTACGATACCCCACCATTGCGGCTAATGAAGTCGATTTACCAGAACCGGTACCGCCCACAAAAATAACTAACCCACGTTTGGTCAGGGCAACTTCCTTCAACACCTCTGGCAAGCCCAACTCTTCAAACTCAGGGATCTTCGTGGTAATCGTTCTAAATACCAAGCCAACTGAGCCACGCTGCACAAAAGCATTCACCCGAAAACGTGAAACACCCGGCATGCCGATGGCAAAGTTACATTCATTGGTCGCGTCAAATTCTGCATTTTGTTTATCATTCATAATGGCACGTGCAATTTCACGCGCCTGCTGAGGCGATAACGACTGACTAGTCAGCGGCGTTAATTTTCCGTCAATTTTCATTGCTGGCGGAAATCCAACCGTAATAAACAAATCCGACGCTTTCTTAGTCAACATCATGCGTAACAAATCAAATACAAATTTTTCTGCCTGGCCTTGTTCCATCATTTACCTTTACTGATTAAATTCAATTCACTGCGACTCAACTAGCCAATAATCGAGTCTTTATTCGCCGCTTTACTGCGTGCTTCATTGGCTGAAACAATATTGCGTTTCACCAAGTCCTGTAAGTTCTGATCCAAGGTCTGCATACCAACGTTTTGGCCAGTTTGAATCGCTGAGTACATTTGTGGAATCTTATTTTCGCGAATCAAATTACGAATCGCCGGCGTACCAATCATGATTTCATGCGCCGCAACACGGCCTTCGCCATCTTTTGTTTTACATAGCGTTTGTGAAATAACCGCACGTAAAGATTCAGACAACATTGAACGCACCATTTCTTTTTCTGCCGCCGGAAACACATCCACAATACGATCCACTGTTTTAGCCGCTGAACTGGTATGCAAGGTACCGAACACCAAGTGACCCGTTTCAGCTGCTGTAAGTGCGAGTCGAATAGTTTCTAAATCTCGCATTTCACCCACCAAAATCACATCGGGGTCTTCACGCAGCGCAGAACGCAAGGCGTTATTAAATGAAAGCGTATGTGGCCCGACTTCACGCTGGTTAATTAAACATTTTTTCGATTGGTGTACAAACTCAATCGGGTCTTCTACCGTCAAGATGTGTGACTGATCCTTATCATTAATGTAATCAATCATCGCCGCCAGCGTGGTAGATTTACCAGAACCAGTTGGCCCCGTTACGAGACAAATACCACGCGGTGTTTCGGCAATCTCTTTAAAAATAGCCGGGCAGTTTAACTGCTCCAACGTCAATATTTTAGAAGGAATGGTTCGAAATACAGCGCCAGCACCACGATTCTGATTAAATGCATTCACCCGAAAACGTGCCAACTCAGGAATTTCAAACGAGAAGTCACACTCCAAACTCTCTTCATACACTTTTTGTTGACCGTCATTCATGATGCCGTACACCATATCGTGCACTTCGCTATGCGTCATGGCTGGAACATTGATTCTCCGTATATCGCCATGCACACGAATCATTGGCGGCTGCCCGGCTGAAAGATGTAAGTCTGACGCCTTATTTTTAACTGAGAATTGAAGTAAATCTGAAATGTCCACAACCGTCTCCTGCTATAATTTTTCTTTGTTTTTTAATCTGAGGTTTTCAAAACTTCAGTCATTGATACTACTGGGCGTGCATGACTTGTGCGTTCATTTACACTTAGTGAATTATGTCCACAATTAGCAATCACTTGCAAGATATTCTAGCAACTATTCAATCGGCAAAAATCCACGCTGCCCGTCAGCAGTCAGTGAGCTTACTTGCTGTCAGCAAAGCACAACCAGCACAGGTGATTCGTGACGCTTATGTTGCAGGCCAAACCATGTTTGGCGAAAACTATCTGCAAGAGGCATTAGACAAGCAATCCGAACTCACAGACTTAGGCATAGAGTGGCATTTTATCGGCCCGATACAAAGCAATAAAACTCAACCGATTGCCCAGAATTTTTCTTGGGTACATAGCGTCGACCGGCTGAAAATTGCCCAACGCTTGAATGATGCAAGGCCGGCAGACCTCACACCGCTACAAGTGTGTATTCAGTTGAATGTGGGCGACGAAGCCAGCAAAGGCGGCGTAGCAGCGTCCGAACTTGAAGCTTTGGCAACTGCTATTACAGCACTCCCCCGACTAAAGCTACGCGGCCTGATGGCGATTCCGCCACCAACCAAAGATGATAATCAGCAGCGCGCACAATTTAAACAAGTACGAGAATGTTATGATGCCTTATTAAGCAAAGGTTTTGATCTAGATACCTTGTCCATCGGCATGTCGGATGACTACCCAATCGCGATTGAACAAGGCGCGACGATTGTGCGTATAGGCTCAGCCTTATTTGGCGCCAGAAAACAGCATAAAATTGAACAGGATAATAAAAATGAAGATTAGTTTTATCGGTGGCGGCAACATGGCACGCGCCATTATCGGCGGCTTAAGAAACAATGGCTTTGCTATGGCAGCGATTACGGTGATGGAACTTGATGCTGAAAAACGTATGCAGTTGGCTACTGAATACGGCATTCAAACCACAGACACCTATGCGGACATTCAGCAAAGTGATGTCATCGTACTGGCCATCAAACCACAGCAACTCAAAGAAGTCTGTAGTCAACTGAGTCCGTTATTAAACACACAACTGATTATTTCCATCGCAGCAGGCGTTAGAAGCGCAGATATTTCACGCTGGCTGGGCGGTTATCAAGCCATCGTACGCGTCATGCCCAACACGCCGGCGCAGATTCAAGCTGGGGTCTCTGCGCTGTACGCTATCGACAATGTAAACACTGTACAGCGCGACCAAGCCACGACTATCTTAGCTGCGGTAGGCAAAACATTATGGCTCGCGGATGAAGGTAAAATGGACGCCGTTACTGCAATCTCAGGCAGCGGCCCAGCGTATGTGTTTTACATGATTGAAGCCTTACAAGAAGCGGCAGTTAGCTTGGGACTTCCCCCTGAAGATGCGCGTATGCTGGCCTTACAAACGTTTGTAGGCGCAAGCCTGCTGGCGACACAAAGCACTGACGACATTAAAACACTGCGCGCGCAAGTGACATCCAAAGGTGGTACAACGGAACAGGGTATACTTGCCTTGGAAGCTGGCAAGCTGAAAGACATCATCGCAAACGCAGCTAAAGCAGCCGCAGAGAAATCCGTCATGCTGGGCAATCAACTGGCGCAATAGGTTTCGGATATCCAATAAAGTGAATTAATTCAGAAGCTAAGCAAGCAAAGGATCAATAATCAAATGCTCAACAATGCACTTTTATTTTTAATACAAACGTTACTTAGTCTGCTAACGTTGGCCTTCTTGCTGCGCTTTTATTTCCAGCTAACAAAAGTGTCATTTCAGCACGAAGCTGCAAAAATGATAGTGACACTCACAAACTTCGCAGTAAAACCGCTGCGCCGCTTTGTACCAAGCTTTAAAAAACTGGATATTTCCACGCTGCTACTCGCCTATATCTCACAGCTTATATTGACCGTATTATCCCTGCTGCTCAAAGGCTTCCCACTATGGATTGCTGGCAATAGTATCTGGTTTGCGATAATAGCCGTTGCACTAATTGGCGTGGTGAGTATGAGCATCACCATCTTTATGTATTCAGTATTGATACAGGCCATTTTAAGCTGGATAAACCCATACTCGCCTGTCGCTCCGATCTTGAATAACCTGACATACCCGATATTGAGTTTCTTAAGAAAATACATACCAATGGCTGGCAATATAGATTTCAGCCCGCTCATTTTCATTATCGTGGCGCAATTGGTACTCACCACCATACTCATGCCGCTGGAAAACAGCTTACTACTGATGTAGTAAAAGTTAAATCTCGAAGAAATTATCCAAGAATCTTTTTCGTCTGCTGGATAATTTCTTCGGCAGTAGCACTATCGTAATGAAAAACAGAACTTTTTGCTGACACGCTCATGCGTGTTGTATTGGTACTAATCGGTTCAATCTCTATTTCTATTGCACGGTCACCGGTTTTTGCAATCACCACTCGAACACTGCCTTTATCCTGCATTTCCTCTGAAACCAACTGAATTTTCATCCGGCTTAATGCGTTAACCGTTGCAGACCGCACCTTAGCTGCAGGTGCAGTAAAAGTACGGCATGCGGTACCGTTTAGTCGATGCGTGATTGCAGCAGAGCCTCCCACGCCCGCGGCTGTTGTAGCAATCGGGATACAAGCAGAAATGCACACAGCGTTAAACGCTAGCAAACCAACCAAATAAAAAGTGCGCATAATCAATTTACTCAAAGAATGGTTCTAGAAAGTTGGGAGTGGTTTGTTAAAAAATCTGTATCGAGCCGTTTAGAAGGCACTTATTTGTTGGCGCCTATCTGTACGGCACAGTTGATAAAGTGCTGTTCATTACGGCACTACCTGATTAATCTCCACATCCATCACGCCGCTCGGCTTAATCGGCGCAGATATTCCCTGCAAGTCGCCAGCTTGTGCCTTGGCATCACCTGTTTTGGAGATACGCGCTACCAACACCACTTCGTTGGCTTGGGATAATTTAAGATTAGGCATCAATGCGGAGCTATCATCCAAATGATAGGTATAAGGCAACGCGCTCACCGCTGTGCGCACAATCGCCAATGGCATCGGTGGGCCTTGTGTCGCACGGGCAAAGATAAATACGGTCGCAGATGGGTCAAGCTTGCTGGACAGTGCTGGAGCTACACGCACGGTGCCGTTTAAACCTGCGGCTACGGCTATATTCTGTTTCGCTTCTACTTGTGGCGACTTAGGCTCAATTTGTGACACGAAAGCCTTATCACCAGACAGCGCATGCGCTTCGTTCAGAGAAGCTTTCACCTCCGGCAACAATTCAGAATCTGCCGGCAAATCTTTTTGCAAGCGCTCCCAATAAGCAATGGCTTGCTTGTAGTCTTTACGGTCAAATGCAGCCGTCGCAGCCAGCATTAAAGCCTTGGGATGATGCGGATCAAGCTTGAGCGCCTGATTCACAAGTTCTTCAGGTTTACCGGCGAGATTATGCCCATTCACTACAGCTAGCGCATCGGCATAATCAGCCAATAATTGCGGATCATCCTGAATTACCTTCACTGCTTTTTCATAGGCAGGAACCGCTTCGGCATGACGACGAATCTCAACATAAGACCTTGCCAGCAAAGCCCAGCCGGCGCCATCATTCGGCTTGCTTTCCAGCTTTTTCTTCAGCAACTCAAGTAACGGTTCAATATCACCCGCCATCGCACTATGTTCAGCCGCTGGCAGATCCATCGTAGCGTTAGGCGCTACCGCAGGAATCGTAATGGATATCGGGCTGCCTAATTTGAAATATAGAAATACGGCTATAACAGGCAACAAGACTAAAAAAACAAGCGCTAAT
>JAZJYS010000059.1:0-28731 GCA_040390265.1 Pseudomonadota bacterium | reverse complement strand
GCCGCTTGCAATAACTGGCGAGCATTCTCCAGATTGGCGTCGCGATTGCCAAAGTCGTATAAAAGGTAACTGGCAACAATGTTGTTACTAAGGTTGCTATAAGGATTGCTGCGAACAGTCAGCTCAGGATTAGCCCAATTGACATTAGCCGCAACGTTATCATTCACTGAAGGCAAATAAGCTGACTTGGCAATGCCAACCTGCGCTGCTTGCACCCTTGCACTAGCGTAAGCTTCACGTGTTTGAGGGTTATTACACAAGGCAGCCTCAACAACATTGGTTAATGTAAGTTCACTAGCATAATCAACGCCAACACAAGTATCGTGCTCTAAATAGCCTGCAGGCATAGTCGGTGGCATCAAGGCCTCCGTTTTTAACGGGTCACTGCTTTGATACCAAATTGATTCAGCAGCTAATACCAAACCGGCCTGACCTAAGCACACACAAGCCGATAGCAAAACTAACGAGCGAATTCTAAAGTTTAGGTTGAGTGTTTTTATTGTCATGTGTAATCTTTTTAACTGGCTGCACAACCAATGACAAGCTATCCATGTAGTTAGTTCAGGATTAACCACCAAACAATTATACATAGCACAGGAGCATAAAACGTAATCATCATGGCGCAAAGGCAACCCAATTGCCGGACGGATGCTACAATCTAGAAATAATCGACAAAAACAATTTTTGAACATTCCAAATCATGACCTCCAGCCCGACTAAAACCGTTCTCGTCGTAGATGACAGCCGACTCTCACGTATGATGATTAGTAAATTTATTTTACACATGCAGCCAACCTGGTTAATTACCGAGGCCAGCAGTGGACGAGAGGCTATTGAGAAAGCTAAAGCAGAGAATCCGGATTACATCACAATGGATTACAACATGGATGGCCTTACAGGTGGTGAAGCCGCACATGAGATTCTGCAAAATGCCCCCGACGCAACGATCGTCATGTTCACCGCGAATATACAACCCAGCACAAAAGCTGAAGCTGAGAATTTAGGCGTATTTTTTGTAGGCAAGCCCGTCACCGAAAACTCCGTAAAACAAGCCCTTGATTACTTTGTGAGCCGCTCATGATGAACCTGACCGAAATCCAGCGCGATGCCCTGATTGAAGTATTTAATATTGGCGTAGGCAATGCCGCCAATAGCATGAGTCAGCTCATCAATGAAAAAATCAAACTTTCCGTTCCAAAGTTACAAGTCTTAGCCAACGATCACGAGACAATACTCAAAGCTCTCATTCAAAGTGAACGCATTTGTGCTGTGTCACAAAATTTTACCGGCCCATTGAACGCAAGAGCTTTTTTAGTGTTTCCAGAAGGAAAAACACACGAAATCGTGCGCCGCATGATTGGCGAGCTGGTCAGCGCAGACGAACTCAACACCATGGAAGAAGAAGCGCTTAGAGAACTGGGAAACATTATTCTTAATGCCTGCATCAGCTCGATGTCAGAGCTGCTGGGCACCAAATTTGAAAGCTCGCTGCCTATTTACCATCTGGGAACATCGTGTGATGTGCTTTCACTGGATAATGACAGTGGAGAACAGTTTATGCTGCTCTTGCACATTGACTTCTCAATGCCAAAAGAAAAAATTGATGGTTATTTGTTTTTCCTACTTAACATGGCGTCATTTAACGACCTCATTAAAAAAGTTGATTTATTTTTGTCTGAAATCTGAAGCATAATTTATGGAACACTGCCTCCCGTTCGAGCACACTGAACAACTCCTAAAAATCTGTACTGCCGCTGCCGATAAAGCAAGTGTTGGCATAGCCATTATCGACAATACCGGCACCATAGTCTTTTGGAATCAATGGCTTAAAAACAAATCTGGTTTACGTTATGAAGACACCATGGGCGTCCCATTTCTAAGCACGTTTCCCGAACTCATAAACAGCCGCCTTGCATTAGCGATAGACTCAACCATTAAATACGGCTTACCTGCGCTACTTTCACAATCGCTTAACAAGGCTCCGCTGCCATTATTTGAAAACCTTGCTGACCGCAGCCAACGCATACAGCAGTCGATTCAAGTGACGCCACTAGACTATGACAAAAATACACGCTACTGCATTGTTCAGGTAAATGATGTCAGCATCGCCGTTAAAAAAGAACGCCTGCTACGTGAGCAAGCCGAAACTCTACGTGGTCTGGCATTTATTGACGGATTGACTGGTGTGCCTAATCGAAGGCAGTTAGATGAATACCTTGCCGACGAGTTTAAGCGCGCAACCAGAAGCAACTCCCCGCTATCCGTCATCATGCTGGACATTGATTACTTCAAAAAATTTAATGATACGTATGGCCACCAAAATGGTGACTTCTGCTTACGACGCATTGCGAACGGCCTTAAATCGATGCTGCGCAGACCAGCTGACTTTGTTGCGAGATATGGCGGCGAAGAATTCGTCATTATTCTGCCTGATACGGCCTTTAGTGGCGCAAGAACGCTCGCCGAAGAGATTCGCTTACACATTGAAAGTCTGGCGATTCCACACTCATCTTCCAAAGTATCCGACCACGTTACATTAAGCATCGGCATCAGTAATGCACAGACTTACAAGAACATCACTGAGCAGGCATTGATTATGCAGGCGGACAGCGCACTCTACGAAGCCAAGAATAATGGCCGGAATCGAGTAGTGGTATACGATGGGCACGAGATAGGCTCCATTTGACATTCATCACCCGCGGTAGCATGATTGCAAGTCATTAGAATCACGGTTACCACTTAATTACTAAAGTCATTTCATTTGAGATCATTAATGCACGTTAAGAAAATGATAGATTTAATTAACGCAAAAAAATCTCCTCGCACTCGCGAGAAAGTGATGCATGAAGTTATCTGGCAGCATTGAGGCATTTATGAATATAGATCTGGCAAATTCCCTGCCAGATTTAGCCATTATTGCTACAGACTTAACCTTTGATGTTCGTTATGCCAATGCCTATGCCATTGACACTTTTAAGCTGGATACACAGCAGATTGCTTCTGGAAATAGCAAACTCCCCATTACCATTAACCAGCATCTGGCTACCGAACTCAATCAGCACAACACCGAATTTACGCTGCAATACGACACCCTTGATAAGGTGTGCATTCTTAAAGTAAGCGTATCAAATCTACTCAGCAATCACGGTGAGCATGTAGGCTACATACTGAACCTACAAGACATCACAGAACGTACTACCGTAGAAAACCACTTACGCGACCAAGGCAATCTTCTAGACGCACTCATCTCTTGTGATCAACTACTGCATACCGCAGACTCATGGCAAGAAATTGCCACGCAGATGTTGGAACGACTGTGCCAAGCAGCGCACTTCAGTCACGCCTCCTTGCTACAGAACACTCTCATAAATAATCATACAGACGCGCAGTCAACTCGACTCTTTCATTGGTCAGACCCAAATAGAGTCAGTTTGGGAGAGGCTTTTACTGTAATCAATTATGAAGCAGACGGTTGTGGCCGCTGGCTGGGTTTATTACAGCAAGGCAACCCTGTGTATGGCATCAGTAATGATCTCCCTGCGCATGAGCGTAAGTTTCTGCAAAACCACGGCACTCAATCCGTCATTATCGCGCCCATTTTCTCTGGAGACATCTGGTGGGGCATTATCATCGCTGAGCACTGCAATATAGACCGCGGTAATCAGCAGCCAGAAGTCTCGGCGCATGAGCTCGGCGTGTTAATGGCAATTAGCCGCTCACTTGGTGTAGCCATTCTCAGAGAGAGCGCAGGCAAGCGTTTACATGAAGCTAAAATAGCCTTCGATAGTGCCACAGAAGGCATGATGATTATTGATGAAAACATGCGTATTACTGCCATCAATAAAGGCTATACAGAAATTACGGGCTACTCGGAAGAAGATGTATTGGGGACTATTCCCAAAATATTTCAATCTGGTCACCTCGATATGAAAGACGCGTTACTGCGTGATGAGAAATGGCGTAGCGAAATCACCAATGAAAGAAAAAACGGTGAGATTTATCAAGCATGGCTGACGGCTACGGTTGTAAAAGACCATGAAGGCCATATTATTAACTATGTGGTGGTATTTTCTGACATCACCGAAAACAAACGCTCACAAAGTCACCTGCACAAACTAGTTAACCATGACACGTTGACAGGGCTACCCAATCGGCGCCTGCTTAATGAGCTCATGGAGCAAGCCATCAAGCGTGCAGAACGTGAAGATAATCAGCTCGCACTACTGTTTATTGATTTGGATCGATTTAAAGCAATTAACGACACGCTCGGCCACCAAGTCGGCGACAAGTTGCTATATGAAGTTTCTAGAAGAATCAGCCGCGCCATCCGTGAAAGTGACGTTGCAGCACGGCTGGGAGGTGATGAGTTTCTGGTAGTGATGGATTTGCTCAGCAATACCGAAGATGCCGCCACCGTTGCAAGAAAAATCATTAATGCGCTACAAGTAGAGTTCGTCATTGATGGAAGAGAGATTTTTATCGGCGCCAGTGTTGGTATCTCTATCTTCCCAAAAGACGGTGCGGATGTTGACAGCCTGATTAAAGCCGCAGACATTGCCATGTATCAGGTCAAGAACAGCGGAAAAAATAACCACTGCTTCTACTCAGACCATTTAAGCGAAAATGCCGTGGAACGTTTTACCATGGAAAATCATCTGCGACGCGCTTTGGAGCGTGAGCAATTTGAAATCTACTATCAGCCCCAAGTATCGCTATTTACAGGCCAGATAATAGGTGCTGAGGCGCTGATTCGCTGGATTCACCCAGAACTTGGTATTGTGTCTCCCGCCACATTTATTCCACTGGCAGAAGAAATTGGCATCATTGTGCAGATTGGTGAATGGGTGTTACGCCAGGCCGCATTTCAGGCAATGCGCTGGCAAGAAGAGGGTTATGCCATACAATGGATAGCCGTCAACGTCTCAGGCATTCAGGTCATGCGTAGCAATTTTGCTGACACCGTATATGGCATCCTCGTAGAAACGGATTGCAATCCACACATGATTGAGCTGGAGATTACAGAAAGCACCATTATGCATAATACTGAATATGTCATCGACACTTTCAACCGCATCCGTAGGCTTGGTGTAAAATTAGCGATTGATGATTTTGGTACAGGTTACTCTTCACTATCACACCTCAAACGCTTACCGCTGGATAAACTGAAAATAGACCAGTCGTTTGTGCATGACCTGCCGGATGACCAGAATGATGCCGCCATTGCAAAAGCAATTAATGCAATGGCACGCAGCCTTGGTTTTTCGGTCATTGCAGAAGGTGTCGAAACAGAAGAGCAAGCCCAGTTTCTGAGAGAAATTGGCTGCGAAGAAGCACAAGGTTATTTATATAGCCGGCCGGTCCCCGTGGCGGACTTCACGGCATTATTGCAAAAAGATAAGCTAAAATTTAACAACTAAGAATCATGCAAAAAAACAATCATTTTATTCATGTAGACCAGCTGCGTACTGGGCTGTTTGTCCATCTGGATTTGGGTTGGATGGACCATCCGTTCACCACCAGCAACTTTAAGCTCAAAACTGAAGAGCAAATTGCCAAGATTAAAAAGATTGGCCTTAAAAAGCTCAGATATGACCCCAGCCGTAGCGATTGCGAGCCACTGCCGACCAGTACTGATATCGCGACCAAGCCAACGCTAGACACTGCCCTGCCAGTCGAAGAACCACCGAAAGAAGATGATTCAGCAAGCGCAGAGTCCGCACAGCAACAACTCCGTCTCAATCGGCTGCTGCAACTGCATAGAACTTTAGACGAAAGTGAAAAGCGATTCGTTAGTGCCGGCAATATCGCGCGGCAATCCATGAAAAATATCATCTCTGAGCCCAAGCAGTCACTGGAGCATGCAGAGCAGTTGGTGAATGAGCTCGTAGACAGCGCCCTTGGTGAAAGCGAGATCGCAATTCTTGCTGTCAACGGTAACCGCTCGAATGACAGTAACTATGTACATTCGCTCAATGTCACAGTACTCGCGCTCATGATGGCACGCTCACTAGATATGTCAGAAGCTGACGCACGCATACTGGGCATGGCCGCTTTATTCCATGACATAGGCAAAGCTGAGATTTCCGACAAAGTTCTGTTAAAGAAAGAACCGCTTACCAAATCAGAGCAAGCGCATTACGAACTGCATGCTGAAATTGGCGAGCGCATTGCAAAACAGGCCGGCATGCAAGAGCGCATTGCTAGTATTATTCTGCAACATCACGAATGCGCAGACGGCTCAGGCTACCCTAAACGTCTGCAAGCAAAACAGACTGATCCATTGGCAAGGCTGGTCGAACTCATCAATGGTTACGACAACCTGTGCAACCCATCGAATATTCTGGCAGCAAAAACACCTTATGAAGCATTGGCGCACATGTTTGCGCATCAACGTTCGAAATACGACGACACCTTACTGAAGCATCTTATTAAATCACTAGGCATCTATCCACCAGGCAGTATCGTACAGTTATCGAACGGTTTATATGGCGTAGTGGTAGCCGTGAATCCAACGCGCCCGTTAAGACCAGTGGTAATGATGCATGACACGCAGGCTGAAAAGAATCCGCCGCCTATTATCAACCTGCAAGAAGAGCCCAATATTAGTATTAGCATCTGCCTGCGTCCGAATCAACTGCCTGATGATGCGCTGCAATATTTGAACCCGCGCAAACGGATTAGTTACTTTATAGACACCAGCTTGACCTCTGAAGGCAGTTAGATTGAGATATCCTTAACCACGGGTTAAAGCTAAACTATCTAGCGTATCAATATCACAATAAGGGGCGAGATTTATCGCCCCTTCCAGTTTTTACAATCACCAAAGAAACCGCACCAATCAAGCTAGCGCATGGATCGAACATCGGCCAACTCAGCGCTTTCAATCAGCACCCGATAAAACTGTAAGTCTGATTGCGCATTTAAACGCAAGCCCAATACTGGCACCTGTGCGCGACTATTTGCCGCGATACCAGCTACCATCAATGGTCGGCTCTGCTCTATTGGGTTACGGTTTTTCTGGTCATATTTAACCACACGAAACTGCACCCGGCTCACCGCAAGCGCACTGGTATTTTCGATCAGCGCATAAACATTGCCTGCAGCATCCACCCGAGGCGCACCACGCAAATAACGCTCTGGATGATTGGGTAGATCAAGACGCACATAGCGCTCGACAGAAGCTTTACCAATACTAGAGTCTGAACCAGCGGCAGCTTGATAACTTTGTAACGCAGCTGTTAAATCACCGCGTTCCTCAGCAATTTCACCCATATAAAAATAGCTTGGTGCGTTCGGTAATAATTCATTACTACGCTTAAAGTACGGCTCGGCCTCAGCTTTTCGCCCTAGATCCACCAGCGCGATGCCTTTTTGTACATGTGGTTTAAAGTAATCGGGCTGCATTTGTATCGCTTTGTCATAAAAACCCAAGGCATCACTGGCATGCTTTTGCTTCAGCGCGATATCCCCCAGCAACTCTTGAAATCTAGCCTCGCGAGGCTCACCAGCAACGGCCTGTTTGGCTAAGATGCCGGCTTGTTTGACATCATCCTTAGCCAACGCAGTCACCGCATCATCGTAAGCCTTGTAAGCGGGCTGTGTGGCTTTGAGTTTTTTCACTTTCTGCGCATACACTTCACGTCCCCACTCACCACCAGCCCCCACTTGTGCCAGTGTCACTTTATTCGCAGCTACCCGCTCCGCTGAAGGAGGGTGACTAGCAAATAGACCCTCTAAAAAACTGCTGTTACGGTCTTTACTCAGGCGCACAAAGGTTTCCTGCAATGAGACTGCCGCACTAGGGTCATAACCGGCCAGTTTCATGTAATGCATACCATATAGGTCTGATTCTGACTCAGCATCACGACCATATTTGGTTGAAATCAGTTGCAAGCCCACTTGGCCGCCACCCACAATCAAATTGGCATAATGACTATCTTTAGCAAGGACTCCAGCCGCAACTGCTGCGCCTTGCATAAAGATACCGCGCTCCATGCTTTTTGCACCATGCCGTGCCGCTGCGTGCACAATCTCATGTCCTAACACTGCGGCCAACTCCGCCTCACTATTTAACTCATATAACAATCCGCGATTGACCGCAATTTTTCCACCGGGCATGGCCCATGCATTTGGTACTGAATTATTCAGTACCACAAATTCATACGGCAATTTACGATCCGAAACCGCGGCTAGCTTATTTCCAATACTCTGCACATAAGCCGTCAATTCAGCATCTACGATATAGTCACCACCCTGTGACTGCCGCGCAGGCGTATAACTTTGTTTTCCCATTGCAATCTCACGCGACTCGGAAACAAATTGAATTTCACTCTTTTTGGTAACGGGATTAGTACCACAGTCAATCAGCAGCAAGCTGAACACAACCATAGTAAGGGTTTTAAGGCGATGTAAACGTGGAGTTCGGTTCATGTGCGGAACAGGTTTCATACAAGAATTTAAGTAGTAATTATTATTGAACTGCATCAACGATTGATGCTAACAATCAGTTTACTTCATTCTTAATAATGCACTAAACGCTATATTCGTTGCGCCTATGCCTTAAGAGCCTTTAAAGCCTTAACTATTTGGGCACCACTAGACAATTCAAGGATACTGAACTGAAATATTGATTGTCGGTTAATCGCCCAGCCACTTGCGCTTCTGCCTCGACCAGAGCTGCACCATGCTCAAAAAAGTCGTGCGGTAGATACACTTCCGCCTCCACTTTGCCGGCGATGTAGTGAAATACCACCCGCTGTGGCTCTGGCAAACCATCCAATAACGGTGCCAGATGCATGAGTAAGCTTTCGCGCCCCGGCATGCGTAGCGCATTGTTATCGTGATCAAAGTCATCCTCAGGGTCAACATGCACTAATACATCTACCACTGATGGGTGCGTTTTCAGCACACGCCCACGCGCACGCTCGGCAATGCTATGTCCTTCAGACACGCTAATACGTGGATTCACCAGAATATGTGCATCGACCAAAGCCCGATGCGCCATGCGACGGGTGCGCAATTCATGCAGGCTTTCCACCCCCGGCGTATCAATCAAGGCTTGGCGAATACTATCTACCTCTTCAATAGATAAGCCTGCGTCAATCAGCTCCTGAAAAGCATCCCACGCAAATACTATCCCCATACGCACAATCATAAAGCCCACTACAATCGCTGCCACGGAGTCTGCATACACAAAACCCAGCAAGTTACCGCCAATACCAATAGCCACCACCAACGATGAAGCGGCATCTGAACGCGCATGCCAAGCATTGGCAATCAACATTGGCGAACGTAAACGCTCACCTACATGCAACATATAGCGGAACAAACTTTCTTTAGCGACAAGCGCAATGCCTGCAACCCACAAAGCAAGCGGCGCTACAGGGGTAAGCTGTTCGATGTTTTGTAGCTTCATCGCGGCCGCCACCATAATCGCTCCACCCGTTGCAGTCAGAATTGCGCCCAAGGCAAACGAGGCGGCTGTTTCAACTCGACCATGACCATAAGGATGCCCGGCATCGGCTGGATTTTTACTATGATGACTGGCTACTAGCACTAAAAAATCACAGACCAAGTCTGATAACGAATGCATACCGTCCGCAATCAAACTTTGTGAATGGGCAATAAAGCCTGCGACGATCTGCACCAGCGTTAATAAAATATTAACCGCTACACTCACCCATGTAGATTGATTGGCTAGCGAATTACGTTGCGGATCATCGTATGAAATTTCAGCATGCTCGCCAGTGTGTTCTTTTGTACTACTCATTTAGTTGGCTCTAGTTAGTTCAATCGACGATATTATAACTTCCAGTAATGATCCACCAACAATGCAGCAAACAGCAAGGTCAGATAAATAATTGAGTATCTAAATGTACGCTTTGCTAAGTCATCGGAATATTTACGATATAAGCCCACAACATAAGCCATAAAAATACCATTCAGAAC
Source organism: Pseudomonadota bacterium (assembly GCA_040390265.1). Taxonomy (GTDB): domain Bacteria; phylum Pseudomonadota; class Gammaproteobacteria; order Burkholderiales; family Methylophilaceae; genus Methylotenera. The sequence goes on along the minus strand of JAZJYS010000059.1, from coordinate 18,783 downwards.
AATCGCTGATGCCAGATAAATCATACCGCTCATGCCCAAACCATAAGGCATGAAAGTGACCGCCACCAAGATGATGGTATAAAGCAAGATGTGTAACAAGGTAAACGCTTCACCATGCGTGACTGGCAGCATAGGCATACCCACTTTGGCATACTCCTCACGTCTATAGAGCGCTAACGCCCAGAAATGCGGTGGCGTCCATGCAAAGATAATCAAGAACATAATGAGTGACTCCGGCGACACAGTATTCGTCACAGCCGCCCAGCCCAATATAGGTGGCATAGCGCCTGAAGCGCCACCGATGACAATATTCATAGGCGTTGCTGGTTTCAGAAATACCGTATAAATCACGGCATAACCAACAAAGGTGGCAAACGTCAGCCACATCGTCAATGGATTCACAAAGAAATATAGAATCGCCAGACCAGTGCTACCCAAGATAGTCGCAAACATCGTGGTTTCCGTAGATGAAACCTGCCCGGTAGGAAGCGCACGTGCCCGTGTTCGCGCCATAATAGCGTCAATTTTATGTTCTATCAGGCAGTTAAACGCCGCCGCCGCACCTGATGCACAAGCAATGCCCAGTGTAGTTGCCAGCAACAGTGACCAAGGCACCATGCCTGGCGTGGCGAGAAACATGCCAATAATGGCAGTAAATACAATTAGCGACGTCACTCTCGGTTTACACAAGGAGAAAAAACTCTTCATGCTGGAGCCTACGTCTTGCATTGTCATCGTTGCACTAGTGTTCATTTATCGCTCTCATTCATCATCATGATTTATATTCCCTACTGGCTAATTCATTTATACGCTATAGCGACGCGGTTTTGATACTTTAGAGTTTAGTAGCACCAACACAATCACCAGCAGACCCGCAGTAAAGTTGTGCGCAACCGCCAGCACCAAAGGCAAATGCAAGACTAAATTAGCAATGCCCAAGCTAATTTGTGCGCCAAGCACCAGTAGTAGCAGTATTGCTAGTCTGGATAATTGCCAGTACTTCAGCAGGCTTAATGCCAGCGTCGCCAAATATAGAAATGTGACTAGCGCGCCTATTCTATGCGTCCATTGTATGGCCGTAATCGAAGCTAAAGTTAAGGCGCCACCACTTGCACTTTGACCTAAATCCCGTATCAAATGAAAGGCATCTTTAAAATCCATATCAGGCAACCAAACACCATGACAGGTAGGAAAATCGGTACAGGCAAGTGCCGCATAATTGGTGCTCGTCCAGCCACCTAGAACGATTTGCATGAATAAAACAACTAGCGCAAAGCGCATTGCAAACTTAAGACCGCTGGGCTTGATAATATTGTCAGAGCTATGCCCCCAGTGCCGATGCGCCAGCCATACCAGTATCGCTAATGTTGCCATGCCTCCAAGTAAGTGTGCGCTTACAATAACCGGCTTAAGTAGCATGGTCACTGTCCACATACCTAGCATCGCCTGTAATGCAATGAGTGCGACTAAGAACGTGGATACCCAAGGTGACGATTTAATTTGATAGCGAGCACGCCAGCCCAAAATAAAGGCCGAAAGTACAATCAAACCTAAAGTCCCGGCAAGATAGCGATGCGCCATCTCGCGCCAAGCTTTGCCAACCACCACTGTGCTATGCGGATAGGCAGACTGCGCACTTTTAATGGCAGCTTCACTCTGTGGCACAGTCAACGCACCATAACAACCGGGCCAATCAGGACACCCTAAACCGGCATCCGTAAGCCTTACGTAAGCACCCAGCGCGACAACACATAAAGCCAGTACCGCTCCTACCAATACCAAAGCCCTAAACAACTGATAGTTTTTTATCGAATGCATCACTAACCTGCCCAAGAATATCTTAATAACCGAGTAATATCTTTACGGACATCAGCAAGCGGCACGCTAGGCTGATAGCTCATCATTAAATGTCCTAATGGATCAACCAAGTACAGTCGATTACTCATCGTCACGTCTTCGTTATTAATAGCGAACTGCTGTGAAAAATCAGTTACGTTAGTACTGGGCTGATTGATAACAGTCAGATCAGGATAATCAGATTTGATTTTTGACACATCTTGTGTCGTGGTAATCAGCACACGCTGCGTACGATCTATATCCTTATATAAAGACACATGCAATTGACGCATATCGTGCAATTTATCAAGGCACTGTTGCTGGCAATCACCGGCAACCAAAACAATGCTCCACTTTTGTTTCCAGAATTGAGGTGGCAATACTTTTGCTTCACTATCTTGCAACACGACTGAACTATTGAGCAAATGTGCTGGGGTTACCAACTCACCGATGCTGACACCCGTTGGCTTCCAGTTAAGTCTATACATCATGATCACAACGATAATAGGCACCACAAAAAATATCAGCATTAAGATAAATACCTTACGGCCTTTGCGCTGCATTTCCTGCTCAGTTAATAGACGATTATCTTGCATGTAAAATTCTCAAATTAAAGTAATAAATGTCGTAAAACTATATTTCTTAACCCAATATCTAAATATTAGTGCAATGCCAACTACGCATGTAAGTCAAATATCCTGCTCATGCCTAACAAGGGTTACGCTCATGTAAATATAAATCAGTAATGTCGCCAAAGCGAAGCCAAACCACTGATAAGCATAGCCAAGATTTGTAGTGATTCTTTCGGCAGGTATTTGCCAGTTTCTGACAAAACCACCTGCATTACTAGCCGCATCCAACTTGATCGCCATCGGTGAAACTTTCAAAGGCACCATCTGCTGATACCTTTCCATATTCATGTGTTGCCAAACCAGCGGTATCGGCTGTCCAGCCTTTATCGGCAAAGCAGTATTGCCTTCCAAGGTAAATATCTTTTTACTCGGCAGCCAAATTTGGCCGGTAATCGTTTGTAATCCAGTAGGCGTTTCAAATTTCGGCAACTCTGTGTGCGTGTCCTTGCCTAAAATCCAGCCACGATTAATCAACACATATTGTGAAGTATGCTCAACTTTCAAAGGCGTAATCACATGGTAACCGGCTCGATCACCTTCAACCTGATTATCTATTAAGAATTGATACTGAGTTTCATATACGCCAGTCACGACGACTTTCTTATAATTCCAATAGTCAGCGTCCGCCTCGTGTAAAGCCATGATATCCAATGGAAATTTTAGTGCTTGACCGACCTTAGCCTGATTGTAAGCTGCTTGTATGATCTCTTTCTGCTGTGCCTTGTGATATTGCCATAAGCCAAATTTAATAAATAACGGAATGCATAGCAAAGTAAGCAAGGTGCCAATCAATGACGGCCTAACAATAAAACGATACGTTCTGAATTCAATGTGTTTCATAATTGCATTTGTAGCATAGCAGTCTCATAATGATCGTTCAAACCACTTGATTGGATGAAGTTATGTTAGTAAAAGTCATCATTGTTTTAACTTTAATTGCCATCGTTGGCAGCCTATTTTCTGGGCTATTCTTTTTAGCTAAAGATAAAACTGGTGGAGTAAGAACTGTCAAAGCATTAACTATCCGTATTGGTCTATCGATTACCTTGTTTATTCTGCTACTGATAGCCTACTATTTCGGCTTGATTGGTCAACCTCACCCATAAAACAAAGCGACAAAAAATAAGCACATTGATAAACTTCTAAAATGAAAAGGGCGATGCATTAGCATCGCCCTTTTCATTTGTTCAATTACAACCAGTACACAAAAATAAACAGACCCAACCAAACCACATCCACAAAGTGCCAATACCATGCAACGCCTTCAAAACCGAAGTGATGTTCTGGAGTGAAATGGCCCTTCATGCAACGCAATAAAATCACAATCAACATAATTGTGCCTAGTGTTACGTGAAAGCCATGAAAGCCGGTTAGCATGAAGAACGTAGCGCCATAAGCACCACTACCTAATGTCAAACCCATTTCCGTATAAGCTTCGTGATACTCTGTAGCTTGGCAGACAAGGAAAGCGATACCAAGCGCCACGGTTAACGCCATGCCAATAATCAACTGTTTACGATCATTTTTAATCAATGCCCAATGCGCCCAAGTAATGGTGGCACCAGAAGTGAGTAATAATGCAGTGTTAATGGCCGGCAAGCCCCAAGCACCCATCGGATTAAGATGTCCAGGCTTATACTCAGTACCCAGCACCATACCGCCAGGACCAGATGATGGCCACGTGCCAAGAAAGTCTTTATATGGAGTAAATAATGGATCAAACGCAGCTAGATCAGGGACAGAAATAATCCGCATATAAAACAACGCGCCAAAGAATGCTGCAAAAAAAGCCACCTCTGAACAGATAAATACAATCATACCTACACGAAATGACTTATCTTCCCATTTTGTATATTTACCAGTGACACTTTCAGTAATAATCGTGCCCATCCACTTAAATACCATGGCTAATATCAGGCCAAAACCGATATACATCATCCACTTGCCTGGGGCCTGTAGATACGCCAAGTCTTTGCTTTTATCAATAGCAACACTAAAAATGAAACCCGCAGCAAGTGATAATATGCCAGCCGATAAAACTACCGGATATATACTGCCATGAGGTACGTAATACTGATCGTTCGAATGTGTCGCCATGCATGAACTCCCCTGCATTGTCTAAATATATTTAATATAAATGGCTAGTTACAGCCAATGCCTAACCTTAAACAAATCTACATCTGTATCAAAAACTACTTATTAATTTTCACTGCCGGAAAAAAAGAATATGACAATGTCATATCAGAAACCTCTTTCGGTAATTCTGGACTGACATAAAATCGTAATGGCATTTCTTTTTCTTCTCCGGGCTTAAGTGACTGCCTCACAAAACAAAAACACTCAATCTTTTTAAGGTTGGCTGCGGCAACACCCGGCGTAACACTAGGCACAGCTTGACCAACCACGGTTTCATTCGTTGTATTCTTTGCAACAAAAACAACCGTTTCAATCTGACCAGGATGCAACTTAACATTCGATTGTTTCGGATAAAAATTCCAACCTAACCCTGGCATGACATTAGTTGTGAACTGTACATTCACCCAGCGCGAATTATCTACCGCGACCTTTGACACCACTGCAGCAGTGCTGTTTGTTTTACCATTCAAACCGCTCAAGCTACATAAAACGTCATAGATTGGTACTAAAGCAAAGGCAAACAACAACGATCCGCCAACCAACCATAACAACTTAAGTCCTAAGCGTTTATTCTTTAATGCAATCTGTTCTTTAGCCGTTAACTCAGTTAGCTCGTCTACTGGTGCCATATTGTGAGCATAGACACTACATACCAAACCAAAGCAATGCCCCCTAGAATAAATGCAATCTTTTTATTACTACTACTTTTAGTATTGGTTTCTTGGTTACTCATATTTATCCAAATCAAACCCCGGCTAGACATCTATATTTAAATGCTAACCAAGGTTTATAGACTTATTTAATAATAGGTTGCTCGGTGAAGCTATGGTAAGGCGGTGGTGATGGAAGCGTCCATTCCAAGCCCTTTGCTCCTTCCCACACTTCATCAGTTGCTTTCTTTCCACCTCTAGCGCAAGTCACGATATTGTAAACAAAGAGCAATTGAGACAAACCAAGCGTAAATGCTGCGATAGTTGAAATCATATTAAACTCAGCAAATTGCAAGGCGTAGTCTGGAATGCGGCGTGGCATACCGGCCAGTCCCAAGAAAAATTGCGGAATGAAAGTTAAATTGAATGAAATCGCAGTTAACCAGAAGTGCAGTTTACCGAGCTTCTCACTGTACATATGACCAGTCATTTTTGGTAACCAGTAATAGGTACCAGCCATAATGCCCATGATGCCGCCCGCAAATAGGGTGTAATGGAAGTGCGCTACGACAAAGTAACTGTTGTGGTATTGCGCATCAGCAGCAACATCAGCAAGCACTAAACCTGTCAGACCACCGATACCGAATAAGATAATCCAACCCACTGCAAACAACATTGGTGTTTCAAAACTCATGGCGCCATTCCACATGGTTTTAATCCAACAGAAGAACAACACCGCTAGTGGTAATGAAATAGCCATGGTGCTATACATAAAGTAAAGCAAAGCTGGAACTGGCATACCTGCTGTAAAAAAGTGATGCGCCCAAACAACTACAGATAACGCACCAATTGCCCAGAATGAGTAGACTTGTGCTTTGTAGCCATACATTGGTTTACGTGAGAATGTTTCCAGAATTTGAGGAATGAAACCCCAAACAGGCAACAGCAGAATATACACTTCTGGGTGTCCAAAGAACCAGAATAAATGCTGGAACATGATAGGATCGCCGCCGCCAGCCGCATCAAAAAAGTGCGTACCAAAGTGACGGTCTGTCAGTAGCATAGTCACAGCGCCTGCCAATACAGGAATCGTAGCAACCAGCAAGAATGCTGTAATTAACCAACCCCAAGCAAACATTGGCATTTTCATCAATGTCATGCCTGGTGCGCGCATATTAAACAAAGTAACAATAATGTTAATTGAGCCCATCACTGACGAAATACCAAGCAAGTGAACTGCAAAAATAGCAAAGTCCACGCCAATTCCACCTTGCACAGAAAGTGGCGGATAAAAAGTCCAGCCTGTTGCCAAGGCACCATCGCCAATACCGAATAATGCCAGCGTAAATGGAAGCGTTAGCAGTATTGCTGATGGTGGCAGCAGCCAGAAACCCCAGTTATTCAAACGCGGCAAAGCCATATCTGGCGCCCCGATTTGCAGTGGGATCATCCAGTTAGCAAAACCTGTTGCAGCAGGCATTAGTGCGGCAAAAATCATAATCAAGGCGTGCACGCCAATGAGTTGATTGAAAAACTCAGGATTCATGAGCTGCAGACCCGGCTTGAACAACTCTGCACGAATCCCTAGAATCATACAGCCCCCAACGAGGAACATGATGAGAGAGAAAGTCAGGTACATCGTACCAATGTCTTTATGATTGGTCGTTGTTAGCCAGCGCATAATCCCTGTTGGCTGATCATGGTGTTCCTCATGATGCGCTACGGTTGTTGTACTCATTACCTTCTCCTAATTACTCATACTAAATAATTAATTATTAATTTTCAAAGCGCGAGAATGACTTACTGACGCGCAGCTTTAACTTGTGATGGCTGCAACACATCGCCAACACTATTACCCAGCGCATTTCGTTCATAAGTAATCACTGCCGCAATTTCAGTATCATTCAGTACCGCCTTCCATGACGGCATCACACGAATACCATTCAGGACGCGATCTAAATGGCTATCTTTAAGATATTTACCATCTGCTCCAAAAATTGGTCCATTAGCAATCTTACTGCCAGTTAATGGTGGAAACGCTGGTGGTAAACCTGCACCAGTCACCTGATGGCAAACAGCACAATTCTTTTCGTATACACCCTTACCTGTGGCAATCAGATCTTCTTTTGTCCACTCTTTATCCGCACCAGCTGATGCTTTTTCCAACTCTTCTTTCTTGGTTGCTACCCATGTCTTGTATTCAGCCATTGGCAATGCATCAACCACGATAGGCATATAGCCGTGACCTTTACCGCACAACTCTTTACATTGCCCGCGATAAACACCTGGACGCTCTACTTGCACCCAAGTTTCACGAATAAAGCCAGGTACAGCAACACGTGAAGAGCCAAACTGCGGCACCCACCAATTGTGTAATACGTCTGTCGAAGTCATTAATACACGCACTTTCTCACCCACAGGGAGAACCAAATGATTATCAACTTCTAATAAATAGTGCTCACCTTTTTCGGCGAGATTGTGCATTTGGTCGCTTGTAGTCGTGAGATTACTTACAAACTTGATGCCTTTTGCATCACCATCCATGTACTCATACTGCCAGCGCCATTGTGAACCTGTGATCTTAATCACCATCGTCGCTTTATCTCGCGTATCTTCCATCATCACCACACTGTGGTAAGCCGGAATCCCCATAATCACAAAGTCAATCAACAGCAAAATGGCAAAAGGAATTAAAGTCCAAAAAATCTCAACTGCTGTTGATGGTGCCTTATCCGTAACCGGTTTATTACCTTTACTTTTACGATGCGCAAAAATTGAATAAATCATTACGGCTAGAACAGCAACAAAAATGACCCCAATAATCATCATAAACTTATTATGAACATGCAAGGTATCAAGAGCCATTGGTGTTGCTGGTTCAGGGAAGTTCCAACTGTAATCAGCATAAGCACTGATCGAAATGAGCATAGCTGCGAAACTTAGCCCTATTTTTCTTAAAACTTGCATAAAACGTGCTCCAAACCTAAGTTTAATAAATATGTCTTATTGTTTGCCTGAGTTCACGCGCCAATAAAGCACGCTGCTCATCATTTATAAATTTTTTTCCAAACTCAACTTCTTTACCGTGTGAACTAATGAAAATTCCACTTTTTGCATCAGCTCGATTGTTCACTACATCACGAAGATTTACTTGCGCCCAATACCTTTGAAAAACGGTTGTAGTGAGTTTTTTATAATCTCTTTTCTCAACAACAACAACACTATCACCAGCTATCGTGATGCTTTCAAAATCAGCTGAATGCAAATAAATCGTATAGAAAGCGTAAGCTATGGCCAACACTTCCAAACCTGCAAATGGCAAAACCAACCAAGCACCAATATGCATAAAACCTAACGACACCAACAAAACCATTAGCGCCAGAGCCAGAATCACCTTCAAACCATCTTGCGGCGAAAGCGAATTATTTGGCCTCAAAATAATTTGATTTCCTAAATTAGATATCGCCATACACCTTAAAGCTCCCAACGACTCAAGCTTACATCAATCGCATTTACAACATTTTTATGTGCGACATCTTGACGCAGGTCAAAAAGTATCACAAAAAAAAATTCGCTTCAAGTAAATACTTACAATTAATTAACAATTAATTAACAAGTTTCACCATATCGAGTGCGATTTATTTTACGAGCAAGGCGCTTTGCCAACAGATTATTTGCAGAGACAAAGTGCGCGCCAACGTTGAGTTGACGAAGAGTATGAGTAACTAGAAAACTCAGATAAGTAGCTAGATTTAGCGTGTAGGCAAAGTGTGGAAACGGCAGAGTCATAGAGAATGCAACGACTACTGATCACTCAAAACTACCATCCGTAATTACTGTCGCAGTGATGTCGGCGGTGGCGTATTTTAAAAGTTTAGACCCGCGATTGATAGCTAATGCGCACAACTACATACGCATTAAAGCTTTGCACATCATGAAAAATAGACAAAAAAAATGACCTACGAAACGTAAGTCATTGATTTCAATTGGTGCCCGGGGCCGGAATCGAACCGGCACGCATTGCTGCGCGGGATTTTGAGTCCCGTGCGTCTACCAATTCCGCCACCCGGGCTGTTTGGGATATACATTACTGTATAATTGCAACAGGCGTCATTATAGCAAGCTCTAGCATTTATGAAAACAGAAGATTTCGATTTTTATTTACCTTCGCAATTAATTGCACAACATCCCACCTCAGATAGGTCAGCAAGTCGCATGCTACATGTCGATGGCATGAGTGGAGAATTAAGTGATGAAGCATTTTCTAACTTGCCAGATTTTCTACAATCTGGTGATTTACTGATATTTAACGACACACGCGTCATCAAGGCTCGCCTTTTTGGCAACAAACACTCAGGGGGTGCCGTTGAGGTTTTGATTGAGCGCGTCATTGACCAACATACGGCCTATGCACATGTTCGCGCATCGCGCGCACCCAAGATTGGCAGTCAACTGAAGCTATCAAATGCTTTTGATGTAGAAGTGACAGCGCGCCATGATGATTTATTCGAATTGCGTTTTTTAAGCAACATTTCTGTATTGGACTTACTCGAACAGCATGGCGCACTACCCTTACCACCTTACATTACGCACACAGCCACTAGCGATGACGAAGAGCGCTATCAAACCGTATTCAGCAAACACTTAGGCGCAGTTGCAGCACCTACGGCTGGTTTGCACTTTACCGATGCGATACTTGAGCAAATAAAACAAAAAGGTATCAACATTGCCTACGTGACCTTACATGTAGGCGCAGGTACGTTTCAGCCGGTACGTGTAGACAATATTCATGAACATAAAATGCACAGTGAGCTTTACAATGTGCCGCAAAGCACCATTGACCTGATTGCGAAAACTAAAATGCTTGGCGGAAAAGTCACGGCCATTGGCACCACGGCCATGCGTGCATTAGAGAGCGCCGCTCAACAAGGTGAATTAAAAGCAGGCAATAGTGAAACCAGCATATTCATTACACCCGGCTATCAGTTTAAGGTTGTAGATCGCTTATTCACCAATTTTCACCTACCCAAAAGCACCCTACTCATGTTAGTTTCAGCATTTGGTGGCGTGAACAACATTAAAAATGCCTATGCACATGCAGTTAGCAAGGAGTATCGCTTCTTCAGTTACGGCGATGCGATGCTCATTGAGAAAGACGAATAACAAAAAAATTGAACGAATTGAACCTACCTTTTGACTAAACCCCTAAGCTACTCAACTCTCACCTTGAACGAAAACCAAGAAAGCTAAACACTTATTATGCGCATCTCATCAGCACTATTATCCATTGCGTTAATTTCAGCATTACATCCAGCATATGCTGAAATTCTGCCAGAAGCTCAAATTGGCATTAAAATTCCATTGGTAAAGAAACCTACCACACGCCCGATGACTGTAGCGCACATTCCCGATCTAAAACGCTATTACATTGCTGATGGCGGCTTAGCGCCTATGCCTAGTGAGTTTGAAGCCGCTGTATCCAAGTCGCAAATCCATGCCTACGATGACACGGGCAAGTATGTAAATTCATCAAAGCCCGGTTATGACAATCGCTCTATTTACTACAATCCCAACTCCAAAAAGCTGGAAACTATTACTTATAACGTTTCCAGCGATGTTGGCTTTTCACCCAACACCGGCATTTACTCGATAGACCTTACAGAAACCGGCGAGCTCAAAGACACCTCCGCTGACGTGTTTGGCTTTAACCCAGCCTTTGGTGACGCCGCAACCATGCCTAGCTACAATCCTGAAACCAATCAGTACTATGCCAAGCAAGAGCATGGTAATAAAGTCTGGGTCATAGACCTGAAGTCACGCGAAAAAATCAGTGAAATCGCCTTAGATCTAGCCAAAGCCGGCGTTGCATACGATGATATTAGCGACCACTTTGCAGCCTACAGTGGCGTTAAAGGTGAAGAGCTAGTCTTACTGGATGTAGATCACAAAGCCGTTTTGATTTTTGATCTGACAGGTAAATACATCGGCAAAAGCGAGCTGCCTAAAAACTTAAAATTACGCTCGCAAAATCACTTCAATGGCACAGGTTACACCAACAATATGCTATTTGTGTATCACGAAAGCGAAGGCGAGTTTGGCACTTACTATGGCTTTAATGTGCTAAAAAACTAAGTAATAACACAAGCTATTCCACAAAATAAAAAACCGCCATTTAGGCGGTTTTTTTATTTTAGAAAATGCTAATGATGATTTCTCACCATTAGCATCCTTATCGCCTATTTACCAAGCATGCCTGCAACTTTTCCAGAAAGCATACCAAAAACCGCGCCTAGTACAACTGACACAGCCACTAACAATACTGGGCTAGTCATATTCATCGCAGTAACATTCGCTGCAGTACCTGTTGAAAGTGCGTAACCTGCTGTAGCTGCATAACCATATACATTGGCTGGCACTACAGAAAGCAGGTTACAGCCTGCAATAATCACCAATGGAAATACGGTCACGGCAATAATCACTGGTGCCGCCAAAGCGCCCAGTCCAGCCAGAGCGCCAGAGCTTACTAAATACAATGCAACACCTGCTAACACCGCGCCATAAATCATCCCTGCAATCGTTTTTTGTAATGCTGCGTTATCACCACCTGTGTGAAAATAACAACCCCATGCAATAAACCCAACCCAAACTAAAGCAGCGCCTGCGAGTGGATTTAACGCCAAAAAGGCCCAGACCCCACCTAATACAGCAATACTTAGTGCTAATGCAGTTAATTTCGACATACTTATTCTCCTAAATTATTATAATGAGTAGCAAGTTGATGCGAATTACAGCGGTATATGCGGGGCATATTTTTATGAAAAGTCACCCCAAAACATAAAAACGCTGGGGGCATACTGAATGATTTTTACGAGAATGTAAACTTTTTTTGCAATACTTTGTTACAACTTTTAACACAAATGTAACGTGGAAGCCAATGTAGATGGGGAGATAGAAGACGATAAAAAATATCAATTTTTTAGATATTTTTAGGGGTGTAGTTCCAGTTTTTAGTCGTGTAATCCCAGTTTTTACGCCAAGCACCAAGCACTAGATTTGGATATTGTGGCTGACCTAAACTACCATTGTATCGACCCAATGCACGATACAGATCACCGCGTTCAATGTCCAAGTAGTGCCTTAAAATCGTACAGCCATAGCGTAAATTAGTCCGCAACAGGAATAAATTGTGATCGCCGGCACCAATGCTACGCACCCAAAATGGCATGACTTGCATAAATCCACGTGCGCCGACCGAAGATAATGCGTATTTTTTGAAGCCGCTTTCCACCTGAATTAGACCGAGTACCATTTGCGGATCAAGCCCAGCGCGACTAGCTTCATAATGCACAGTACGCAAAAAATCTTCACGATAAGCAGTATCCGGCATGCGCTTTGCGAGACGTTGCGACATTTCATTTAGCCAAGCCTCGCCCTCTGCCTGTGTTGAAAAAGTGAGTGTAGGCACAGCCCTATCGCTAATACTGCGCTGCATCAGCGCTTTAACGCTGTTCGACAAAGGCTCCTCTATCTGAGAACCAGCAAAACAAAAGCTAGAGAATAAAACGCCGCACAAAATAAGCAAGCCAACTTGCATGACTTTAAACTTGCTTACATGATGTACGCTGGATTGATGCATACTTGATTATAGAGCCACACCTTTTACAAACTCAACTAAATTAGCCAATAGCACTGATTGCGGTTCTGCGACGGTTCTCGCCTTGTACTCAACCACACCCTCAGCCAAGCCACGCTCACCGATGACTAAACGATGTGGAATACCCATCAAATCAGCTTCGGCAAACATCACACCTGGGCGCTCGCCTCGATCATCAAGTAACACATCCACGCCAGCAGCCTGCAACTCATCGTGTAGTTGATTAGCGGCTAATTTTACGGCTTCTGACTTTTCATAACCGATTGCGCAGATCACCACCGCAAATGGCGCCATGCTAGCTGGGAAGATAATACCGCGCTCATCATTGCCTTGCTCAATCGCAGCCCCAACAATGCGTGAAACGCCGATGCCATAGCAACCCATTTCCATGACTTGCGTTTTGCCATTTTCATCAAGATAAGTTGCATTCATCGCTTCTGAATACTTAGTGCGCAATTGGAAAATATGTCCCACTTCAATACCGCGGCACAGAGAAAGCGTGCCGTTACCATCTGGACTTACATCGCCTGTCACCACATTACGAATATCTGCCACCAAGCTTGGCTCTGGCAAATCTCGGCCAAAATTCACGCCACTCAAGTGATATTTAGGTTTATTCGCACCGCAGACAAAGTCGCTCATCAGCGCGACGGTTCTATCCGCAATCACGGTCACATTCGCACCCACGCCCACTGGTCCAATAAAGCCTGGCGGGCAATTCAGGTTAGCGCGAATTTCTTCTTCAGTCGCAAATCTAAAATCATTCAGACCGGCCAACTTGCCAACTTTCACTTCATTCAGATTATGGTCACCACGTAGCAGTGCCAAATAAAATTGCTCATTAGCAATCAGCGCGATGGCCTTTACCGTGCGCTCTACGCCAATGCTTAATAACTTTGCGACATCCTCACAGGCAGTCTGCTTAGGTGTATCAACTTCTTGCATAGCCTCGCCAGCAGCCGCTCTGCTATTGCCTGCTGGCAATGCCTCTGCCAACTCCACATTAGCTGCAAAATCAGAAGTATCACAATAAGCTAAGCCATCTTCGCCTGAATCAGCCAGCACATGAAACTCATGCGAACCATCGCCACCAATGGCGCCAGTGTCTGCTTTTACCGCGCGAAACTTAAGACCTAAGCGATTAAATACGTTGCTGTAGGCTTGGTACATGGTTTGGTAGGTTTGCTCTAAAGACGCAAAATCCGTATGAAACGAATATGCATCTTTCATCATAAATTCACGCGCACGCATCACACCAAAACGCGGACGAATCTCGTCTCTGAACTTAGTTTGAATCTGGTAAAAATTCAGTGGCAACTGCTTGTAACTACGAATTTCTTTACGCGCAATATCCGTAATCACTTCTTCATGCGTAGGACCAAAGCAAAACTCACGTTCATGCCTGTCTTGAATCTTCAGCATTTGTGGACCAAACACAGCCCATCGACCGGTTTCTTCCCACAGTTCTTTTGGTTGCACGGCTGGCATTAACAACTCCAGCGCACCTGCCTTATTCATTTCAGCACGCACAATCGCTTCCACCTTACGCAACACGCGTAAACCTAATGGCATCCAGCTATACAGCCCTGAACTTAAACGTTTAATCAGGCCGGCACGCACCATCAGAATATGGCTCTGCAGTTCGGCTTCGTTAGGAGCTTCTTTTTGAGTGTTAAAGAAAAATTGTGAGGAGCGCATGGTATGTTCGAATCATTGCAAAATCAAAACGCGAATTTTACAGAGAATCAGGCAGTTAGTCAGCAAGACTTACTGGAGATGCGCTGAAAAACACTTTAATCATCAAGCTGATGGGCACTAAGCATGTTGCGAGGCACATTACTAAGCGGGCTGTCTTCTGGAATATAACCCGACTTCCACAAGGCAAAAGGCACAATGGTGGCTGGCACGCCATTATCATAGAACCAACTATCGACTGCGTAGCGCTCGCCTGACGCCTTATCGTGTATCACAGCGGTGCTATGCGGCCAGCCAGTAAAAAAGAAATTACGCGTACGCATGTCTTCAACTTCATGCCATTGCAGCAAGCCGTACTTATGCATGAGTTGCATATAAGTCGTGCTGTTAATCGCCTCATCATTACAGTCCAGCTGCCCAGCAAAATCCATGTTATTGAAAGTCCCGGCCCGATCAACACTCGTACCAATCTTGGCGCCGACGATTGTTTCAAATGCACCAATCGCCTCGGCAATCTGCTTACGCTCTTCTGCGGCATCAGCAGGCGCCTCATTCACATCATCAGCAAATATTTCAGAGATTGCCTGCCATTCATCATCATCCAACGCAACATGATGCACTTCCGCACAACCGCCTCCGGAGCACACTTCAAAATCATCCAAGCTTTGCTCTTGGTGATAAATACGGGAAATATCATTCAGTGCGGCGCCTGCATTGAGTGCCGCCAAAGACATAAAAACGCTTAACAGACCACTAAATAATCTTCGGCGCATTTGGCAACTCATTTTGATTATTAGCGCCTGCGGGAAAGTGCTGCGTTAAATGCGTGCCTATGTGTGCGATGCCATACAAAACCCCAGCCTCAAATTGACCGCGCCTAAATTGCGCTTCCATTTCGTGACAGATAAGCCCCCAGCCCTCTTCACCCACACGCTGATGCACGCCACGGTCTGCCAAAATCTCAAAATCATGGTCAGCCAATAGCAAATAGATGAGTACGCCGTTATTGTGCTCAGTATCCCACACCCGCAACTGCGAAAACACGTCAATGGCACGCTGCTTGGCTGTCTTGCCTCTTAAAATATCCAGCACATGCAAATTAGCTTCGACAATAAAACAAATCTCGCCTGAGTGCTGATTTTCACTCTCGGCAATCGCCGCTTCGATACGCCGCATAGACGTAACAGGAAAATGCCGCTGGGCAATGCCCGGCAGAATCAGCAAATGTCTGAATAAACGTTTAATGAGCTTGAATGACATTACCAATCTCCCGACGCGCCACCGCCGCCAAAACCGCCACCGCCGCCTGAAAATGGGCTGCCGCCGCCCGAGCCGCCTAAACCGCCCAGATAACCCAAGCCAGAAGGGCCAATCAAGGTAACAAAAAACGCCACAAAACCAAATAAAATTGCGGTTAACAGCCCGCCACCGAGCATCCAGACCAGAAATCCTATTGCGCCGCCATTGAGCGCACCGCCAAAGAAGTTACCGAAAATAGCACGGAGTATGCTGCCGATAATCAGGCCGCCGAATAACAATATCGGCAACATGCTTTCAATGCCAGAACCATTACTTCTCTGGGCTGGCGCTGGCAACTGCTCGCCTTCGATCAAGCCCATGAGTTTGTCTGCCGCGTTATTAATACCGGTGTAATAGTCGCCTTGCTTGAAACTCGGCGCCATCACTTCGCTGATGATGCGTTTAGCGGTTAAGTCAGGAATAGCGCCTTCTAAGCCATAACCTACTTCAATACGCATTTTCCGATCATTTTTAGCGACCAGAATCAATATGCCGTCGTCCTGTTTCTCGCGACCTAGCTTCCAGGCATCAACCACGCGAATGCCATACTGGGCAATATCTTCAGGCTGCGTGCTCGGCACGATTAACACCGCGATTTGGCTGCCTTTTTGCTGTTCAAAAGCGGTTAATTTAGCTTCGAGCTGACTTTGTTGTTCGGTGGTGAGGGTTTGCGTTAAATCGGTCACGCGCGTTTTAAGTGTAGGCACAGCAACCAACTCTGCCAGCGCTTGGCATGATAGTAACATCATACAAAGCGCCAACAAGCTAGCTGACAAATGCTGCTTCAGTTTAATCATCGCTTGATTACGACATTAAATACGTGATTTCTCGTTACTTTATCCAGCTATTTTTTGTCGCCAAAATCTACTGTAGGCGCAACTGAAATGGCTTTTTCGTTCTCTACCGTGAAAGAAGGTTTAGTTTTATAGCCAAACATCATCGCAGTGAGGTTTTCTGGGAATGAACGCACTGTTACATTGTAATTTTTAATGGTTTCAATATAGCGATTGCGCGCCACAGTGATACGGTTCTCAGTACCTTCCAATTGCGCTTGCAAGTCTCTGAAGCCTTGGTCTGCCTTCAAATTAGGGTAATTTTCGGACACCGCCATCAAGCGTGACAAAGCACTGCTCAACTGACCTTGCGCTGCCTGAAATTTAGCAAAGGCCTCCGGGTCATTCAACACTTCTGCCGTTACTTGCATGCTGCCAACTTTAGAGCGCGCATTTGCAACCTCGGTCAGCACTTCTTTTTCATGTGAAGCGTAGCCTTTTACCACATTCACCAAATTCGGCACCAAATCAGCACGGCGCTGATATTGATTCAACACTTCAGACCAACTCGCCTTGCTTTCTTCATCCAGCGATTGAAACGTGTTGTAGCCGCAGCTGCTTAAATTCAATAACAGCAACACGGTGAATAACTTCAAGTAAATTTTTTGCATGTTTGTATTCCTTAATCAATCTACGAATAGATAAAACGACGTCAGAGCATAGGTCAAGAATATGACAATGATAAGAAACGCCTGTTGATAGCCTGCTACTTAAATGGTGCTTAATTTACAGATTTCAAGCGCTGCAAGGTTTGCATGGCTAAACATAAGTCTGCCCATGCGTTGGCTTTATCGGGAATCACTTGCAACAAATGGGCAACATCGTAAGTCACCACTAGCGCTACATCTTCCAACGCGTGAACCGTGCTACGTAAATTAGCCAGAGAGTCAGTTGACTGCAACAGATGCTGCGCAACAACTTCACCCATAGCGACCACCAGCTTAGGTTGTAGCGTTGGCAAAAGATCAAGCGTAATTGCGGGTGCTTCTGGCGATTTGGTTCTAATACCCATTGCCATAAAAATATTGCGCAATAAAAGCGCTTCATCTTCTGTTGGTGCAGTATTGGACAGCACGAATAGCCAATCACCATCTTCACTCGCAACATGCCTGAATAGTTGTGGCTCTGATACTGACGATGCTAACACTTGTACATCAGCCACTGACGCGGGCATTACAGGAGCCGCTTCTGGCAAGGCTTCTGGCCATGCGCTTTCTAACGGCACTTCTTTGAGTACCTCATTAACCACCTCAACAGGCACAGACATTGGCTCTAAGGGTAGCGCCTCTGGTGCATTCACTTCGTCCACTTGTAGCAATGGCGAAGGCAACGGATTACGTAGCGACCAAATCGGCAGCAATTCCAGCTCGCGTAGCATGTCTTCACGTGTCATTAAGCTCATACCGCTAGCCCCATCAGAACAGCATCTTCGCGGCCATTGCCTGCAGGATAATACCCACGGCGCACTGACATCTCGTTAAAACCGACATTTTCGTACAAAGCGATGGCAGACACGTTGCTCGCACGCACTTCTAAAAACATATTCGCTGCATGATGGTTTTTAGAAATAGTAATCATGTGCTCCAGCAGCAATCGCCCCAAACCTTGTTTCTGGTACGCTTTGGCAATACTCAAATTGAGCAAATGCGCTTCATCCAGCACCATCATCATCAAAGCATAGCCAATCATTTGCTGACCATGCATCATCACCCAAGCACTGTAGCCAGACTGCAACGAATCGGTAAAATTACCGCGCGTCCAAGGATGTGAGTAAATATGCGGCTCAATCGACATCACCACATCAACATCAGCCATCTGCATCGGGCGCAGCTTACATTCGGTTTTTAACACTGCACTCATAAACGTAGTCCCTGCTCACGCTCAGCCGTTTTAAGCGCGACACGATTACGAATGTAAATTGGCATGGCCTCACTGGCTGGGTGCGCACCGCCATTTGCGAAGATAGGTTGTGCCAGTTGCAGAATTGCACTCGCAGTTGGCAATAACGCTGGCTGCGTTGCCTGCAATTGCGCGCCATAAACAGCGCT
>JAZJYS010000058.1:0-2395 GCA_040390265.1 Pseudomonadota bacterium | reverse complement strand
CGGTATCCGTCACAAAGTGATTGATTGCCACCACCACATGCAAACCAAAATGCTGTTGCAGGTTTTGCACATGCTTTTGTAAATTCACCATGCCAGCCTTTAATGCCGCTAAATCTTCCTGATTCAAAGCGGCAACATCAACACCACCATGATATTTAAGCGCACGGACGGTCGCCACCAAAACAACGGCTGCTGGCTGCAATCCGGTTTTTCTGCACTTGATATCAATGAACTTTTCAGCGCCCAGATCTGCACCAAAACCAGCTTCTGTCACCACATAATCAGCCAGTTTTAAAGCCGCTTTGGTGGCAATCACCGAGTTACAGCCATGCGCGATATTGGCAAATGGTCCGCCATGCACTAGCGCTGCGGTGTGCTCCAAGGTTTGCACCACTGTCGGCTGAAATGCATTCTTCAACAAAGCTGTCATAGCACCTTCAGCCTGTAAATCACTGGCCAATATCGGCTGCTGAGTCGCGCTTAAACCGATCTGAACATTGGCTAGACGGGCTTGCAGATCTTCCAAAGAGGTCGCCAAACAGAATATCGCCATTACCTCACTAGCAACAGTAATATCGAAGCCAGTTTGCCGTTCATAAGCTAAGCCATCTTTGGTACGACTATTGAGTGTAATGTTGCGCAAGGCACGGTCATTCATATCCATACAGCGCCGCCAAGTCACGCTGGCTGGGTCGATATTGAGGGTATTGCCCTGATAGATGTGATTATCAATTAACGCTGCCAACAGATTATTAGCACTGCTTATGGCATGGAAATCACCCGTGAAATGTAAGTTCACATCCTCCATCGGCACCACTTGCGAGTAGCCGCCACCAGTTGCACCGCCCTTCAAGCCGAACACAGGTCCTAGCGAAGGCTCGCGCATGCACACCATTGCATTCTCGTCACTCCCTGCCAGCACTTGATTCAGCGCATCTGCCAGCCCGATGGTGGTCGTGGTTTTACCTTCTCCGGCAGGCGTTGGGCTAATCGCAGTGACCAGAATAAGCTTACCGTCAGTGTTATGTTGTAAGTTTTGAATGCAATTTGCACTCAATTTGGCAATGTGATGGCCATAAGGAATTAAATCATCGACATTGATATGCAGCTTATGTGCAATAGTTGCGATTTTTTGCAACGTTGCGGATTGGGCAATTTCAATGTCGCTTAGCATCTGGCTACCTCTAAAAGTTTACTTACGTCCGCCTAAAATACTCCCGAGCACCCCACGCACAATTTGCCGACCGAGTTCTGAGCCAATCGTACGTGCTACGCTCTTAGCTGCCGCCTCTAGAATGCCATCAGAACGGTCTCCTGAAGATTTCTTCTGCCCACTACTGCTACCGCCAAGTAAGCCACCCCAATCAAAACCTTCATCATCCTTGGCTTCAGTTGCGGTTTGTTCTGCACGACCTTTCAGAATTTCATACGCCGATTCACGGTCTACCGCTTTTTCATAAAATCCAGCTACGATGGAGGTCTGTATGCTGGCACTACGCTCACTGTCAGTCGCAGGGCCAATACGGCTGGCTGGCGGACAAATAAAGGTGCGTTCCACCTGTGATGGAATACCCTTTTCATCCAAAAATGACACCAGTGCTTCACCCACGCCCAGCTCGGTAATGACGGTAGCCACGTCTACTTTAGGATTGCTTCTGAAAGTCTCAGCTGCTGATTTAACCGCTTTCTGGTCGCGCGGCGTAAAGGCACGCAAGGCATGCTGCACGCGATTACCAAGCTGACCCAACACCACATCAGGAATGTCCAGCGGGTTTTGGCTTACAAAATAGATGCCCACGCCTTTAGAACGAATCAAACGCACGACCTGTTCAATTTTCTCCAGCAAGGCTTGCGGTGCATCACTGAACAACAGATGTGCTTCATCAAAAAAGAATACCAACTTCGGCTTATCCAGATCGCCCGCTTCCGGCATTTTTTCAAACAACTCAGATAATAGCCATAGCAATAACGTCGCGTAGATGCGTGGCGAATTGGAAAGTTTATCGCTCGCCAAAATATTGATAACACCATGCCCTTGCGCATCAGTTTGTATCAGGTCATCCAGATTCAGCGCCGGCTCGCCAAACAATGAATCCGCACCCTGCGTTTCCAGCTCAAGCAAAGCTCGCTGAATCGCACCAACACTGGCGGCCGAAATGCTGCCATATTGCGTCATATACGTTGATGCATTCTCAGCGGTATGCTGCATCATAGTACGCAAATCTTTTAGGTCTAGCAGCAGCCAGCCTTTGTCGTCTGCAATTTTAAATACCGCATTGAGCACGCCGCCTTGCACTTCATTCAGGTTGAGTAAACGCGCCAATAATAACGGCCCCATTTCGGCGATAGTCGTACGCACTGGATGACCTTTTGTGCCGAATACATCCCAAAATGT
>JAZJYS010000057.1:0-6654 GCA_040390265.1 Pseudomonadota bacterium | reverse complement strand
TTGCAGGCGCAATGCGACTCAAAGCCATGCAAAGTACCATTGATAAAAATTACAGTTTCAGCGTGAAGCCAAGGTGGGATTTGGCTGAGTTACAGGCGCCTTGATTATTGGTATTGCACTGAGCTTGCGGGCAATCCCCGCAAGCTCAGTGGATATCGGCAATGAATAACAATAAACCCTATTTCTTCTTACCAAACCCAGACTCAGTGCCTGCCAGTAATTTTTGAATATTGCTACGGTGACGCCAAATCAAGAACACTGACATCACGAAAACTGTCACCACGTAATCTGAAACTCCGACTAAATTATCCGCATTACCAAAAAAGTACCACGCATATACTGGCGCCAAAGCAGCGGCCACAATCGCACCGAGTGATGAGTAACGCGATACCGCAAACACCACGACCCAAGTCACCAACGCAGCCAGACCAAGCAGCGGCGAAATGGCCAACATCACGCCCAATGCCGTTGCCACACCTTTACCACCTTTGAAGCGGAAGTAAATCGGATACAAGTGTCCAAAGAATACCGCCAAACCCGTAGCACCAATCACCCACATCGTCATACCAGACTGAATCGCCAGCCATACCGGAAACCAACCTTTAAAGGCATCGCCCAACAGCGTTAAAACTGCAGCCATCTTTTTACCACTACGCAGCACATTGGTTGCACCCGGGTTACCAGAACCCACGGTACGCGGATCAGGTAAGCCAAACAACTTGCTCACCAAAATGCCAAATGCAATTGACCCCAGCAAATAAGCCGCCACAATCCAAACCACAGGAATCAATGTCACGGGAATAAAACCTAACTCATTCATCTTGCTCTACCCTCTTGAGATACACTAAACTTCTTTAAAAACCAATTCTAAACTATATAGGCGCCACATTCGCATGGACACCATCTTTTTAAGCGAAGTCAAAGTACAAACCAAACTCGGCGTACCCGCATGGGAACGCATGGTAGCGCAAACCATCATCCTCGACATTGAAATTGGCTACGACTTAACCAACGCCTGCAAAAGCGACGCCATCGCCGACACCATCGACTACGGCGCAGTCGTCAGCCGCATACGCGAAACACTCACCGAAAACAGCTTTCAACTAGTAGAAGCCTTAGCAGAACATATTTGCCAGATGATTTTGTGTGAATTTGGTGCATTAAGCGTGAAGATTAAAGTGGCTAAGCCGGGGATATTGCCAGGATTGAAGGCGTTGGGGGTGGTGATTGAAAGGGTTAAAGTATGATCGATGCGGAAAAATCAATCATTTACTGCCCAAAATGTGGTGGAGAACTCCAATCTAGCATTACTGGCTTTTTCTATCCAAAAGAGTTAAAGATACTTCGGATTTTCGGTGGTCTACTAATCGCCGGATATTTATACATCATGCTCTTCACTAGTTTTGGTGACTTTTCTAACTCAGGCGCTGGGAAATCACTTGTTATTGTTCCAGTTTTAATTATTGCTGCAATTACTAAGATTGGAGTACTTAGAAAAGAAGTACAAACTTGCTCCAAATGCCAACACTCTAATCTAAATGAACAACTGTAACTGTACTTTGTGCTACCTGCCCCTTGCACCACGCAGAGCAACGGAGACATAAAGGGGAGTTCAGCAAGCGGCTGTTTGAGCGAAGCGAGTTTCCGATTGCTGCCTTTATGTTGAGTAGCGCAGGGTAGGCGCAGCCCGTGGGGCGGGGTGTCTTTTTTGTTTGGGTACTTTATTTTGGACAAGCAAAATAAAGTACCTCGCCTAGAGGCGAAAAGAGAGTGTGCAAGTTTCACCACTTCACGCTCACCTCACACCCTCAAACGAAGAGGGAAAAAACTAGCTTTGCACAGAACAATCGTTAAATATAAGTGCTCTGACACCCAATATCCATGCGGCACTACAGGGTAGTGCCATTGCAATAGAGTTGAGTGATTTTTACTTAAAAATGGATTCCCGCTTACGTGGGAATGACGGCAAAGAGGTACAAGCTTCACCACTTCACCCTCTCCCCAATAAAAACTAAGCAAGAAAGCACCCTTCGACAAGCTCAGGGCGAACGGTTAATTTATAAGCGGAAATAACGACAGGAAGAACTAGCCTCTTGGATGATGCTCACTATGCAATCGTTTCAAGCGCTCCCTAGCCACATGCGTATAAATCTGCGTCGTCGAAATATCCGCATGCCCCAACAACATCTGCACCACCCTTAAATCCGCCCCGTGATTTAATAAATGCGTGGCAAATGCGTGACGCAACACATGCGGCGACATAGGCTTATTAATGCCAGCCAGCAAAGCATAGCGCTTAATCAAATACCAAAAGGCTTGGCGCGTCATGGCATCACCACGCGTCGTCACAAACAGTGCATCACTTAACTGCTTTTGCAAAATCGCCGCTCTTGCGCCCCCTAAATAACGTGAAATCCAATCCGCAGCCTCTTCACCCATTGGCACCAGACGCGTTTTACTGCCTTTACCCGTCACGCGCACCACACCGTCGCTGACACTTACCTCCGTAGACTTAATGCCCACCAACTCGGACACGCGCAAGCCGCAGGCATATAACAACTCCAGCATTGCACGATCACGTAGCCCGATAGGGTCATCCAGATTGGGCGCGTTGAGCAGGGCAACGACTTCATCTTCATTCAAGCTCTTGGGTAGACTACGTGGCAGTTTTGGCGACTGGATTTGTATGGTCGGATCTAGACTGATTTTATTTTCACGCATTAAAAACCGATAAAACCGCCGCAAGCTGGCAATCAAACGGCTGATGCTACGCGGCTTGCTGAGTGCGAATTTAACGGCTAGATATTGCTGAATATCCGCTTGATCTACGGTCAGCAATTGCTTGCCTTGCTCGGGCAACCAATGCGCAAACGCGGTTAAATCCAGACGATAGCTTTCAAGCGTGTTTTTGGACAAGCCATCTTCTAACCATAAATAGTCAATGAAAGCATCCAGCTCGGCCAAATCCAAAGCAGGCGAGCTTGGCTCAGTCATTTAGAGACCCCATCAAGATTAACGCCTTCATGCTTTAGCAACCATTGCTTAATCAGTAAACCATCTTGCTTGCCTTGCATAAAGCCACCCAAGCCATGTTTTGCTACAACACGGTGGCACGGAATAAGAATGGGCAGAGGATTCGCACCACAGGCATTAGCCACAGCACGCGAGCCAGAACCTATCTGCTCGGCCAGCTGACTATATGTCCGCGTTTCACCAATTGGAATGGCTGCGATGGCTTGCCATACACGTTGCTGAAACGACGTACCGTGCGGTGGCACAGCTATATTCAGCAAGGCTGTAGGCTGCGCAAAGTATTGTTTTATTTGCTGGCAGGCTTGTCTCACTTGCGCAGGCAGTGCGTCATCGTTAATGCTGGCTTGCTGCTGCTCATCAGACAATGCGCATGGTATCAGCTCAATAGTAAGCTGATTATTGGCACCCGAAATTGACACTGCACCAAACGGGGCATCAATCAAAACTTGGAGATTCATCATGGCATGATGTTAACCCAAAGTACTGGTGATTAAAACGAGACCTTTACAAAGGTCTCAAAATGTATACTTCTACGGACGCTTATAATAAAAAAAGCCCCAAGACCATTAAAGTCTTAGGGCTTTTTTAAAGCTTACAGCAATTAATCTTTTGCTGCTGGCGCTACGTCTCTGTCACGTGCTACCAATTTTTCTTTAATACGTGCTGATTTACCTGAACGCTCACGTAGGTAGTACAGTTTCGCACGACGTACATCACCGCGACGTTTCAATTCGATTGAAGCGATCAATGGTGAGTAAGTTTGGAATGTACGCTCAACACCTTCACCAGATGAGATTTTACGTACGATGAATGATGAGTTCAAACCACGGTTACGTTTAGCGATTACAACGCCTTCGTATGACTGCACACGTTTACGTGTACCTTCAACTACGTTAACGCCAACAACTACTGTGTCGCCTGGTGCAAATGAAGGGATTGTTTTGCCTAGACGCGCAATTTCTTCCTCTTCCAGCATTTTAATAATATCTGCCATTTTGTTATCCCTTTCGGGTTCCTTTTAATTATGAAGAACTTGTTCCTGCTACTTAATCAAGTTGTAGCAGCCGAGCTTCTTCTTTCGTCAACGGCCTTTCGGCCAATAAATCGGGACGTTGATCCCGAGTTCGTTGCAATGACATTTTTAAACGCCACTGCTTAATCTTTGCATGATTGCCTGAGAGTAAAACCTCTGGCACTTTCACGCCTTTATATTCTTCTGGTCTAGTGTAGTGTGGACAATCTAACAAGCCATCTACAAATGAGTCTTCAATCGCTGAATTCCCATCACCTAAACTACCCGGCAATAGCCGTACAATCGCATCCATCAAGGCCATCGCGGGCAACTCGCCACCGCTCAGCACATAGTCGCCGATAGAGATTTCCTCATCTACCTGCGCGTCAATCAAGCGCTGATCGACACCTTCATAGCGACTGGTGAGCAACACCAATCCTTGCTTTTTACTTAAATCCACCACCTTTTGATGCGTAAGTGGCTTACCTGCTGGCGAGAGATGTATCACCCAACTCTCAACATTTTGTTTGGCCTGACTCTGCTTTGCAGCGCCGATTGCAGCTTCTAACGGCTCAGCCAACATCACCATACCGGGGCCACCACCATAAGGCCTATCATCTACCGTTTTATGGTTATCCGTGGTGTAGTCACGCGGATTCCAAAACTGCACATCATAAATACCTTGCTGTATCGCCCGACTGGTGATGCCATATTTGGTGATGGCATCAAACATTTCAGGAAAAAGCGTCACCACATCGAACTTAAGTTTCATGTTAAAACCCAAATGACATGCCTAAAAGTCTTCGTCCCAATCCACCAACATCGTTTTGGCATTTATATCTACTTCAAGCACCACTGTCGCTATAAACGGCAGCAATCGCTCTTCCAGCTTGTCTTTTTTGGCAGCGTCAGCTTCGACTACTTTTGAGGCGGTATCTTTAACTGCATCTGGCTTAATCACTAGCACATCATTCGCACCAGTTTCAAACACATCTACAATCAAGCCAAAATCAACGCCCTGCTGATTCTTAACGCGTAAACCGATCAAATCTGACCAGTAATACTCATTCTCTTCAGGCTCAGGCAAGGATTCTCTAGGCACGGCGATTTGCTTGCCTTTACATGCAAAGGCTGCATCACGGTCGTTAATGCCATCCAGCTTTACCAGCAATACGTCGTTATGGACTTTGGCTGTTTCAACAGTCAGCTCTCGCCAATCGTCGCCTTTTCCCAACCACCACGTATCATAGTCAAACAAGCCGTCAAACGCTTCCGTATCTGGCACAACTTTGAGCCAACCAAAAACGCCGTAGGGCGCAACAACGCGCCCCATGACTACCATTTCACTTACAGTCGATTTTTTCATTAAAGCAGCCTACTTATAAACTAATTTACTTGCAGGCTTAGCAAAACCTTTGGCAATGACACCATTGCCAAAGCAATGAAAATTAAGCGTCTGCAGCTGGTGTTTCAGCAGCTTCTGCTGCAGCGGCTTTAGCAGCAGCTTTTTCGTCTGCTTCAGCTTTAGCAGCATCTGCAGCAGCTTTAGCTTTTGCAGCTTCTAATGCAGCAACTTTAGCTTTAACAGCTTCAGCTTTAGCAGCATCTTTAGCTTTAGCAGCGATTGCAGCTTCAGGGCCTTTAGCATGGAATTTAACCAAACGTGCAACGGTGTCAGACAATTGAGCACCATTGTCTTGCCAGTGGGTTACACGTGCAAGATCAATGCGTAAGCCTTCAGCACCAGCTTTAGCAGATGGATTGTAAAAACCAACACGCTCAATGAAGCGACCGTCACGACGATTACGTGAATCAGCAACTACAACGTTGTAGAAAGGAGTTTTTTTCGCGCCACCACGAGCTAAACGAATAATAACCATAATCTTTGTTCTCTTTATTGAAAAATTTATCGCAGAAAGGCGCGGATTTTACGTTATCCACATAGGGTTTGGCAAGCAGTTTATGTAATTAACAATTCATTCGTAAATATTATTTATGCTCAAGTTTTTTGTAGCGCGTAGGATCAGCCAAACCGGCGGCTAAGAAGCCATCGCGCCTTAATCGGCAAGAGTCACACACACCGCAGGCCTCACCATGATTATCAGCCTGATAGCACGACACCGTCATGGCATAATCCACATCCAGTGACGTACCAAGTGTCACAATTTGCGCTTTAGTCATATCAATGAGCGGCGCATGAATGGTGATGGTTTTACCTTCAACAGCACTTTTAGTGGCAAGGTTCGCCATATGCTGGAATGCTTTTACATATTCACCACGACAGTCTGGGTAACCAGAATAATCGAGCGCATTCACACCAATAAAGATATCCTGCGCACCCAACACCTCAGCCCAGGCCAATGCCAAAGACAGCATAATAGTATTGCGTGCCGGCACATAGGTAACTGGAATGCCGACAGTTTCACTCTCTGGCACAGCTATCGCATCATCCGTAAGCGCTGAGCCGCCGAATAAAGATAAATCTAGCTGAGCCGTTTTATGTGCGGTAGCGCCCATAACCGCCGCCACCCTCTTGGCTGCCTGCAACTCAGCGATATGGCGCTGATGATAATCCAGACTCAAACAATAACAATCAAAGCCTTGCTTAC
>JAZJYS010000056.1:75862-95842 GCA_040390265.1 Pseudomonadota bacterium | reverse complement strand
GTGCGCGTTTCACCGTGCAAAAAGATTGGAATTTCTTCATTGCGATAGCGAATTTCCGTCACAAATTTTCGCAGTTGCTCTATGGCTTCTGGTTTCTCTTCAATAAATTCGTTATCGTCGATTGATAAAATAAACGCTGACGCACGGCTTTGTTGCTGAGCAAAAGAGGTAAGGTCTCCATAGCTAGTTACACCAAGTACTTCAATGCCTTCTTCTTCAATCGCTTTAGCTAGTACGCGAATGCCTAAGCCGGAAGAGTTTTCAGAGCGAAAGTCTTCATCAATGATGACTACTGGGAAACGAAATTTCATTCAAATGCCTTCATAAAATTATTTTGTGGGCATCACGCTAGGGCGCGTGTTGACCAATAATCTGTTAAATTTTTGGTAGCGTTACGCCAACTTGACCTTGGTATTTTCCGCCACGATCTTTGTAGCTGGTTTCGCAAATATCATCTTCATCGGCTTCAAAGAACAGTACTTGCGCACAACCTTCATTTGCGTAGATTTTGGCTGGAAGCGGTGTTGTGTTGCTGAACTCCAGTGTGACATAGCCTTCCCACTCTGGTTCAAACGGCGTGACGTTGACGATAATGCCGCAACGCGCATAGGTTGACTTGCCTAGGCATACGGTCAATACATTGCGTGGAATGCGGAAATACTCCACCGTGCGAGCTAACGCAAAAGAGTTGGGTGGAATAATGCAGTAATCAGCATTGACCTCTACAAATGAGTTTGGGTCGAAATTCTTTGGGTCAACAATCGTGCTGTTGATGTTGGTAAAGAGCTTAAATTCTTTTGAGCAGCGAATATCATAACCGTAGCTGGAGGTGCCGTATGACACCATGCGTTCACCTTTGGCATTCTGTTTGACTTGGTTGGGCTCAAACGGCTCAATCATGCCATGTTGCTCTGCCATGCGGCGTATCCATTTGTCTGATTTTATGCTCATAATTGATTGCTTTTTAACTTGTAGGTTAGATAAAAAAGCGGAGTTTTAACCCCGCTTTTATTAAGTGCAAATAATAACAATAAATAGCGTTTTGTTATTGGTTTTTTGGCCTTAATATCTCATGGTTTCATGAAATGTTCACATTAGTGCTTGTCGCCACCCAGTTCAATACTGTAACGCCAGAATTGATCTTCAGACTCAAAAATGACGCTTGATTCTACAGGGTCGCGGCTACCAGCGGCGTATTGATGTAATGGCGACTTATCTTCTGCCCATGCTTTGACGATAGGATCAATTAAACGCCATTGCGCTTCAACTTCACTGATGTGTAAGTAGAGCGATGGGTCGCCTTCCATTAGATTCAACATCAGTGATTCGTATGAGTCGATGGTCTCATCGCCTTGTTGACGTTGAGGCGCATCAATGCTCAATGTGCGGGTTGCAATATCCAAGCCTGGAATCTTTGATTCAACTTCCATCTTGATGCACTCGCGTGGCTGAATGTTCAGTGTGAGCCAGTTTTGATGCTGACCTTCAGTGAGTTGCATCGGCGCTTTTTTGAAGCGAATAGAAACAGCCGTGTTGCCTTCATGCATGCGTTTAGCGGTGCGCACATAGAATGGCACACCTTTCCAGCGCGGATTATCAATAAACAATTTTAACGCGGCGTAAGTTTCTGTAACACTTTCAGTAATACCGTCTCTGGCAAGTTCTTCAAGGTAGCCATGCACATTTTCACCATGTCCATCACCTACACATACGCGACCTGCTTTATATTGAGCGCGGAAGGCATGTTTGCTAATCTCAGCTACTGGAATAGGGCGGATAGACTCTAATAATTTAACTTTCTCAGCGCGTATGCTTTCTGGGCTTAAGTCTTTTGGTTGTTCCATTGCAACTAAAGCTAATGTTTGTAACAGGTGGCTTTGCGCCATGTCACGCAGTGCGCCAGTGCTATCATAGAACTGTGTACGGTCACCTACACCAAGTGTTTCGTTGTTAGTGATTTGTACGTGGTCAATATATTGATTGTTCCAAACAGGTTCAAACATCGTGTTGGTAAAGCGCGTGAGCATAATATTTTGTAGCGCGGATTTACCCAAGTAGTGATCGATACGGTAAATTTGGCTTTCTTTCAGATGTTTTGTGAGTTCAGTTTGCAAGGCTTGAGCACTTGGCAAGTTGGTGCCAAATGGTTTTTCAATCAGTACGCGGCGCCAGTATTTGCTTTCATCCAGCAGGCCTACGCCGGACAGTTGTCCTACGATAGGCGCAAAGTCTGTTGGGCGTACTGATAAGAAGTACGCTAGATTTTGTGGGAATACGGACTCATCTGAAAGTTTAGCCTGCATTTTTTTGAATGCATCAGGGTCTGTTGGCGGGTTTGAATGGTAGTGATTACGCGCAATAAAACGCGCAAATACTTTCTCGTCATAGCCATTTTTGAATTTAGCATCCAGCATGCCTTTGATGTCGGCTTGCCAAGCTTCGCGTGATACTTCGCCGCGGCCGACAGAAAGAATGACCATGTGGTCAGGCAGGCGGCCGGCTGCATCTAGGCGAAATAAGCCTGGCATCAGTTTAATGCGTGATAAGTTTCCGCTAGCGCCAAATAACACCAGCGTACAGGGATCAATTTTCTTCATTTTCGAAAAACCTTAAATATATATTATTAAAATCAAATCTTGGTAGGTATCGCGGTAATCAAGCTGAGTCGAATTTAGGTAAACGCTGTATCAACGTAAAACACGATCTTTAACTTGACTCGCTATACAACAAATACGTTTTTATTTAGTGGCGACTTTCAGCTGGCGCGGTATCAGTGGCAACATCAAGGTCACCCCAACCTAGGCGGCGATGGAATAATTCAAGTAGCAAGCCCCAGCTTTGCAATGCTAATGCTGGATCATAACGTGGGCCTTCATCGCGCATAAATGCATGTTGGGCGTTGAACTCATGCCATGTGTATTTTGTGCCAACTTCTTCAAGGCGCGCTTTAAGTAGGTTACGACCTTCAAGTGGAACGTGTGGATCTTGACGTCCCCAGATATGCAGTAGTTCGCCTTTGATTTCACCGACGCGGTCTAGTGAGTTGTCATTTTTGCCTAGGCCTAGGCCACGCTTGTGAATATCTGTTGCGTAGAAGCAGGTGGTGGCTAAAACGTCAGGATTCATTGCAGCGCGGAATGCAAGGTGTCCGCCGATACAAATACCCATCACACCAAGGCGGCCAGTACAGTCGTCACGTGATTTTAGATAATCCAGCACGGCGCGAGCGTCACTGTCGTACGCATCAACTGGTTTGGTAGTTTTGTGGGCGTTGCCGCGCGTGGTGCCTTCTTCATCGTAGGCAAGCACAGTGCCCGCAGGTTCTAGTTCATGGTAAATTTCTGGGCAGGCAACGATAAAACCGTGACCAGCAAGCATTGCCGCGGTGCGGCGGATAGGCGCAGTCACTTGAAATATTTCTGAAAACATTAAAATGGCAGGGTATTTCCCTGGTGCTGCTGGCCGAAAAATATGTGCGCGCATGTCACCGGTTGGCGTGGAAATGTCAGCAATTTCATTGTCTTTGATAAGCATGTTATTGTCCCTGTGAGTCCCTTTTGAGTAACTTGCTATGATAATGCAAGGCAGGGATTACATACAATGATCTCGTATAATAAATCATAAAAACGCATGACATTTTTAACGAATTCGTGTCAAATTCGACCTCAAATTTTTTGATATGAGAACTGCAAATGAATCAGCCCCAAAATGCCAGTGAAAGTATTCGATGGAAACACTTTGATAGCATTGAGTCTTTAAGGCATCACACCTGTGATTTGATTGTAGCGTGTGCACAAGAAGCGATTGCCAAAAATGGTCGATTTTCAATTGTGCTGGCAGGTGGAAATACGCCTCGCGCCGTATATCGGTTGTTACGTGAGTTGCCAATGGATTGGTCTAAATGGCATGTTTATCATGGCGATGAGCGTTGTCTTCCAACTGATCATGCTGACCGTAATAGTTTGATGGCACATCAGGCTTGGTTGCAATATGTGGATATTCCTGCCAATCAGATTCATGATATTCCCGCAGAGTTAGGTAGTGTAGCTGCTGCAAAAGCCTATGCTGAAGAATTAAATGAGGTTGGTACCTTTGATCTCGTACTCTTAGGTTTGGGTGAGGATGGCCATACAGCATCACTGTTCCCAGGTCAGGCGGTTGATAATAGTGCGGATGCGGTGCCTGTGTTTGATTCGCCGAAAGCGCCCGCCGAGCGCGTGACGCTCAGTCAGAATCGCTTAAGCAACGCCCATGAAGTGTTGTTTTTAGTGACGGGCACAGGTAAGCAAGAGGCTGTAGATAATTGGCGTAGCGGTGTAGCGATACCCGCCAGTTTAATTACGCCAAAAAATGGTGTAGATGTGTATTGTTACGAAGTCATTTAGATAAGGTGTTGGTGTAGCTGACCAGTAGGTAAGTGGCTGCAATGACAGGCTTATTTATTCTGCATTACTTCTGCGTTGACGCCAAATAAAATCACAATACAGGCTTAATCAGGTGAAGCTGTCGTAAGCTGATTGACAAATTATACTTCACCGTTAAACTGTACTTTTTAAAGCTGAGATACAACTCATGCTTCAGCGCACAACAATCTCTAATAATCTATGCTGATTCGCACTCGGCCTGTCGCATTGCTTGCTGTGTTCGTGACGTTGCTTATGCTCGGCTTGACGTTCACATACTGGCACAGCGGACAAAAAGAGTTGGAGGACAAGCGCCAGCAAGCATTTGTTGATTCCGCCGATCAAATCACAACCAATATTCATCAACGCTTATCAAGTTTTGAATTGATGCTGCGTGGCGTAAAAGGCTTCTATGAAAGCTCTGGCTATGTTAACCAAGTAGAGTATCGAGGTTACGTCAAAGCGCTCCAATTAAAACAAACGTTACCCGGTCTACAGGTTGTTGCCATAGCGCTTTCTGTACAAAATGCGAATAAATTGCGTCATGTTGCTGATATGCGTAGTCGCGGTGTGCTTGATTTCCAGATTAAGCCTAATGGCGAACGTGATGAATATGCACCCATATCTCTGATTGAGCCTTATTCGGGCAGCAATTTGAACGCGATGGGTTTTGATATTGCGTCTAAGCCCGTTATCAAGCAAGCGTTAGAGCAGTCGCGAGACTCTGGCGATATGGTGCTCACAGACAAACTCACTTTAATTCAAGATGCTGATAAAGCTGTGCCAGCTGTTGTGATGTATGTTCCCATTTACGCGATGACGCAGCGTGTAGATACCTTAGATGCAAGACGTAAAGCAATTGTTGGTTGGGTGAGCGGGCCATTCCGCATCCATGATTTAATGGCGGGGTTAGCCAAAGAGTTGGATGCTGATATCGGCATTGATATTTATGATGGTGATGCTATTTTCCCTGCTAAACATTTGTACGGCAGTGGCCGCTCGTTTGATACCTCAACCCTTAAAATTAGCTTAGGCACAACTCGTCAACTTGAAATTGGCAATAAACGCTGGACATTAGCCATGCGTACTTTGCCTGCTTTTGAGGACCGTTTTTCAGAAAAAAGACAGTTGCCAATAGCGTTAGGTGGTATTGCCTTGAGCTTTTTATTAGGTGGGCTGGTGTGGTTGTTAGGTAGTGGGCGTGAGCGGGCAGTTGCCTTGGCACGTGAGATGACGCAGGAGTTGCGTGACGCTCAGACAGATTTGGAAGGTACGCTTAATGCTATGCCAGATGTCTTGTTTGAGCTGGGTTTAGATGGGCGTTACTATAAATACCGTACTTCATGTGAGTCTTTGTTGGTGGCGCCTCCTGAAGTGTTGTTAGGTAAGTTGATTTCAGAGGTGTTACCCGCAGAGGCGACTGCAACTTGTCTTGCGGCATTGCAGGAAGCGAATGAAAGCGGATTTTCTTCCGGCAAGCAAATAGAGGTTCCTTTTGGGCAGGAACTCAAGTGGTTCGAGTTGTCAGTTGCCCGTAAAGGTGGCGCTTTATCTAGTGAGCCTCGTTTCATTATGATTTCTCGCGATATTACTGAGCGCAAGCAGGCTGAGAGCCAATTGCGGCTCAGTGCGCAGGTGTTTAATTCTAGTCGCGACGGGATTATGGTGACGGATGCTTACAATAAGATTCTTTCGGTTAATCAGGCGTTTACAGACATTACTGGCTATAGCAAAGAAGATGCTGTCGGCTACGACCTTAGTGTGCGCAGGTCCGGGCGTGAGGGTGGCAGTTTTTATGAGGAGATGTGGCAGGCTATCGTAGCGAAAGGGCATTGGCAAGGTGAGGTGTGGAATTGCCGTAAAAATGGTGAGCTGTATCCGGAATGGCTGTCTATCAGTGCTGTTAAAGATGCGTCTGGGCATGTTACGCAGCATATCGGTATTCTGTCTGACATGACAGAGAGTAAGGCTGCGCAGGAGCGCATTGACTACCTTGCACATTTTGACACACTGACACAATTGCCGAATCGTGAGTTGTTGCAAGACCGTACCGAGTTGGCGCTAGCAACAGCTAAGCGTACAACAACTAACGTGACAATGATGTTTATTGATATTGACCGTTTTCAAAATGTGAATGACTCACTTGGTCACCCCATTGGCGATAAGATTCTGCAGACCATTGCTGCTCGATTTATAAGTCATTTACAAGCAGATGATACTGTTTGCAGACCGGGTGGTGATGAGTTCATTTTACTATTACCTAATACCGATGCCAGTGGCGCTGCTCATGTGGCGAGTCGTATGTTGGCGATGATTGAAGAGCCTGTCGTTCTTGATAACGGGCAGCAGTTAAGTTTAACCGCGAGTATTGGCATTGCTGTTTATCCGGATAATGGCAGCGACTTTGAGAGGCTGTCACAATGTGCAGACGCCGCGCTATTGCAAGCTAAACAAGAGGGTAGGAATAACTTCCAGTTTTTTAATGAGCAAATGCACGGGCGAGCCCAAGAAGTGCTGCAGATTGAAAATCAGTTACGTAGGGCGCTGATTACTGGTGAGCTATTGCTTTATTATCAGCCGCAAGTGGATGCGCGCACCTCTAAAATTGTTGGTGCAGAAGCGTTAATTCGTTGGCAGCACCCAGAGTGGGGGATGGTGTCACCAGGGCGTTTTATCCCTATTGCTGAACGAAGCGGACAGATTGTTGAGATTGGTCATTGGGTACTTCGCACCGCCGCGCAGCAGGTAATGAGCTGGAGAGTGGCTGGCTTGGATGTTGTGCCTGTTGCGGTGAATTTATCGGCACTACAGTTTCATCAGACTACGTTGTGTGACACGGTCAGTGAAGTGTTGCGTAGCAGTGGTTTGCCGCCAGCCCTGCTTGAATTGGAGTTGACGGAAAGTGTTGCGATGGAGGACTCGAGCTTTACTGTTGACCAGATAAGTAAGCTGCATGCTATGGGTATTACTTTATCTATTGATGATTTTGGCACAGGTTATTCATCGCTCAGTTATCTTAAACGCTATCAAATTGATAAGCTTAAAATTGATCAGTCATTTGTACGTGATTTGGATAGAGATACGGATGACGGTGCAATTGTGCGGACTATTATCAATCTGGCGCATGGCCTAGGTTTTAAGACCATTGCTGAAGGGGTCGAAACGCAAGGCCAGTTGGACTATTTGCGCGCCAATGGCTGTGATGAAATTCAAGGGTATTTCTTCAGTCGCCCTATTCCGGCAGAGGCATTTGCAGTTCTTTTGCAAAATGGCGGTTTAATATTGGATGCTGAGTCAGCGATGTTGGCTGATTAATCTCTTCATTAACTACTTTTTGTTGATGTTCTGTGGTGACGCTATGCAATAAGTATGCGTCATATTCCTTATGCACGACAAGAGTGCGACTCTCCGTGCTCGCGCACTAAATCATTGCATTCTTTTTGATTTTCATCCTTTGAATTGATGGCTTATATCACCTAGCGGTATATTTTTTATGCATTACACATTGCCACTTTCCAGTTGGCTCAATAATTGCTTTATCCACTCATTGTTTTATCTTAACGCATCCTTAAATAAGTTGTATCAGTAGGTGAAAACTTGAGTGGTTATCAATTTGATTTAAATATATATGCACGACAGCATAGTAGGAAACTACGATGCTAGATGCTATCCACTCACAGATTCAAACTATTGATGGCGTAGTTTCTTCGCCTTATGCTGATGTTATCCTGCAAAGTGCATTCCAGCCGATTATTAGCTTAGCACACCACCGTACTGTGGGTTACGAGGCGCTTATTCGCGGTAGTCGACCAGCAGGGGAATCTGTATTTCCACCAGATATTTTTAGTCTCGCAAAAACTGAGTTAGATACGGTTTATCTTGATAGATTGTGCCGAGCATTGCATGTCAGTAGTTTTCAAGGTGCGGGAAATGAATCCGGCTGGTTATTTCTGAATGTGAATCCTGACGTTGTTGTACATGGCATTAAGTACGGCACTTTCTTTAAAGAGTTGCTTACGGCGCTTAACATGCCACCAGAGCGTGTCGTCATCGAGATTCTGGAAAGTGCTCTGTTAGATGAGCGTCAACTTGATGCTGCAGTAGCTTTTTATCGGGATCTAGGCTGCCTAATCGCAATTGATGATTTTGGTGCTGGGCATTCAAATTTTCAGCGTATTTGGCGTTTGAAGCCACATATTGTTAAGCTGGATCGCTCAATTATTTGTAATGCAGCAAATGATGCGATAGCCAGGCGCATGCTGCCTAGCATTGTAGGCACGTTGCATGAGGCTGGTAGCTTGGTGTTAGTTGAAGGTGTTGAAACTGAGCAGGAAGCCATGATTGCTATGGAAACCAGTGCAGATCTTGTGCAAGGCTATTATTTTGGGCGACCAGCATCGGTCCTTTCTGCTATTGATGGGGCTTCAGACGTGGTATCTGCGCTTTTCTCGCAATATCGAGAGTCTATGGAGTTAGCACGTGGCCGTATTAAATACCCGGAGCATGTAGTAGCAATAAAGCAGGCCGTAGTCTGCTTAAACAGTGTTGCCGACACTCGGTCTGAAAGTCTGGACTGCTTAAAAGCGTTGCTTGCCCTTCCTGGCGCTGAATCTTGTTATGTGTTGGATGAAAACGGTATTCAGGTAGGAGAGACTTATGCGATTGATCATAACGGTCAGCAGGCTTCCAACTTGTTTAAACCGTTGGAACGTAGTCAGGGCGCGGTGTGGATACGCCGTCCTTATTGGCAGCGGGCGATGTCGCAGCAAGGAGAAATTCAGTGTACGCGCCCTTATCTGTCAGTAGCTACCGGTCGACTTTGCGTAACTCTGTCTGTAGCTTATCAAAGTCCCTTAGGTGTTCGTTTATTGTGTTTTGATCTGGATTGTGATGTTTTAGAAAGCAAGCTCAAGTAAATCTCTTCAGTAAAGATTCTCATCTCTTTTGTAGTATCCGCTATAGGTAATGCAGATACTGCTTTTCTGTATTAGCATGTTTAAATTCATATCTTTTTAAGTTGGCTTAAAATTTGCTTAATCTAAATTAAATTGCCAGCAATGATGCTGATAATAAAATCGCCAGCAATGATGCTTGCGATAATAATTTGGGTATTAACATGAGTCAAAAAACTTCAATGCAGATTGATAACTTCCTACCTTACATGCGGGATGTTATTCGTTGCGAACAGTCACTCCACGAATTGAATCTGATGTGGCGAATCATTGAGTCTTCAGCCAAAATGAATTGCCCGCTTGAAGCCAAATCAATACTACCAACGATGGCTAAGACTAGAGAAAGCTTTAGTCGGCTGGAGCGCGAACTGGTGTTAAGTCTGGTGCAGGAGAAAGTGGCTACTGTTTTGGATGAAATTGGTACGAAATCACAATTTGTCATCGATATTCTTGTGCGTAATCTATATGAACGCACTGCCGATGTTGGCTTCCTAGCTACAGATAACGAGCTGTGTGCTTTTGTGGCTGGATTATCTGGCAATGAAGCGTCTGCGCGCTATCGCCTGCGCGCATATCGAAGTAAATACACGGTTTATGATGAAATCATTTTACTCGATGTGCATGGCAACGTTTTGGTGCAAATTAATCAGGAATCACCAATTGAAGGCAGTCTTGATCCGCTGATTATGGAAACACTTGCAACGGATGATTATGTGGAGACTTTCCGCGCGACTGATCTGCGACCTAACAAACATAAAGCATTGATTTACTCTAAACGTATGCTACATCCCAGCACCGGTGTGCCAATTGGTGTGTTGTGCCTATGTTTTAATTTTGTGCAGGAAATCGAAGGAATATTTAAGTCACATGGTGATCCTTCTGGGCGCTCAGTCATGATGCTGCTTGATGGTGATAATCATGTGATCGAATCAAGTGACCGTTTATGGGTGCCAGTAGATACCAT
Organism: Pseudomonadota bacterium; assembly: GCA_040390265.1. GTDB lineage: Bacteria > Pseudomonadota > Gammaproteobacteria > Burkholderiales > Methylophilaceae > Methylotenera. Next base: position 85,523 of record JAZJYS010000056.1, on the reverse strand, counting down.
CGTTCCAGTCAATCTGGATGGCAAGCCAAGCTTGATGATGTATGGAGGACGCGAATATCTGGTGCGGACTTTTTTTGCTGAAGGTTATCAAGGATATATGGGGCCAAAAGGTTGGCAAGGTCAGGTAATGACGCCGATTGAAGTAGCATTTTCCGGGCAGGAGAGTGATACCTTGAAAACACTTGATCCAGTAGTTGCAGATGGTTTGCTCTCTCATGCCCAATCATTTTGCCCACCACTGTTTGAAATCATGACCGCAGCAGAAACAATACGTCGCGTTGTGTGGAATGGCCAAGTGATGACAGCTGGCTATGGCGGTGAATTACTCAAGCTCAAAACTATTCTGGATCAAATTAGCGAGACTGGTACGCGTAGTAATGAGTTGTTTTCACAGTCCATTAATGACCTGTATGAGACGGTACTTGCTTCCAGATTACAGGACTCTGAATTTGTTTCACATTTACTCGTCGACTTGTTGGATCGTAATCTCTATGAGCGTTCAGATGACTGCCGTTGGTGGGCTGTTACGCCTGAGTTAAGGGCCGCTTTTGCTTCTCCACACATGGATAACAGCACCGTTACACACATTACGGAGATTTTGGAATATATCAATAAACTCTATACCGTTTATACGCGTATTTTTGTTTACGATGAAACTGGCCGTATAGTTGCTAGCACTAACCCGCAGGATGAGAACGGTTCGATTATTGGCACTAAGGTAGACGAGCTGACTTTAGCTCAAGTTATGTCATTGCGGACTGAGCAGCAATATTATGTAACGCCCTTCGAGCCAAATGCATTGTATGGTGACGCACCAACGTATGTTTATCATGCTGCAATCATGGCGCCAGATAGCACAAAAGTGGTTGGTGGCGTGGGCATTGTGTTTGACTCTGCAAATGAATTTTTGGCGATGTTACAGGGCGGTACTGCTGAGAAAGCGACTATAACAGCCTTTTATATTGATAGGCAGGGAAAGATTCTTTCGAGTACTGATTCTACTCGTCCAGTTGGCAGTATTTTGGATATCGATGTCAGTTTATTGGCGTTACCAAATGGTAAAAGTGCATCGCGCATTGTGACGCATGATGATCATTATCAGATTATGGGGTGTAGCGTTTCTAATGGTTATCGAGAGTTTAAGGTGGTTGATGGCTACAAAGAAGATGTGATTGCCGTTGTGTTTGACTCTTTTGGCGAGGTTCGTGGACGCAGTGTTGCTGCTAATAATTCAGCATCCATTATTGACACTTCTGACATCAATAATGGTGGATTGGAATTTGCAACATTTTTCATAGGCGGCGGCCTGTTTGCGATTGAAGCTGAGCATGTGTTAGAGGCACTTGCCGCATCTGAGATTTCATCAATCTCCATGGGCAGTCGTTCAGAGCGAGTCGGTGTGTTGGCTATACAACATGAGAGTGAGGAGCATGCTTATGCCTGGGTTTTTGATCTTGGCTATTTACTGAGTGGAATACCTTCCGTTAAAGATAGCAGTAGTCAAGTCGTGGTGGTCAAGCATGGTCAGCATAAGATCGGTTTGTTGGTCAGCGCACTTCACTCTGTTGCTGAGTTTGATCGTGAGCAAGTGACGGTAACGCCACTTACCTCCGATAGTCGAGGCGCATTAATTAAGCAGATTATTAAAGCGAATGGAGGCAATCTGCTGATTCAAGAAATTGATCTTGAGTATTTGCTGAAAATGCTGAGTAACCCTTTTGAACAGGCCGGTGGAATTGCGTTGGCAGCTTAAGGTGTATGCTTGCATTAAGTGATGAGTATTACCGCATGAATAGCAACTAATGTTGTTTATTCATGCGGTGGATACGTTACTAGATATTCGCCGTCTGATAGAGTCGAATGTTTATCAACGGCTTTATTGTGTTGATGACTTAGGTATTCTGAATCACAATGTTCGGGAACTTAGTACTGTGGTCCAGACTGGTGTTGGCAATTTTAATCGCAGCAGCGCGTGCAATTTGTTTGTAAATAGCTGCAATCTGACCATCAGGCTCGGTAACAACCGTTGGCTTACCGCCGTCGGATTGCTCGCGAATTCTAATGTCTAATGGCAGGCTGCCTAATAGGTCTACGTTGTAATCCTTGCTCATCAACGCCGCGCCACCAGAACCAAAAATATGTTCTTCATGACCACATTTGCTGCAAATGTGTGTGCTCATGTTTTCGACAATGCCTAAAATCGGAATGCCGACTTTTTCAAACATTTTTAAGCCTTTGCGTGCATCAAGCAGTGCAATGTCTTGAGGGGTGGTAACAATAATCGCGCCTGTGACTGGGATCTTTTGTGCGAGCGTCAGTTGAACGTCACCAGTGCCTGGCGGTAAGTCGATAATCAGGTAGTCTAGGTCTTTCCAGTTAGTTTCACGTAACAGTTGCTCTAAAGCGCCAGTGACCATGGGGCCGCGCCACACCATAGGCGTGTCGTTGTCGATTAAAAAGCCGATAGACATGGCCTGAATGCCATGTGCCTGCATAGGTTCCATGCTTTTTCCATCAGCACTTTCTGGTCGACCACCGCTAATGCCTAACATTTGCGGTTGGCTAGGGCCGTAGATGTCTGCATCCAACAAGCCCACGCTTGCGCCTTCAGCAGCTAGCGCTAAAGCTAAGTTTACGGAGGTCGTTGATTTGCCAACGCCGCCTTTGCCAGATGCTACTGCGATGATGTTTTTTACATTTGGCAGTAAGCCAACACCTTGCTGGGCTTTATGCGCCACGATGCGGCTGCCGATGTTGATGTTGATTTTACCAATGCCGTCTATGGTTGCTAGCGTGTCATGCACCAGTTTTTTTACAGAGTCAAACTGGCTAATGGCTGGGTAGCCCAGTACAACGTCCAGAGTCATATCGTTGCCTACGATTTGGATGTTTTTGATAGACTTGCCAGTGATGAAGTCCTTGCCCGTATTCGGATCTATACAGAGTTTTAGTGTGGTTTGGATAATGAGTTCTGAGATTGCCATGATATTTTATAAGCGAATTTAAAAACAATATTCTAGCGTATGCTGATGGTTATAGTTGACTTAAATACTATGTTTTAAATAAAAGGCGCTGTTTGCAAAGTCGACGTGAGGTATTTCTACGTTGAGGCTAGCTATTTGCTAAAATAGCGTCTTTTAGCTAATCAAAGATTCATTTATCTCATGACCACTGCAAATAGTCCCCGCAAAATCCTTGTCACCTCCGCACTTCCTTATGCCAACGGCAGTATCCATTTAGGCCATTTAGTTGAATATATTCAAACGGATGTTTGGGTGCGTTTCCAAAAGATGCAGGGGCATAGCGTACATTATGTGTGTGCCGATGATACGCATGGCACGCCAATTATGCTGCGCGCCGAGAAAGAGGGCATTACCCCAGAGGCGTTGATAGCCAATGTGCATCATGAGCATTCAGCTGATTTCAAAGAATTTCTAGTCGAGTTTGATAATTATTACTCGACTAACGCCCCAGAAAATAAAGAGCTTTCACAAAGCATTTATAAAAAATTAAAAGCCGCTGGCAAAATTGCCACTAAAACGATTGAACAGTTCTATGATCCAGTTAAAAACATGTTTTTGCCAGATCGCTTCATTAAAGGCGAGTGTCCAAAGTGTCATGCTAAAGACCAGTATGGTGATTCATGTGAGGTCTGTGGTGCAACTTATAACCCTACTGAGCTGATTAATGCTTATTCTGCGGTGTCTGGCGCTACGCCTGTACGTAAGGAAACAGAGCATTACTTCTTCAAACTTTCTGAGTGTGAAGGCTTTTTAAAAGAGTGGACACGGTCTGGCACGCTACAAGGCGAAGCCGCCAATAAAATGGGCGAGTGGTTTGAGAATGGTCTCAATGACTGGGATATTTCACGCGATGCGCCGTATTTTGGTTTTGAGATTCCAGATGCGCCAGGCAAGTATTTCTACGTATGGCTAGATGCACCAATTGGTTACATGGCAAGCTTCAAAAAACTATGTGCAGATAAAGGGCTGGATTTCGATGAGTACTGGAAAGCAGACTCAAGCACTGAGCTTTATCATTTTATTGGTAAAGATATTTTGTATTTCCATGCTTTGTTCTGGCCAGCAACGCTTGAGTTCAGCGGTCATCGCAAGCCGACCAAGATTTTCTCTCATGGTTTTTTGACTGTGAACGGTGAAAAAATGAGTAAGTCACGCGGTACGTTTATTACGGCGCGTAGCTACTTGGACCATATTAAGAATCCTGAGTATTTACGTTATTACTATGCGGCTAAGCTGAATAGTACGATGGAAGATATAGATTTGAATCTGGAAGACTTTGTTGCGCGCGTGAACAGTGACTTGGTGGGTAAGTACATCAATATTGCGAGTCGCACGGCAGGTTTCATCAATAAGCGTTTTGAGGGTAAGTTACAGCCTTCTGCCGACAATCAGGTAATCGCAGAGCTTAAGCAAAGCGCCAATGCGATAGCAGAAGCTTATGATGCCCGTGATTATGGCAAAGCTTTGCGTGAAATTATGCGTCTGGCAGATATAGCCAATGGTTATGTGGCTGAAAAAGCACCTTGGGTCATGGCTAAACAAGAAGGGCAGGAGGCTATGCTGCAACAAGTGTGTTCCGATGCGCTTGAAATGTTCCGCTTGCTAACTTTGTACTTAAAACCAGTATTACCTAAGCTGGCATCAGAAATCGAAGCATTTCTGAATATTGCTCCGTTAACTTGGCAAAGCGTAGTGTTGCCGTTATCGCAAAACCATACCATTAATGCTTATGAACATTTAATTACCAGGATTGAACCTAAATTGATTGATGCGATGACAGAAGCTAATAAAGAGAACTTGCAAGCGACACCAGTCATCGCGGCTCATGCGCCAGCGCCAGTTACACCAGCAGCCTTGCCAGAAGCAGAGTACATCAGCATTGATGACTTTACCAAGGTGGATTTACGTATTGCCAAAATTGTGAATGCTGAGCATGTAGAAGGTGCGGAGAAGTTATTAAAACTTAGTCTGGATATTGGTGAGGCACAGCCACGTCAGGTGTTTGCAGGCATTAAATCTGCTTATGACCCTGCTACTTTGGTAGGTCGTTTAACGGTGATGGTGGCTAATCTTGCACCGCGTAAAATGAAGTTTGGCATGAGTGAAGGCATGGTGCTAGCAGCTAGCGATGAGCGTGGCGGCCCATTTATATTGTCACCAGATGTAGGCGCCTTGCAGGGTATGCGCGTTAAGTAAAACAGTGTAGGTTAAGATTTTATTTGTGGGATTTTTTCACACCAATTGTTGTAAAATTCTTAACATGCACTTATCGTTAATACTGAGTTTTATGCATTAATTTTTAGTGGTGCATTAAGTAAAAACCAATTTAAACAGGAAGGAAAGTTTTAATGAAATTTATTAACGTTCAATTACTTGCAGCTTTATTGTTTTCAGGCCATGTAATAGCCGCAGATAGTAATTTGAAAACTGCGGTTGGCGGCGGTCTTGGTGCTGCTGCGGGCACAGCAATTGGTAGTATCGTCGGCGGAAAAACGGGTGAAGTTGTTGGCGGAGCTGTAGGTGGTGGTTTAGGCGGTGCTGTAACCACTAAAGGTGAGGGCCAAGCAGGCGCCGTTATTGGCGGTGCTGCTGGTGGTGCTGGCGGTGCTTACGTTGGCCGCAAAGCAAGTGGCAGTTCAACTGGCGCTATAGTAGGCGCGGGTCTTGGTGGTGCTGGTGGTGCGGTTGCCGGTAAAGTGATTGCGGAACCAGCCGGCGGTTATTCATCAGCTGGTTATGATAATCGTGGTGGTCGCTATGAAGAGCATGATCGTCATTACAAGCGCAAGCACCATGGAGAAGGCTACTATAAAAACAAACATCATGGCCACGAAGGACGTGGTGATTAGTTTTATTAGGATATGAGTCAATTAATTACGGCAGGTTATTACCTGCCGTAATTATTTCTGGGGAGCCTTCACTATATCTAAGGCCGCGTCTTCTGTAGCATTAACCTCACCAGTTAACAGTTTTGCATGCGAGTTGTGAAAATCGTGACATGACATGCAACTGCTGGTAATGCGTTTGTATTTTGGATTGTTGCCAGAGTGGCAGAGTAAGCACGATTTACGATCAGGCATTGCAACATCTGCACTCGTGTCCGAGTGGTCAACCTGATGGCAAGATTGACATTTTTGCGTACGATGTGAAGCGTGATTAAAGTGTGCCTTGCTAAACCAATCTTGATTTATTCCTACCGGCGCAACGCGCCATGGCAACTTATCTCCTTTTTTCGCCGCTACTATATCGTGGCAATAGCCACAACCATCATCAGATTTAAGCGTCTCGGAATATTCTAATAGCTGCTTAGGGGCATACACCTTTAATGCATTGAAGACACTGTCCTCCTCACCGTGAGGCAGGTGTAGTTTCGCATCTGGTGGACCAATATCCAATTCTTTTGCATGACAGCTTTGGCAGTCACGCTTAAAGGAGAGTTGCTTGAAACGCAGCTCTTTGCCTTCCTGACGGTGACAGCTTGTGCATGCTAGTTCGTGTACATCCCACATGCCGCCAGGGCCTTGTACTAAGCCCACATGTTGCGAGTGTGGGAACTTCAGGCCGGATTTTTCGACCAAGCGCGCTTTGTCTGTTTGCGGAATACGGTCAAACTGTGTTTTTTCTGCATTAGTTTTAAAGGTGAGCTTGAAGCCAGGGTGATCTTTGTCAAAATCGTGAATATTTGGTAGCGCCGTATTAGGGTTAACGGCTTTAATATTGCCATGGCATTTGATGCACATGCCGTTATCTTGTCGCACTAATGGATAGGGTGCTTTGTGTTCGCGGTGACATTGAGCGCAGCGCATGCCGCCACTAGAAAGGCGTGCGGTCTTAAAGGCGCGCACCTGCAGGCTTTTGTCAGCAACATGTGGTGCCGTATCCGTGTGGCATTTTATGCAGGCTTTATCTGCAACTCTTGAGGTTGGCGATTGATGGCAATTAATACACTGAGAGCTAAAGTGTAGATGCGCATTGGAAAATTGTCCCGGGCTCCACACTCGGTCAAAGCCAAAAGGTAGATCAGTCATCGCTGCGCGTAGTTGCGGAATAAAGTTTTGCGCTAGAGGTAATGCTAAAAAAATGACTGCGATTAATCCAGCCATCCATGCGGATAACTTGCGTTTGAAGCTGGACGAGTTGGGTAATGGGTCATGTGTGCGTGACTTTAAGTCTTGAAAGTCATCCGGTAGGCGTTGTACTAGTGTCAATGACGCTGCAATATCTACATCGGGTGGTGCCGCTTCTATCGTGAGTTGATAGGGGCCGATCATAATTTGCTGACCTTGTGTCAGCGCAATGGTTTGTTGTATTGCTTCATCAACTTCTAATTCACCATTAATGGAAACCAGATGTAGTTGACCATCATTCATACGCTTAATGACCGCGTGGTGCATTGCGATACGTGGGTCCGGTAGATGAACGGTGCATTCAGCACCGCGACCAAATGTCAGCTCTTCAGCGGTAAGCGTGTGGTAGCTACGTACTGGCAGGTTACGTGAGTTAGTGGTGATTTTAATTAACAGGCAATGAATCATGACTTACCAATAAAAAAATACGGCAATAATGTGTGCAGTCATCGCCACTAGCAACGCTACAGCAAATGGAACATGGAAGTATAGCCAGAAACCAAGTCTTGAACGATACATGAGATCTTGCCGTGCCCGTTTTACTAAAGACTGGCGGCGTACCATGATGGAATAAAGCTCTCGGTGAAGTTTGCGCTGATCGGTGGATAAATGGTTGCCCATGGTTGTGAGCTTTTGTACTGCCAATGCAGATGGACAGTTTGGTTGAAAGCCTCTTAGCTGCTCTAATAATCCGACACCAATAAAGGTTGAGCGGCATGCATGCGTGACAATATCGTTAATATCGTCCGGCATGAGTAATGCGATTTGTCGCGCAAGTTTGTCGGCTTCTGCAATACGCAGCAATAGTCCATCCAAGCTGTCCTCACCCATGTTTTCAGTCATTTGGCGCGGGTAAATCATGTAGGTATAGTTGCCGAAAAAGCCGCTGACGACTACGACCAGCAGTAGTCCATAAGCTAAGGTATGGATGTTGAAGCCAAAGTGAAATCCGCTGTGCAGGGTGACAATGACCGTGAGCGCTGTGCCTAGGTAAATATGCGCCGATAGCCAACCTTGCGTTGTGCCTGCGCTACGGTAACGGCGTTTACGTACGCCATACCAAGCCATCCACAGCACCATTACTGCAGATATTACGCCTAGCCCATAGCCTATCCAGCTGCCGCCATAATGTCCAACAGCAGGCTCAAATAGCATGAATGCGGCAAAGGCCAGCAGAATCATGACGACTGCCAGCTTGAAGTAGAGGTAATTTTTATAATCAAATATGTTGCCGCGCTGCATCTGTATTCTCTATTTAGTTTTCATCAGAGCCAAGTAATCTGGCTTCACCTGGTGTACTGCCAGCGTAGCTCAGCAGCTCTTCCGGATTAACGCGCAGCGCAGCGCCTACCGGGCATGCACGTACACATACTGGACCACCAGTGATGTCTTTGCACATGTCACATTTGACAGCCACTTTAGCGCCGCCTTCTATAATTTCTGGTTGAGGACGGATGCCTAGCAGCATTTGCCAGAGGCTTGGTTCTGGCTGCTCGTGAACAACCGCCATTTGAATAACGTCATAGGGACAATTTTGCTGGCAATTGCCGCAACCGATACAACTGTCATCAATATAAACCTCGCCATGCGGTGCGCGGTGTATGGCGTCAGGCGGGCAATCTTTCATGCAGTGTGGATGTTCGCAATGGCGGCAGGATGTAGGCACGCGAATGTTGGCGTAAATCGGTCCTGCATCCCGGTCTAGTCTCGTTGCACCGCCGTGTGTATCCGAGCAGGCTTGTTCGCAGTGATTGCAACGTATGCACAGAGACTCATCAATCAGCAGTACGTCGGTCGCTTCACCAACACCTTGTTGAATTAAAAATGAGATCAGATTCGATGGTGTGGCCTGATTTCCAATTGTGCCAGTATTGTCCGATGTCGTGCCTTGTTGCTGGCGTCTTTCCTGCTCTTGTAAGTGCTGCAAAAAGCGCGCATCCAGCGCACTGCGGATTTCAGGATTGCGGGCAATAATGTCGCGCATACGTCCTGCATCAATGAGTACGGCTTCAGTTGCAATGGCGGCACGCACTGTCGCATAGCGCGGCTCACCGGAGACCAGTGACATTTCACCTACGTAATTGCCGGCTGCGACATAGAATAGTACAACCTCTTTACCGCCTATCATGCGTGATACCGTGACTGATCCACTTTGAATAAGGTAGAGTCCATCGGCCTCGTCACCTTCGTGGAACAGGTCTTCGCCGGCAGCGTAGGATTTGAGGATAGCGTGCTTTGCTAAGTCATTGAGTTCATCACCGCTAAGTGACAAGCCGATACAAATCTGCACCACACTTTTAATTGCAACTTCGTTAAGAATGTTGCGCATTGATTGTACTGAGTTGATCAGTTTTTGCATGACACGCCGCGGTGTTTCAATCAATACACAACGGGTGCGTGCTTTTACTGTACCAGCCCTGCGGCGCCCAGAAACAAGTGCCATCTCACCAAAAAACTCTCCGGCTTTGATGACATCATCTATCGTATCGTCATTGTCGATCCAAACATCCA
>JAZJYS010000056.1:0-75762 GCA_040390265.1 Pseudomonadota bacterium | reverse complement strand
AGTGGGCGTGATGGTAGCGCTCCGAGTCGGGCAATGACTCTATGGCAAGGGATACGTTCAATCCCTTCTGGGGTTTCAGCGAATATCGTAATTGGAAATTCGCCCTTGGCATTTTGTTCTATCAGTTTGGGTTTGGTTTGAAGCAACCAATCCAGCGCGCCTTTCTTGCGTGCTTCAGTAAGTTGTAATAGGTTGCTATCCTTACAATTGCTGAAATCTTCAGCGCGGTTCAGGATGATAATCCGGTTGCGACCAGTAAGTGCTAATGCATTTTCTACGCCGCTATCACCGCCGCCGACAACAACAATAGTTTCGTTCTGGAAAGCCATTGGGTCGTCGAGTTGGTATTGTACTTGTGGTACATCAGCGCCAGGAATATCAAGTTTGCGCAAGTTGCCTTGTACACCAACAGCTAAAATAACATTGTTAGCAGTGAGAATCTCACCGTCAGCTAATTCAACCTCATGGTGTATATCCGTGCGGCGCAAACCAAGTACTTTGGCGCCATAACGGACATTAATTTTGTAGTCGGTAATTGATTTTTCCCAGTTATCCAGCACTGTTTCTCGCAGTGCGGCGGTAAAGGGTAAGGGGCTGCGTATAGGTAAGCCCCGTGGTTCTGCCATGACATGTTTGCCGCGTTGGTAACTGCGGATCGTGCTGGCTGGCGCTTGTTCAGCTTCTAGTAGTAGGTGTGATATACCATGCTCTGACGCGTGCGCAGCCGCGGATAGTCCGCTAGGCCCTGCGCCGATAATGATGGTATTAAAGTGTTTGGATGTAGTGACTTTTGCCATACCTATAGTTGTCTGAGCTAATGCACTAACAGAAGTGAAATGACTGTAAGTTTAGTTTTATTTTTCTGTTGAATTTTATTGTTCATCTGTTGTTTAAAGCTGACCTAGGCAATGTATTTTTTGCTTGTTCATTCGATATGATAATGTCATATACGATGTTATAAGTCAAAAATAAAAAGTAGCCTTGTAAGCGCCTAATTTAGCGGATTTCTGCCTTTTATACGTTTGAATTAATCGCTTGTATCTACGCATTGCAGGGTTGGCTGTTGACCAAGAGGTTTTAATTTTTAAGCTTGAGGCGTTTGATATTGCTAGGGTAGATTCAGGTTTTATTGCTAGAGATTACTGATACGTTTGAGTCTTGCAGATGTTGCTAAACGCTAGGCTTACGGCAGCTAGAGGTTGAACCTCAAAGCGAACTTCTATCACGGATTATTAGTATCTGTGAAGAAGTTTCGCCTAGGGTGCCAACTGCCGAATAAGCGCTAGTTGTAGTCGTTTAGTCTTTAAAGCGTTGTGTTACAACTATTTTTTAGCTGTAGGTTTTTTCTCTGACATTACGTAAACAATGTAGTCAGCTTTTTCTTTTGCAGCACAGTCGCTACCAATGATGTCGTTACAGTGTTGAGTGAATTGCTCTTCTACTTTATCAATATCAGTAAAGCGTTTTGGGTTTACTGCAGGTGATAATGGTTTGATTGCTTTACCTGTTACGATGTTTTTACCTGGATCAGCTGGGTTTGCTGTATGGCATGAAGAACATGATGTTTCTTTACCATTAGCCAATTTGATTTTACGGCTGTAGAAGAATTTACCGTCAGCAGCTGAAGGACCTGTGTAGTCAGCATTAACGCTTTTAGCAATAACGCTATATTTATGAGCTAGTTTTTCTGCATTGGTAACATCTGCTTGTGCAGAAAAGGCTGCAAGGCCAAGTAACGTTGCTAAAACGATATTTAATTTTTTCATTTATTACTCCATCCAGTTAATGAGAATGCGTGCCTAACCATTATATGCAAACTGTTTTGATACATCAATTTATTATTGGTAACTGTTGTAAATATTGGCGTTTAAATTTACCTGATCATGTAGAACTAATTAAGTGTTAGCTTGTCTTGTGCGGGGGTGCACTATTACCGAGCAGGTCATGCCGGCAACCAATATCTGATCTTTTGGTAAGTTGTGGAGTGCAATGCGTACTGGCACGCGTTGTGAAAGTCGTACCCAGTTAAAGCTGGGATTAACGTTGGCTAACAGGCGTACATCAGTCGGGTTGTCGCGGTCGGTAATGCCGCGAGCAATGCTTTCTACATGGCCTTGCAATAGTATATCTGAGCCGAGTAAGCGTATTTCTGCCGGGTCGCCGACTTTCATAAGTGGTAGTTTGTGTTCTTCAAAATAGCCGTAGACCCAGAATGAATGCTGGTCGATGATAGCCAGTTTTGCAGTGCCAACTTGCGCGAAGTCTCCGGGGCGAACTTGCAGGTTAGAGACCCAGCCATCTACTGGTGAACGTACCACGGTGCGCTCAATATTCAATTTTGCTTGATCGCGTTGGGCAAGCGCTGCCTCATATTCTGCTTTGGCGCTGATCGCAGTCAGGTCGGTATCTTCACGGTTTTCACGTGAAATAACCTGATCATCCAGAGATGCTCTGCGTTTGGCTTGGCCGCGCTTCATTTCCAGCATGGCGCGGCGTTGTTCGACTAAAGATTGTGCTTGTGCGAGCGCGTGATTGTAATGTTCTGCATCAATGCGAAATAGCAAATCACCACGGTGTACGAACTGGTTATCGCGTGCAGCGACTTCGGTGACCAATCCCGCTACATCGGGCGCAATGTTTACTATATCGGCACGCACCCGCCCGTCACGCGTCCATGGCGAATCCATATACCGTATCCATAACATGCGACCTAGCAAGATGGCGGCTATCACCAGTAGCAAGGTAATCGCATGTCGCAACAGTTTTCTCGTGATATTTTTCATAATCCATCCTTTCAATAGCTAATTCTTTTAATCAATCTACTCATCAATACATTAGTAAATGAACAGTCCGCATACGGCAAACATGCATACAAATAATGCGAAGCGGAACAGCGCTGGGTACCAGATGTGCCGATACAGGTTGTAACGTGAAAAAATCCAGTCTAATACCACGATGGCAAACCCAGCAGCCAGAAACGCGAATAGTAGTGTAGGCACTAGCGCGTCAAGTAGTGCGATTTCACGGGGCATGATTTATGGCTTCTCCAGAATGCGTGCGTTCGTAGCAAGTACTGATTCATCATCTTGCAATGCACTGTGTATGAAGTGCAGGGTAGTCTGTAATTTGTGACGTGTAGATTGCGCCAGACTTAGTTTTACTTCATCGCTAGCGAGATGTGACATCGCACTTTCTATCGCTGAAATAGCGTTTAAACGACTTTGCGCTGCAGGCAATGCGTAAAGTTCAGCGATGGCTTCAAGGCTAGTGGTTAACGGTTCTGAAAGCGCGGCGTTGTTGACTTGCAGTAGATGTTCGCGCAAAGCGATGACGGCGTGACCAATTTCAAGAGTCGATAACAGCCAGTCGATGACAGCACGATCTTCTTTTACGGCGATGCGCTGAGCACTGCCGGCACGTTGCACAAGATCCCGTGCGGCCACTTCTAATCGGGTGCGACGTAGTGCTAGCGTATCTCGACACGCTGTCACGACTAGATTACGCAAAGCGTTTGCAATACGTTGCCTTGACCAACGGCTGGTGCTGAGATCAATCAAGCCATACATCACGCCCGATAACAAAATGGCGAGTAAATCGGCAATCGCATCATTCATGAATATCACCGGGTTAGCGCTATAAGTGCTGTTGAAGCCAATATGCATTAGAAATACGATAAATATACCGGCACCGATGGTAGCCGTAGAAGGGCGTGTCGTTAGCCATGCTGCGATGAGTATGGCTGGTGTAGCCGCCAACGCCAAGAGTGAGAAGCCTTGTGCGTTTGTCAGCCAGTGGAAATTACAAAAATACGCTAATACTGTGCCTATCACAGCACCGAGCATGAATTGCTTAATGGTGCGCGTGGGCGAAGGTGCTGAGGCGAATAATGTACTGGTAATCACGCCGATAGTGATGGCTTCGATTCCAGAGCGCCAGTCAGTCAGTATCCATACTGTCGATAACACGACTAGTGCCAGCGCACCGCGAATCCCTGCCAATGTGACGGCCATTGGGTCAAAATGCATGTCTAACTGAGGCGCTTGGTTATTGTTTTTCGGGAAAGCTATACCTTTTTGTTCCGTCAATGAGCTGTATGTTCTTGCATAGATATGCAACTCATCCGTCAGGCGCTCAAGTAATTCTGCGCCGGTTTCAAAGGCAATGCGTGCCTGATTTCTTAAGTCTGTAGGTAACTGCTGGCGAGCATTGATTAGATTTTGTCTGAATCCATCACGATAAATTGCCAGTTGTTTGTCTATGAGTATGGCTTCTTGTTCTGTGCGTGCGCTATGGTCATCTAGTGTGATTGCTTTCGCTAATTGTTGAAAGAGTGTTTGCAGTACGTCGCTAACCAAAGTTTGGTTGTTATTACGTTGTCGGCGGAGTAGTTGTTCTAATGCATGAAAGCTGGTTGAAACCTCCATGAACTCGTTGTTCATTTGGCTTAGGCGTATGCGATGCTGGCGAGATTCATCGTTTTCCAAGATTGCAGATGCACGAAATGATTCTAGGCTATATATATCACTTAGAAATTTAGATAGTGCTGGCGTAGATGCTTGCTGTGCTGATGGATTGAATGCAACGGTGCGTAATAAATCCGAGAAATCACTGAAGCGGCGGCGCACGGTGCTTAACATTAAATCCCACATGCGTTGTGGAAAAACAAGGTCGCTGACCAGTGTTGCGCACAGCAATCCAATGAGTATTTCAGAGATTCTGGTCACGCCGATGCTGAATGTCAGCTCAGGGTTAATTGCTGCGGGCAGGCCGACAATACACAATGTGTAGCCGGCAAGGACGAAGGCATAAGACTGGTGGTTACGGTAGATCATCGAACCTGCAGTGCAAACCCCAATCCAGATGGCCATGCACAGTAAAAACAGTATGCGTTCCTGAGCAAACAGCGCTACTAGTATGAATGACACGATGATGCCAACGATTGTGCCCAAGAATCGATAGTAACTTTTGGCAATCACCATGCCTGAGCGAGACTGCATGACGATGGCAACAGTCAGCATTGCGGTACGTGGTTGATCTAGTTCAAAGCGCAAAGATAGCCACATCGCCATCAGGCATGCGAGTAGCACTTTTAATACATAAGCAATAATAGGTGCGTCTTCGTTTACCCAGTCACGCCATGCAGATTGCATGAGCACGGGTAAACGGCTGTTACGCACCCGTTTTATGTAATACATGGCATTCATGGTTTGTGAGCAGCCTCAGGCGCTGGCGGCTCTATGGTTCCGCCTCCCAAGGCACGCATGAGGTTTGCGTAGCCATCAAGTTTTGTTGCCTGTAGTTGTGCGATGATTTCTTCGTAGTGCAATACAATGCTTTTGGTGTCGAGCACGTGCTGGTAATTGCTTAAGCCAGCAATGTAGCTACGTTCGGCAAGCGCGTGGGCCTTTAGCGCAGAGTCTAATGCCTGTTCGGCTTCTTTACGCTGTTTTGTATTGGATTGCAGCATGACTAATTGATCGGACACATCTTGCAGTGCTCGCACTAAAACGCCGTTATAGTTTTCTACGGCAATGTCGTAGCTTGCGGTTTTAGCCGTTAGGTTGCCACGCCGACGACCACCATCAAAAATAGGTAGCGAAAACGCTGGACCGACTCCGGCAATACTCGCTGCATTGCTGATGAGTTGCCCGAAACCTAAGGCCTGAAAACCAATGAAGCCGATTAGGTTGATATTGGGATAAAACATGGCTTTGGCACTTTCGATATTGTATTGCGCAGCTTCAACTCTCCAGCGAAATGCCAATACATCAGGGCGTCGACCAATTAAATTGGCCGGTAGTTGCTCTGGTAGACCAATGGCTGAATTCAGGTGCATCGTCGGGCGTGTAATCGTTTCTCCTGCGCCCGGGCCTTTACCAGTGAGTGCAGCTAATTGATTGCGTAGCAAGCTGATATGGGCATTGATGGATTCGATATGCGCCCGCGCCATCGGTAATGGTGTTTCTGCTTCTCGTACCTCCATTTCTGTGCCAAGGCCAGCAGCCCGGCTGCGTTGAGTAATAGACACACGCTGTTGAATCTCTGCCAGACGCTCTTCGGCAATGTCGCGCAGGTTGAATTGCATTGCGAGTTGTACGTAGCTGCGCACGACAGCACTTTCTAACTCCAATTTTACTTGCTGTACTTCTACAGTCGCAGCGCGAGTTTCATCAATGGATGCGTGCCAGATGCTTTCTTGGCGCCCCCATAAATCGAGGTCGTAAGCTAAAGAAAGTGTGGCCTTATTGTTCCAGTCAAAGTTGCCAGCCCAAGGGGGTGGGATAAATTGAAGTTCAGTAAATCGTTCACGTATTGCTGAAGCATCAGCGCTGACATTCGGTTTGGTTTCAGCATGCATGCTATCTGCAAAAGCTTGTGACAAGCTGACACGTGCTTGTGCTACATGCAGTGTAGGGCTGTCTGTTATGGTTTGCGCGATGAGAGCATCTAACTGAGTATCGTTAAATGCTTTCCACCAATCCTCTTTCGGCCAAGCGATGGTTTTTGCTGTGGTAATTGTTTTTCCTACGCTCAGTTGGTTAGTGTCTGTTGTTTTTGCATGTGGGTTAATGCCTGACATGCTGATGCAGCCTGACAGGAGTAGCAGGCTGCCTGCTACGGCGATATTGACTAGCGTGTGTTTTGTCGTGGAAGTATGATTTTCTATGGTCATTTTTATTGCTATAGCAATTGGTTGGAAAGCCGAATAAAACAGTTGGTTTTTTTAATGCTTATTTCATGACATCCAGATTAGCCGCCAGTGTTTTGACGCTATTAACCATGAGATCACGTTCAGCAATACTAAGTTTAGACATGAGTGCTTGCACCTTACGATAATAATCGGGCATGACTTCATCAAGCTTTTGTTGTCCGGCTTCTGTGAGTCGTATAAGTAGTTTTCTGCGATCAACAGTATCCATCACGCGTGACACCAGACCTTCACGCTCTAATCCATCAATGAACCCTGTCATGGTGGCTTTTGTGACGCCGGCTTTATCAGCGAGTTCAGAAGGCGTGGAGGTCAGGTCTTCTTGGCGCATCAATAGTACTAGCACCCACCACCTGCCTTGTAGTAGCGAATGTTGTGCGAGTAATTTGTCTAGCGCATCTGAAATATCCGAGCTGGCGCGCAGTAAGTTGACGAAGTCTGAAATCGCACTAATGTCCGCGTCTGGATAGCGCGTTACAAATTTTTCGAGGCTCTTTGAAGTGGGTAGTTCTTTAAGTAATAGCATAGTACGGAACAGTATAGTATGGTTCCGTACTTAATTGCAAGTGGTAATTAACAATAAATAGCTACTTGAAAGTATAGGTATAGCTTGTGCATTATCTCTAGCGGCTAAATAGGTACGCTATGTTAGAATTTAGGTATGAATTCAAGAAATATTTTTTACTGAAAATGGCGCGTTTTCACGTCATTATTCCTGCCGCCGGTGTCGGTAATCGTATGGCTGCCGCCATGCCCAAGCAATATTTGCCTTTGAATGGTAAGCCGACCATTGAGCATAGCCTGCAAACATTTTTTTCCAGTTCGCGGATTGCCAGTGTGCACGTGGCGCTGAGTCCAGAAGACGATTTTTGGTCTGGGTTTGTACCGATGATAGAGTCAATACAAGTGACTGAACCAAGATTTGTTCTGCATCGTACCGGAGGCGACTCACGCGCAGACACTGTATTGAATACCTTGATAGCGATGCGTTCGCATGTGGAAGAAACCGATTGGATTCTGGTACATGATGCAGCTCGCCCGGGTTTAAGTGTGGCATTGCTGGATCACCTGTTAGATAGTTTGGAGCACGATGCCGTTGGCGGTTTACTGGCGTTGCCATTGGCTGATACCTTGAAGCAGTCGAATGCAGGCTCCAGTTCTGAATCTAAGTGTTTCGAGTTTAGAGTGCAAAAAACCATTCCCCGTGAAGCGCTTTGGCAAGCACAAACACCACAGATGTTTCGTTATGCCTTGCTAAAAAATGCACTCGAGAACTTTAACGGCGCACCAACTGATGAAGCGCAGGCGGTTGAAGCGCTGGGTTTGCAACCCAAGCTGGTCGTAGGCTCGCTCAGAAATATGAAAATCACCTATCCACAAGACATCGCTTTGGTGGAAGCGCTGATGCAAATCACATCATGACAAAGGAAGTTGGCAATGATTAGAATAGGTCACGGTTTTGATGTTCATCGGCTAGTGGAAGGGCGTCAATGCATCATCGGCGGCGTCGATATTCCTTTTGAAAAAGGCTTGGATGGTCATTCTGACGCGGATGTGTTGTTGCATGCGATTTGCGATGCCTTGCTAGGCGCAGCGGCATTGGGCGATATTGGCAAGCATTTTCCACCTAGCGATATGCGCTATAAGGGCATTGATTCGCGCCAACTACTACGCCATGTAGTGGTTTTGTTGAAAGACAAAGGGTTTGCGATTGGTAATATAGATGCTACCGTGATTTGCGAGGCGCCTAAGCTAAGCACGCACACGGCGCGAATGTGCAACAACATTGCTGAAGATTGTAATGCGGATGTTTCTTGCATCAATATTAAGGCAACAACGACTGAGAAGCTGGGTTATACAGGCCGCGGCGAAGGTATCGCCGCTGAAGCAGTTTGTGTGTTGCAATCAATCTAAAGGCCTGATTATCAATCCTATGTTACGTTGGTTCGAAAATCTCTTAAACCCATTTCCTGCCGACGAAATCGACTCGCCGCCTAAAGCGCTATGGCCTTTTGTTTGGGCCAGCACCCAAGGCTCGCGCCTATTTATTTTAATCATGACGCTGGTCACTGCGCTTATCGGCGGGTTTGAAGCCTTGCTGTTTGCCGTGATGGGTAAGGTGGTGGATTGGCTAGGCAAAACGTCACCGGATTTATTATGGGCAACAGAAAAGCAGCATTTACTGTTATTGGTAGGTTTGTTGCTGCTGAGCCCGATTCTGATTGGCTTGCAAACCTTGATTAAACACCAAACGCTGGCTGGTAATTTTCCGATGCGTTTGCGCTGGAATTTCCACCGATTGATGCTTAGCCAAAGTATGAGCTTTTATCAGGATGAATTCGCCGGCCGCGTGGCGGCCAAGGTGATGCAGACCGCTTTGGCTGTGCGTGATGTGTGGTTTACGGTTGCAGATATTCTGGTGTTTGTGATTATCTACTTTGTGACAATGGTCGTGGTGGTAGGGCATTTTAATACCACCGTTATGTGGCCGTTTTTAGCTTGGGTCGTGAGTTATGTGGCGTCTTTAAGTTACTTTGTGCCACGCTTGGCTAAGGTGTCACAACGCCAAGCGGATGCGCGCTCATTGATGACAGGCCGGATTACAGATGCTTACACCAATATCAGTACCGTGAAGCTATTCTCACATGCAGGTCGCGAAGCGGGTTATGCCAAGTCTGCCATGCGTGAATTTTTGGGCAATGTGCATGCGCAAATGCGCTACGTTTCTGGTGTCGAAGTAGTGAACCACATGTTGAATGTGTTGTTGGTGATTGCCACATCAGGTGTCGCATTGTGGTTATGGACGAAAGGTGAGGTGACTGTAGGTGGTGTGGCAGCAGTCACGGCCATGGCACTGCGCCTGAATGGTATTTCGCATTGGATCATGTGGGAGTTGACCTCGCTATATGAGCAGATTGGTACGGCACAAGATGGTGTGAATACCTTATCCATTGCACATCAGATTACAGACTCAGCCGACGCTAAACCGCTGCAGGTGAGCGCAGGCCGTATTCAGTTTGAGCAGGTGAGTTTTTCCTATGGTTTGGAGCGCCCGATACTGGACGCACTTAATCTGGATATTAAAGCGGGTGAAAAGGTCGGCTTGGTTGGGCGCTCTGGTGTGGGTAAATCTACTATCGTGAATTTGTTGCTGCGTTTTTACGATGTTGAGCAAGGGCGCGTATTGATTGATGGTCAAGATATTAAACATGTGACGCAAAATAGCTTGCGTAGCCAGATTGGTATGGTGACGCAAGATACTTCATTACTGCATCGTAGCGTGCGAGATAATATTTTATATGGCCGACCCGATGCGGGTGATGCTGAAATGGTCAGCGCAGCTAAACGTGCTGAAGCACATGAGTTTATTCTAGGATTAAAAGACGCAAAAGGCCGTACCGGTTACGATGCACATGTGGGCGAACGTGGTGTTAAGCTGTCAGGCGGGCAGCGCCAACGTATTGCCATTGCCAGAGTGATGTTGAAAGATGCACCGATACTGCTGTTGGATGAAGCGACCAGTGCGCTAGATTCCGAAGTGGAGCAAGCGATACAAGCCAGCTTATATCAACTGATGCAAGGCAAAACCGTCGTGGCGATTGCACATCGCTTATCTACGATTGCCGCAATGGATAGACTGATAGTGCTCGATGAGGGTAACATTATCGAAGAGGGTAACCATCACGCGCTACTTGCACAAGGCGGTTTGTATGCACAGCTTTGGGCGCATCAAAGCGGCGGCTTTTTGGGAGAGTAGTCAGTCAAATGTTATACGTGATTTAAATACTTAGCGTTAGCTGGGCCATATTTAATTACAGAGGTGCTGTAATGAACAAAGACAATGTTACGAAATCAATGGTATCGACTAGCTGTAGATTTTAGAAAGATAACCGTTAGTTCAATCATGATGCGTCGATCTTTATATGCTTTTGTCTTATTGCTTATAAGCCATGTAGGTAATTGTGCGCTGGCGGCTGTACCGTTGCAGGTGATTGATATGCAATTACGCTGGCATCATCAATTTCAGTTTGCTGGCTATTATGCGGCAGTAGAAAAAGGTTACTACCGTGATGAAGGTCTTGATGTGCACTTGCACGAGGCTGCGCCTAGTAGAACGCCCGTTGAAGAGGTGCTGGCCGGGCGCGCTCAATATGGAGAGTCCAATAGTGAGATCCTTTATGCCAGGCTGCAAGGTAAACCATTAGTCGCATTGGCGGCAATTTTTCAGCACTCTCCATCCGTACTTTTAGCGAGAAAAGATTCCGATATTTACTCGCCACATGATCTAATCGGTAAAAAAGTGATGTTGAGCTCTAAGACTGATGCCGATTTTCAAACTATGTTTTTGCATGAAGGCATTAAGCCTGCGGCGATTGATGTCATCTCCAGTAGTTATGATTTTAATGATTTAATTACCGGCAAGGTTGCCGCCTTTAATTCATATCTCACCAATGAGCCTTTTATTTTGAGGCAGCAAGACATTGATTTTACGATCATCAATCCCAGTAATTACGGCATTGATTTCTATAGTGATATTTTGTTTACTAGTGAGCAAGAGCTTAAGCAGCATCCCGATAGAGTCGCAACGTTTCGGCGTGCCACTTTGAAAGGATGGCGTTATGCGATGGATCATCCTGCCGAAATTATCGATTTGCTGATTACGAAATATAAAGTACCAAAATCAATAGCGCATCTGCAGTTTGAGGCGGATGCGATGCGCTCACTTATACTGCCAGACCTGATTGAAATCGGGCATATGAATCCGGGACGCTGGCAAAAGATGGCGGATTCATTTGTTGAGGTTGGCATGGGAAAGAAAAACTTTTCTCTAGAAGGCTTTATTTACGACCCTAATCCACAGCACGAAATGGATAAATTAAAGAGCGCGATGGTTGCTTTAGGCGCATTTAGTGCGGCAGGCTTGTTATTGGCATCAATATTTTTACTGGGATGGCTGCGCCTCAATAAAGAGATACGGCTTCGTAGAACAGCTGAGCAGCATGAAAGATCTCGTAACTCCGCACTTGAGTTACTTGCAAATGGCGTGCCGTTGCCTGAAATTCTCGAAGCCATTGTGCTTGGCATCGAGCGAAATAACCCCGGCCTGCTCTGTAGCATTCTGTTACTAGAGCAAGAGGGTAAGCATCTTTTCATTGGCGCAGCTCCTAGTCTGCCAGATTTTTATAACGCAGCGATTCATGGTGTAGAGATCGGCGTTGGTGTTGGGTCTTGCGGAACGGCTGCTTTTACACGTAAGCGCGTGATTGTCGAAGATATTCAAAGCCACCCTTATTGGGCTCCATATAAGGCGCTGGCAAGTAAAGCTGGGCTGGGTGCCTGCTGGTCTGAACCTATTTATTCGCTCAGTGGTAAGGTGCTTGGCACTTTTGCCGTTTATCATCATGATGCGCATCGACCAAGCGAAGCTAATATTTCCTTGATTGAGCAGGCCGCTCAGCTCACAAGCATTGCCATTGAACGCACTTTAGCCGCTAAGGCTTTAAAGGAAAGTGAAGAGCGCTGGAAGTTTGCTATTGAAGGCTCCGGTGATGGCGTATGGGATTGGAATATTGCCATGAATGAAAAAGTATTTTCTCCGCGCTGGAGAGAGATACTTGGCTATACAGCATTTGAAGAATTGCCTACTGGACTGGCGTGGGAAAATCGTTTTCATCCGGATGATAAAGTGCCTGTTGCCGAGGCCATGCAAGCCTATCTTAATGGTATAACACCTGTTTACAACCTTGAATGCCGCATGAGGTGCAAGGATGGTAGCTATAAGTGGGTGCTTAGTCGAGGTATGGTGGTGAGCCGTAGCGAAGATGGCAAACCGTTGCGAATGACGGGAACTTTAAGTGACATTACCGTGCGTAAGCAAACAGAAGAGCATGTGCATCAACTGGCTTTTTATGACACGCTTTCTAAGCTACCGAACCGGCGTTTACTTTATGACCGTTTGAATCAGGTAATGACTGCAAGCAAGCGTAGTGGGTGCTATGCAGCATTGATGTTTCTTGATTTGGATAACTTCAAGCCGCTGAATGACTCCCATGGGCATGCCATAGGTGATTTACTCTTAATCGAGGCAGCGACACGGCTAAAAAACAGTGTCCGCGCGGTAGATACTGTTGCGCGTTTTGGTGGGGATGAATTTGTCGTGATTGTGAGTGAATTAAGTGAGGACAAAGCAGATTCGACCTTGCAGGCAGGTATTGTCGCTGAAAAGATTCGTGTCACTTTGTCAGAACCATATCGATTAGCGGTACAAGATAATCCGTCAGGTGCAGTGATTGAACATACTTGTACCGTTAGCATCGGCGTGGTTGTGTTTATTAATCATGAAGTCAGTCAAGATGACATTATGAAATGGGCTGATGCGGCGATGTATGAAGCTAAAGAAGCTGGCCGCAATTTGATTCAATTTCATGATGCCAAAAATTAAGCATTTTAGAAGCCTAATAACTTAAGGAGTTAATGTGTCTGCCAATCTAGAAATTCGTCCGCCAGTACCGCCTTTTACACGTGAAACTGCTATACAAAAAGTACGTATGGCTGAAGACGGCTGGAATAGCCGTGATCCGCAACGTGTCTCGTTGGTGTATACCTTAGATAGTCAATGGCGTAATCGTGCCGAGTTTCCTCGTGGGCGTGCAGAAATCGTTGAGTTTTTGACTAGAAAATGGGTGCGAGAGCTTGATTATCGGCTGATTAAGGAACTATGGGCTTTTGATGGTAACCGTATAGCGGTGCGTTTTGCTTATGAATGGCATGATGATTATGGTCAGTGGTTCAGGTCTTACGGTAATGAGAACTGGCAGTTTGATGCAAATGGGTTGATGGAGCTGCGCTATGCCAGCATCAATGATTTGTCCATTAAAGAATCTGAGCGTAAGTTCTTTTGGGAGTTAGGTCGCCGACCAGATGAGCATCCTAGCTTGAGTGATTTAGGCTTGTAATTGCAACTCTCTTTAATCAGTGTATCTAGGTGTATTTTGATGAGCGTTGCAATAACGAACCTGAGCGTTTAAGCTTTCAGCAGCACAAGCAACGCGCCACTGCCACCATCCTGCCTACGCGCCTCAGCGTAGGCAATGACTTCATCTTTTTGCATCAACCAGCCGCGTAATTTATTTTTAAGCACAGGCTCTCGGTTGCGTGAGCCTAGGCCTTTACCATGGACAATGCGTACGCAGCGCACACCGCGTTTTTTGCAATCACTGATAAATGTGGATACATATAGCCTGGCTTCGTCGCTAAATAATCCATGTAGATCAATCGCGGCCTGCACTACCCAATGTCCACGGCGCAGTTTGCTGAGAATATCTGGGGAGTGGCCTTCGCGCAAATAGAGCAACTCCTCGCCAGTTTCAAGCTCGTATGCCGGAATGTAATGGTCGGATAATGAGTCGGCAAGTGCTTGTTGCTCATCACGTAAAAATTGTCTAGGGATAGGTTTAGGGCGCAGTGGCGCATGGTGCACGCGCTTAGGCTTAGTGAGCGGGCGTGCGTCTTTAACTGCATCTAAAAACAGTTCGACTTCATTGTCGTTTGAGTTCGCCACAATAGGTAAGTGTTAATTTGATTAGGGGATTAATAGCCTAGAGTGCTCATGCTAATAAGCACCTCTGGGCGATGCATACCTCAATACGCTAATAGTTATTTCAAATGATCTAAATAACGTTCAGCATCTAATGCTGCCATACAGCCAGTACCGGCACTGGTCACCGCTTGACGGTAGATATGGTCTTGCACGTCACCTGCAGCAAATACACCGGGAATGCTAGTGGCGGTAGCGTTGCCACCACGGCCCATTTGCGTCACGATGTAACCGCCTTCCATTTCAAGTTGACCTTCAAAAATGTCGGTGTTCGGTTTGTGACCAATCGCAATAAACACACCTTGTAGCGCAATGTCTTTGGTGCTGCCGTCAGTCACGTTTTTGATGCGCATGCCCGTGACACCAGAGTTGTCGCCTAATACTTCATCTAGCGTATTAAATGTTTCTAAAACGATCTTGCCTTCAGCCACACGAGTATTGAGCTTATCCACCAAAATAGCTTCCGCTTTGAATTTATCGCGGCGATGCACCAAGGTCACTTTGCTAGCAATGTTCGCTAGATATAAAGCCTCTTCAACAGCCGTATTGCCGCCGCCTATTACTGCAACCTCTTGATTGCGGTAGAAGAATCCATCGCAGGTTGCACAAGCAGAAACACCTTTGCCCGAAAATTGTTCTTCACTAGGAATACCCAAGTATTTAGCTGACGCGCCTGTTGCAATAATCAGCGCATCACAAGTGTACTCGCCGCTATCGCCAACCAAGCGAATAGGCTTTTCTGTTAAATGTGTGGTGTGAATGTGGTCAAAAATCATTTCCGTGTTGAAACGTTCGGCATGCTTCTGAAAGCGCGCCATTAACTCTGGCCCTTGCACACCATCAGCATCTGCAGGCCAGTTATCTACTTCAGTGGTGGTCATTAACTGACCACCTTGCGCGATACCTGTAATCAGTACGGGTTTAAGATTGGCGCGTGCGGCATAAACTGCAGCTGAGTAACCAGCTGGGCCAGAGCCTAAGATGAGTAATTTGGTGTGACGTGTTGCCATATATAAAAGCCTTTAAAAATTCTAGTAAAAATGTGTTGCTACAATTAGATTGATACCACTATATGGGTGCAGTCGACTGGTTTTGCAACTATGCATTAAAGTGCAATTGGTACAGTCGCCATTAGATTGATATTGTATTAGCTACGCAGTGACTTTGATACTGCTATAATTTGAGTCATAGTTAAATATCCAATAAATATCTAAAGGGTTTTTACCATCTTGTTTTTCAAAAAATCAACGCCAGTCAACGCCCGCAGAGAAGTTGAGGTAACAAAATCCAATGAGCTTGCTGCTACGCTTATTAAAGAAGCTTGGTGGTTAGGTTTGGTACTGGTTGGTGTTTATCTCACCGTTATTCTATTTACTTATCACCGCGAAGATCCGTCATGGTCGCACATGGCAGCTAATAACGCTATTGTGCATAACAGTGGTGGTAGCGTAGGTGCCTGGATTTCAGATATGTTGTTATATCTGTTTGGCTTTTCTGCTTGGTGGTGGGCCATATTGGCTTTTTATGCCATGTGGTTTGTGTATTTAAAATTAGAAGCGGTGGATTTAAGTGAAAAACCATTCCTACTTTTTAACTTTATTGGCTTCGCTTTACTGCTTGTGTCTTCATGTACTTTAGAAGCAGGACATTTGATTACGCTGCCAGCCTCTTTGCCACTAACAGCCGGTGGCATGCTGGGAACTAGCGTGGATGCTGGTCTGCGGAGCATGTTTGGCTATACCGGCTCTAGCATGCTGCTGCTGTTAATGTTTGTGGTTGGTTTTAGCCTATTCACGGGCTGGTCGTGGATTATGCTTACCGAAAAATTCGGGGCAGGTTTAATCACCAGTTATGAGTTTATTCAGCTCAAATGGCACGACTGGCAAGATCGTAAAGCAGGTAAAGTGGTTGAGTTAGAGCGCGCCGAATATGTGCAAACCGAGCGTAAGCGTGTAGAAGATCGGGAGCCAGTACAGATTGAAGCACCAGTGCTTGAAATTACACAAAGTGCGCGCGTGCAAAAAGAAAAACAAGCGCCATTATTTGATACGCACCCAGATACGCCGTTGCCACCGATTCATTTGCTGGATGAGCCGGCTGGTACAGTGGAGTTGCCATCAGCCGAAACGCTGGACTTCACATCCCGTCTCATTGAGCGCAAGTTGATGGATTTTGGTATTGAAGTCAAAGTGCTAACTGCCTTGCCTGGCCCTGTCATTACGCGCTTCGAGCTAGAGCCAGCCGCTGGCGTTAAGGGTAGCCAAGTCACTAATCTAGTTAAAGATTTAGCCCGTGCATTATCCGTCGTGAGTGTGCGTGTGGTTGAAACGATTCCGGGTAAAACCTGCATGGGCTTGGAGATACCTAACCCTAAACGACAAATTGTCTATTTGTCCGAGATTATGGGTAGTCAGGCTTATGCGGATGTTCATTCGCCACTGGCTATCTGCTTAGGTAAAGATATCGGCGGCAAGCCTGCTGTTGCTGATCTTGCCAAAATGCCGCACGTGCTGGTAGCGGGTACAACGGGTTCTGGTAAGTCTGTCGCGATTAATGCGCTGATTTTGAGCTTGCTTTATAAAGCCGATGCGAATCAGGTACGGTTGATTTTGATTGACCCAAAAATGCTGGAGCTTTCAGTCTATGAAGGCATTCCGCACTTATTGGCACCGGTAGTGACTGATATGCGTCAAGCTGCCAGCGCTTTGAATTGGTGTGTGGCTGAGATGGAGCGTCGCTACAAGTTAATGTCGATGATGGGTGTACGGAATCTGGCGGGATACAACCAAAAAATTCGTGAAGCAGATAAAGCCGGCGAGAAAATACCGCATCCATTCAGCTTGACGCCGGATGAGCCTGAGCCTCTTGTCGAAATGCCAATGATTGTGGTCGTGATTGATGAGTTGGCTGACCTGATGATGGTGGTGGGTAAGAAGGTTGAAGAGTTGATTGCACGTCTCGCACAAAAGGCACGTGCTTCTGGCATCCACTTGGTATTGGCAACGCAGCGTCCATCGGTTGATGTGATTACTGGGCTGATTAAAGCGAACGTGCCGACACGGATTTCCTTCCAGGTGTCGAGCAAAATCGACTCTCGCACCATCCTCGATCAAATGGGGGCGGAAGCCTTGCTGGGGCAGGGGGATATGCTTTACATGCCACCTGGAACAGGTTATCCAATGCGCTTGCACGGAGCATTTGTGTCTGATCAAGAAGTACACAAAGTGGTCAACTACTTAAAAGCGCAGGGTGAACCTAACTATATCGACGGCATCCTAACCAATGAAGCTGAAGAGGGTGGTGCTGACTTTAAGTCTGGTGATGTAGGCGAAAAAGGTGGCGAAGTTGATCCGCTGTATGACGAAGCGGTTGGCATCGTACTGAAAACTCGCCGAGCCAGTATTTCATCGGTGCAACGTCAACTGCGCATTGGCTATAACCGTGCCGCGCGCTTGATAGAAGATATGGAGCGTGCTGGTTTGGTATCTGCGATGCAAAGCAACGGTAATCGAGAAGTGTTGGCTCCGCACCATGAAGCCTAATTGTTATCAATACAAGTAAATGAAGGATTTGAATGCGTAAGATAAAAGCTGGACTATTGGCCTGCCTGTTGTTGCCGTTAGTTGCTCAAGCCGATGGTATTAGTAGCCTCAAAAAATTCTATGCAGAAACGCGCAGCATGCGTGCCGATTTTTATCAGATCGTTACAGATAAACAAGGTCGAAAAGTCCAAGAAGTGTATGGTCAAATGCAATTGCAGCGCCCAAACAAATTTCGCTGGGACTATAACAAACCGTTTGAGCAGCAAATTATCAGTGATGGTAAACAAGTGTGGCTGTACGACACCGAGTTAGCACAAGTCACTGTGCGCGAATTAGGTAAGGCACTAGGTTCTAGCCCCGCAGCATTGTTAGCGGGTGAGGATGGTTTGGATAAAAACTTTAAGCTGACTAATGCTTATCGTAAAGACAATATGGATTGGGTCAGCACCAACCCTGTAGATTCAGATGTCGGTTTCAATAAGATTTCATTGGGATTTAAGGCCGATAAGCTACAGGAGATGGATTTGGTGGATAGCTTCGGGCATGAAACCAGAATTGTTTTTAGCAAGATTGAGCAAAACACAGTGTTTGATGGAAAAACATTTCTGTTTAAGCCGCCGAAAGGTGTGGATGTGGTGGGTGAGTAGCTTGGTTGCAGGCTAAGAGCTAGATAAGCTAAAAACAAGGGCGCATATTGCGCCTTTATTTTTTGTAACGATCCTAAGTGAAGTTATGCTCAAGTAATCATTTATTTGTAATTAATTGAATGAGTTATGTCGGTATAGGTTGAAAAATTAAGTATAATTAAATAGAGGAATAATAAGGGGTTGTTTCATGCGTACTTTAAATGTCAGGCATTGGGTGCTAGCAATGTCATTGGCGATACCATCTTTAGCGTTCGCTGCGGATGATGATGTCATCAATCAAGCGCGAGTATTTGTAAAAGCCGGCGATTATAAAGCGGCTTATGAATTGCTCTTGCCACTTGAAACTGAGCGCTCAGGTTCTGTGGAGTACGATATGTTGCTTGGTGTTTCTGGCGTTGAAGCCGGTGAGAATTCACGTGGCATTTTTGCACTTGAGCGTGTTTTGGCTATAGAGCCAAATAATCTTGAGGCTCGCGCACTGATTGCCAAAGGCTATTTTAATGCAGGTGAAGCGGATAATGCCAAGGCTGAATTCAATCATGTATTGAGTCAAAAGCCTAACGCTGAGATTACCAAGTTGATTGAAAATAATATGTCAGCCATTGATAAGGCAACGGGTCAAAAAACGGCGTTTGCAGCTTATCTGGATTTTGGTCTTGGTCACGATAGCAATATTAGTAGCGCAACAGCAGCGTCCTCAGTCAATATTTCAATATTGGGATCACCACTTATTCAATTCCCTTTAACCGCAGCATCTCAAGAGCAGTCAAGTAACTTTGTTAATACTGCTGCCGGTGTCTCTGTGCATGTGCCGGTTACTAAGAATGTCTCAGCATTTGGTTCTTTATCTGGTACAGGGAAAATCAACTGGAGCGATAGCGAGTTTGACCAGTCCTCTCTAGATTACAGTGTAGGTTTAGGCATTAAGCATAATATTGATGAATACACCGTAGCATTGCAAGGCGGCTCTTTTGCTGTGGATGGTAAAACTTTCCGTGAAGCGATGGGTTTAAGTGGTCAGTGGCAGCGTAATGTAAATGACCAAAACCAAGTTAGTATTTTTGCGCAAGCGTCTGATCTGCAATATCCTGGTAATTCGATTCGCGATGCGAAACGTTACATCGTGGGTAGTGGCTGGGGACATTCGTTTGCTGGAGATAAGGCGACGGTGACTTATTTAAGTGCCTACGTAGGTAAAGAAAATACCGATGATTCAAGTAAAGATTTTTTCAGT
Organism: Pseudomonadota bacterium; assembly: GCA_040390265.1. Lineage (GTDB taxonomy): Bacteria > Pseudomonadota > Gammaproteobacteria > Burkholderiales > Methylophilaceae > Methylotenera. The sequence goes on along the minus strand of JAZJYS010000056.1, from coordinate 56,033 downwards.
AACGACATTTATGGTTTGCGTGCTGGTGGGCAGATGGCTATCAATTATAAGCTGGTGGCATTTGCTGGCTTGAGTTATGAGCATCGTCAGTACGATGAACAAGACCCTTCATTTTTGATTACACGTAGGGATGATCAGTACGACTTGAATGTGGGTTTACGTTACTTGCCAGGTAATAACTTTACTATCAAGCCGCAACTGAGCTACACAGATAACCGCTCTAATAATGAACTATACCAATTTGACCGTTTTGTTTTGTCTGTGAATGTACGTAAAGACTTCAATTGGTAAGTTGATAGTCGGTACGTTAAGCGTTAATGACGATGGTTTAGAGGAATTAGCATGAAAAAAAATCACTATCTGTATTTGAAAAGTAAAACATGGCTTGTCGCGATGTTTTTTATTGTGTTTCCTATGTGCGTGAATGCTGCGGCTGGTAAAGTCGAGTTTGCTTCGGGTGGTGCCGCTCTGCAAAGTGCGGACGGTAGTTCTAAGGTTTTAGTCAAAGGCATGGATATTAATGCTGGCGATACCATTGTAACTGGCACTGGCCGTGCACAAGTCAAGTTTATTGATGGTGGTTATATGTCATTTCAGCCTGACACACAGTTCAAGGTAGAGGAATACAACTTCAATGGTAAGCAGGATGGCACGGAAAAGGGCTTTTTTAGGTTAATTAAAGGCGGTTTACGCGCTGTAACGGGCTTGGTAGGGCGTGAAAATAGACCTGCGTATCGTCTAGCAACACCAGTGGCAACGATTGGTATTCGCGGTTCTTATTTTCTGGCAGATTTTCATGAAAAATTAAAAGCGCATTGTGGTCATGGCTCTATCTATGTATTTAATGAGCAAGGTGACATTATTCTTTTTGAAGGCCAATCTGCTGAGGTTGAGGTGGGCGGTGCACCTAGATACTCTGATGAAGAGTTAACGTTGGGAGCAAGGGGCCCGGAAGGTGGTCAGCCTGCTAGTGATAATCAGCAGCAATTGGCTGAAGGCGCTAACAATATTTTTAAGCTGGCTGAACAATATAATCGAGATGGAGTTTCCTGCAACTTGACTGGAGGTTGTGCCATTTCTGGCGTGATGGCTAATTTAAATGGTACTAATGCAATCGCTTATTACATGTTGGATTCAAGTGTAGCCAATGTTGGAGGAGGTAGTGGATGGACGTCTAAGGTAGGGTCTGCATCGCTATACGCCAATTTTGGTAACTATTCTATGAGCGGGTCTATTGGTATTGATTCGTCAAAAATCATTACTGGTGATGGTACTTATACAATTAGCGCACATGATTACTTTAATGTGTCCGGTAGTATTTTACCGAGTGCGGTTTTTGGACTAAGTTCTAACTATCATTACAGTGATGGTAGTGTTTGTAATGGTCAATGTACACTTAATGTAATAGGTGCTTTTTCTGGCGCTCATGCCGATAAAGCAGGCATTGGATATGTAGTTAAAGGTGTCGATGGAGGCAGTAATATTACAGGTACAGCTGGTATAGTGGTCAATCGAAATTATAATGATTGATTAAATCTAAATAGATAGTTTTTCTTCATCAATGCTGATCTCTGGATATAGATCAGCATTGTTTTTAGATGGCTTCATGATTTTTATTGTTTATCTGTCAATAGAATCAGTTCGGTAACATTGTCTGCAATGAGGTATTGCAGCTAAGCTTGCTAATATGATTCTTAACTCAAGAGTTACGCTGTTGCTAAAGTAACATAAATATATTTTGAATAGCTTATTTCAACCCAATAGCCCGCAAGCACCACTCGCAGAACGATTGCGTCCGAAGACTTTGGATGAGGTCGTAGGCCAGTCACATTTGTTAGCCAAAAACAAGCCATTACGGCTAGCATTCCAGTCCGGCAAATTGCCGTCCATGATTTTGTGGGGACCACCAGGCGTAGGTAAAACCACATTGGCGCGTTTGATTGCCAATACCGCCGATGCTGAGTTTGTGCCCATTTCCGCAGTGTTGTCTGGCATTAAAGACATCCGTGAGGCAGTTGAGCGTGCTGAACACACCTTACAGCAATCGGGGCGTAAAACCATATTGTTTGTGGATGAGGTGCATCGCTTCAATAAAGGTCAGCAAGATGCCTTTTTACCCTTTGTTGAGAGTGGCTTAATTACCTTTATTGGCGCCACGACAGAAAACCCTTCATTTGAAGTGAACAGTGCGTTACTGAGTCGTGCTCAAGTATTTGTGTTGAATGCGCTGTCTGAGTCTGAGTTGGCATTGTTGCTGGAGAGAGCTCGGCAGTTAGTTGCTGAAAACGTGACCTTAACAGACGAGGTGCGTGAACAAGTGTTGGCGTATGCAGATGGCGATGCCAGACGATTGCTGAACTTTGTAGAAAGCTTATTCAATGCGGCAGAAGGTGCTCAAGTTACAGAAATTGACGAAGCCTTTTTGCAAACAACAATGGCAAGCAAGTTGCGCCGTTTTGATAAAGGCGGTGAAGCTTTTTATGACCAGATTTCAGCATTACATAAATCGGTACGTGGCTCTAATCCAGATGCTGCTTTGTATTGGTTTTTGCGCATGATTGATGGTGGTGCAGATCCATTGTATCTAGGTCGGCGCATTGTGCGTATGGCCATTGAAGATATTGGCTTGGCTGATCCTCGTGCGCAAAGTATGGCTTTGGAGGCTTGCCAGATTTTTGAGCGCTTAGGTTCGCCTGAAGGAGAGTTGGCGCTTTCTAATGCGGTGATTTATTTGGCGGTAGCCCCTAAAAGTAATGCATCTTACAATGCCTATAATCAAGCGAAAGCATTTGTTGCTCAAGATAAGTCACGTCCTGTGCCATTGCACTTAAGGAATGCGCCGACCAAGCTAATGAAAGCCTTGGATTACGGTAAAGAATATCGTTATGCGCATAACGAACCTGAGGCTTATGCGGCTGGTGAGCAATATTTTCCTGATGAATTGCCAGCAATACAGTTTTACATGCCCACATCACGCGGCTTAGAAGGTAAAATTAGCGAAAAATTAGCGCATTTAAAAGAGTTGGATAAAAAAGCTAAAAAATAGGTGCCGTTACGCATGTGAATGCCTGCTTAAACGGACGCCATAAAATTCAAGGTTCTGTGTCAAACACAGAATGACAAAAATCTAGGAAACACCATGTTAGATATTCAAGCATTAAGAAATAATTTAGATAGCGTTGTAGATCAGCTTAAGAAACGCGGCTTTGAGTTTGACTCAGCTAAATTCACGGCCTTGGAGACTGAACGTAAAACTGTGCAGACGCGTACGCAAGAGCTGCAAGCCAAGCGCAACAATACTTCCAAACAGATTGGTGTAGCCAAATCAAAAGGCGAGGACGTGAGCGCAATCATGGCTGAAGTTGCCGGCTTGGGTGAGCAATTAAAAGCCGATGAAGCGCGCTTGTTGGAGTTGCAAACTGAGTTGCAGAATCTGTTATTGATTGTGCCTAACTTGCCGCATGAGAGCGTGCCACAAGGCAAGTCTGAGGTGGACAACGTTGAGGTGCGCAAAGTAGGTATACCGCGCACTTTTGATTTTGAAATCAAAGATCATACCGATGTGGGTACACCACTAGGTTTGGATTTTGATACTGGCGCCAAGCTTTCTGGTGCCCGATTTACTTTGATGCGCGGTCAAATTGCCAAGCTGCATCGTGCTTTAGCGCAATTCATGATTGACACCCAAACTGAACAGCATGGCTACGAAGAGTGCTATACGCCTTATCTGGTGAATGCTGAAACGCTACGTGGCACAGGACAGTTGCCAAAGTTTGAAGAAGACTTATTTTCTTTGAGCCACAATGATAGTAAGTTGTATTTGATTCCAACGTCAGAAGTCACGCTTACTAACACCGTGCGTGATGAAATCGTGCCTCTAGAGTCATTACCAATTAAGCTTACAGCGCATACTCCTTGCTTCCGCTCAGAAGCTGGCTCTTACGGTCGTGATACCAAAGGCATGATCCGTCAGCACCAGTTTGATAAGGTTGAAATGGTGCAGATTGTGCATCCTGATACCAGTTATGCGGCACTAGAGGAAATGGTCGGCCATGCTGAGCATATTTTACAAGCGTTGGGTTTGCCATATCGCGTGGTATTGCTTTGTACTGGAGACATGGGCTTTGGCGCAGCGAAAACGTATGATTTGGAAGTATGGCTGCCAGCACAAAATACTTATCGTGAAATTTCATCTGTCTCTAATTGCGAAGCCTTTCAGGCGCGGCGTTTACAAGCGCGTTATCGCAATGAAAATGGCAAGCCGGAATTGGTACACACCTTAAATGGTTCTGGTTTGGCAGTAGGGCGCACGTTGGTCGCGGTGTTGGAGAATTATCAACAAGCCGATGGCAGTGTGACGATTCCTGAGGCATTAAAACCTTATATGAACAATCTGGAATCAATTAAACCAATATAGTATTAAGTTGCATGGGCAAATGATTATTGCCCATGCAAACTAATCCGCACGTGCAATTTTAAAGTTTGTATAGTCTGGCGTATGGCTAGGTTGGTAGTGCTCTAAAATGCGTTGATAACTGCGGATTGATTCAACAAAAATGACCGGAGCACCACCGCTGGCATAGCCAAATTTGGCGGTGCTGTAGTATTCAGGGTTGTTTAGCATTACTAAAGTCTTTTTCACATCTGCCCAGATATCTGGATTCAGGTTAAGGCGCTTGGCAAGCACTCTGGCGTCCTCAACGTGTGCATAACCAATATTATAAGCGGCGAGTGCCATGTAAGTACGATCTGGCTCTGCAATGCGTTCAGGTATGGTGTCTTTGAGTTTGAGTATATATTTCGCGCCCGCAGCGATGCTTTGCTTAGGATCCAGCCTATCGGTAACACCCATTAAGTCAGCCGTTCCTTCTGTTAGCATCATCAGGCCGCGTACGTTGGTCGGCGAGGTGCTAAACGTATCCCAATGTGATTCACGATAGCTGATCGCTGCCAATAAGCGCCAATCAATACCAGTAATTTCCTGAGCTTGTTTAAAGAGGTTTTTATATTTTGGTAATAAAGTGTTACTTAGCTTTAAGAAGTTAGTGATGTCTTGTGTATTCAGGCGGTTTACATTGCCATAGTAACGGTCGATTAGATTACGCAATGTGCCATCTTTTTGAATCTTGTCAAAAAAGGTGTTCACTTTACTGACTAGCTGCGGGTCAGCATTTTTTGATAGCGCCCATGCAATTTTCTCTGATTTACCCAAGGGGATGGCAACGTCAAGATTAGGGTAGTAGTTTTGCATGATTGACACTAAATGACTGTCCACTACCGTGAAATCTAGAATGCCGCTCGCGACTTCTTCTAATAGTGATTCGGAGTTAGTGTTTTTAATGGCTTGCCAGCGTAATGCCGGTTGTTCTTTTTGTAACTGGCTGAGTCGCTCTGCGTAACTGGTACCAGCTGGGACGGCGATTCTTTTGTTGGAAAGTGCGGCGATATCCTTAATCGTGTGTAGATCTTTAGGGTTTTCAAAAACTTCGTTATTCAGGATGAGTTGTTGCTGTGTCTCTTGATAAGGTTTGGAAAACTGCACCAGCTCCTGACGAAGATGGGTGATAGATAAGTTTGCCGCAGCAATATTCGCTGCACCTTTGAGTAACGTCGGAATCACCTCACCAACGCTGTTGACCACTAGAAACTTGGCTTGGTAGCCAGGCATGTAATCATTCACAAAGAGCGTCGCTAAATCATACTCAATACCTGCAAATTGACCATCACCATTAACGTAATAGGTGGTGGGGCCATTATGCGTAACAAAAACAATTTCTTTATTGCTGATTTTGGCAGACTTTTGTTGGCTTTTCTGATCCGTAGGCGTGCAGCTTGTAATCAGGGAGGCCAGTAGTAAAAACAAAGATAATCGCAGCATGATGGGCGTGCTGTGTCGTGCGCAGGTCATGCCCAACGTTCAGTAACCACGCCATTCGCAGCGATGAATATTGCATCGGTGAGGCCGTAAAAAATGCCGTGTTCCACAACGCCCGGCGTGTCGTTAATCAAAGCGTTGAGTGTTTTTGCATCTAGGCTTGCGTCGAATTTCATATCCAGCACATAACTGCCATGTGACGTTACCCAAAAGCCATCTTTAGCGGCGTTAGGGCGTAAATCACCTTGCGCGCCAATGGCTGCCAAGCTTTTTTTAGCGAGTTGCCAAGCAAAGGGAGTGACTTCAATTGGAATCAAAAAGTTTTGGCCGATATGGCTCACCAGTTTGCTTTCATCCGCGACGGCAATAAATTTGGATGCAGCTTTGGCGAGTAATTTCTCTTTGACTAAATCACTGCCACGACCTTTCAGTAAGGTCATGTCTGGCGTGATTTCATCTGCACCATCAACGTATAAGTCAATTTGACTAATATGCTCAAGGGCGACAATAGGTAGGTGCAGTGACTGTGCTTTTTGAGCGCTGATGGTGGAGCTGGCAACAGTTGTGATTTTTAGGCCTTCATCATTTTGTCGTCTGGCCAGTTCTTCAATGAAATAGTTGGCTGTAGAGCCTGTGCCTAGGCCAATCAGCATGCCGCTTTCGATATGTTTTGCTGCTTGCAAAGCGACCAATTGCTTATCATTCATGCTATTTCTCCCGCTATGGTTTCCATTTTATTGATTTAACATTGATTCAATCATGGAATAAATCGGTATTTTGGATGCCTATATTAACGCGATTACACAATTTCATGCATAAAAGTCTTAGACATAAGTTTGACATAAAGTTTTAGACATAAAAAAGGGAGCGGCTAGCTCCCTTTTAGTCAAAAGCTGAAACTAAGCTTTTATTTCATTACACGGTTTTTATATTCGCCAGTGCGAGTATCAATTTCAATTTTGTCGCCAGTGCTGCAGAACAAAGGTACTGGGAGTTCAAAGCCGGTTGCAATTTTAGCTGGCTTCATCACTTTACCTGATGTGTCGCCTTTAACTGCTGGCTCTGTGTATGTAATTTCACGAACTACTGAGTTTGCTAATTCAACTGAAATCGCTTTGTCGTTGTAAAAGCGAATGTCAGCTGGCATGCCATCTTCCAAGTATGGAAGCGCATCTTCCATAAACTCTGCATCAACATCATATTGGTTGTATTCAGCATCCATAAATACATAAGTTGGATCTGCAAAGTAAGAGTAAGTCACTTCTTTTTTATCTAAAACTACAACGTCAAACTTGTCGCCAGCACCGTAAATGCTCTCGCTTGGTGTTTCAGTCAGAAGGTTTTTAAACTTCATTTTAACTACGGCTGTGCTACGGCCAGATTTGTTGTATTCTGCTTTGATCACGACTAATGGTTCATTGCCTACCATAATCACGTTGCCTGCGCGGAGTTCTTGAGCTGTTTTCATAGGTTGCCTTGCTAAATTTAAAGTAATTGAGTGCGTAAAACCGCGCATTATACTCTATTTTTTCTTAAATTCTCACTAAAAATCACCAGCTTAGTCGCAAGGTCAGCTTGGCTGGCAAAGGCTTCCGTCCGTTGCTTGGTATAGGCCTGCATGGTTGGTAGCTGATTCATGAGGTGTGACCATAGCTGAGTTTGTGTGTTCTCAGGTTGCGACCAGGCCAGATGCGCATTATGTAGTGCAGATTTCACTTCTTGCGTAGCGTCATGGAGGTATGTTTCCAGAAAAGCCTTAAGCTTTTGAATATGCGTATCGTCCTCTTGAATATAGGGCTGCCAAACAAAAGGTTTCCCTGTCCAAATTGCACGTATCCAGCTATCTTCGCCACGTACAAAGTTTAAATCGCAAGCCCATAGCAAACGGTCATAGTCAGCTTGAGATAAGAACGGAATTAGGTAAACAGTCAGGCTTCCTTTATGCCATATTTTCCGATTCTCGCTAGATGCAAAGTTTGAAAATACATCAAGACTCAATGATGTATTTTCATTCACAGGCATGTAGATATTAATGGCTTGCTCAGCGTTTGCTAATGCTGAAAACAGGTTGTTGATATTTGCTTGTGGGTAGCAAAACAGTGATATTTTGATTGGGTTTTCGGCGGTGAGTGTTATATTGCTTAAGGCGGTTTGTGGAGGCTCTGGTTTTTCAATGCCAAATTTTCGCCAGAACTCTTTTTGCAGTGTTGTCGAATTTAAGAACTCATCACGCCCTGCAATTAAATTGCTTTCGCGAATTAAGCCGCCAGTGGTGTTAAAAAATCCTGGAAAGAAATAGTGTTTAGTGAGCGCGAGTGTAGGGTGGGATGACGATTGGGTATGAAAGTCGCTTACCCATGCTTCGGCGGAAAGATATTCCAGATTGATCCAAATGGTTTGGTCTGGGGTCATTTTTTGAAGATAAGTATCAGGCAAGCCGCATGCAAAAGTTTCTAGCGCTATATGTGCAGGTTTAATGTATAGCGTTGTTTCTGCTGCAGGCCAACTGCAAACTTCAACGCCGTTGATAATTTGTGTTGCTTCGGTAATATCCAAATCAGTAATGATTTTTCTGGCGGCATTGAAATCATCAATGAATAAGCGCACTTGCAACTGGTGCTCACGTGCCAATTGCTGGCTGAGCCGCCAGCAGACGCCGATGTCACCGAAGTTATCGACAATCTTGCAGAAAATATCCCAGCGATTATTAGTGTGGCTCATGTGGCATGTTAGTTCAAAGGATTTAGCAGAACTTTAAGGTTTTGAGTTTAAGGTTTTTCAGTGGCGTTTAAGTTTGCTGGCGGCTGATATTGAACCTCAATGATTTCATATTGTTCGTCGCCAGCGGGGGTGACAACATTGACGATATCGCCTATCTGCTTGCCAGTAATGGCGCGTGCCAGCGGTGACACCCAGCTGATGTAGCCTAATGACGGCTCTAGTTCATCTTGGCCTACAATGCGATAGGTGATTTCGGTGTCATTTTTAAGTGAAAATAAAGTGACCCAAGCGCCGAAAAATACTCTTTCCAAGCCTTGCTGGGTTGCTGGGTCAACAATCACGGCTAAATCCATGCGCTGCATTAAAAAGCGTAAGCGCCCATCAATCTGACGCAAACGTTTTTTACCGTAGATGTAATCGCCATTTTCGCTTCTGTCGCCATTGCTGGCCGCCCATGAAACGACTCTTACCACTTCTGGGCGCTCTACTTTCAATAAGTGCTGAAATTCAGCCTCAATCTTTGCGTGACCTTCAGGTGTGATGTAATTTTTTTGGTCGGCCATGTATGTGATATTTGAAGTTAAGTTGTAGCTTAGTTTGGCTGAGCTTGGTTTTCCAGGTTCAGAATGTCTTTCACAAAGTAGGATGATTCGCCAAAGCAGTTGGATGGAATGCCTTTATGCTCTTCATAATCAATTTTTACGCGTTTGCCCATAGAGGCATTTATTTTTTTAGCAATAGCTTCATCTTTTACGGTAAAGGCGAACTTCTCTGCCTGAGTGCCGGGCATGGAGACTAAAATCAATTCACCCTCCCATGTTTTGCACACGTAGCCTTTAAGTGAAAACTTCTGCACGTATCCTGCACGTTCGCCAGAGGAATACACCCAATTCAAACTTGCCCACGTATATAAAGCGAGCAGGGTAATAGCGATCAGCGTGAACCACGTAATATATTTTAGGAGAGTTTTTAGTGCATTTGACATGATTAGGGTTGCCTTTTAAAACAATAGCTCTGGTTGCAGTTGGCTTGTTGTGACTTACTCTGCCTCGTCAATCCATGCGAGTTGAATCGCCTCTAATATTTTCTCACCACAATGTTGTTCGTCATCATTAAAGCCATCTAACGCCATCACCCAATCCATTAAATCGGTAAAGCGTATAGTTTTTGGGTCGATGTCTGGATGTTTGTCATACAGAGATTCGGCAATTCTTAAGCTGTCAGTCCATTTCATGCGGGTGATTCCTTGTGATTAAGGTTTTTAATTAAGGGCATTATAGCTTGCTTGAATTGGCTAGCCAAAACTTGGCTTTAATCTTCATATGAGTGCATGGTAAAATAGGGGCAAGCTTTTTTATCTAATCTAAAAATTACTCAAGTATTTGGAAAACTACAACCATGTCACAAGCCCCATTTAACTACGCTAATACCTTAAATCAAGCTGACCCTGCTTTATGGGGCATGATAGAGCAAGAAGTTGTTCGTCAACATGAACATATCGAGTTAATTGCCTCTGAAAACTACACCAGTCCGGCAGTGATGCAAGCGCAAGGTTCACAATTAACCAATAAATATGCAGAAGGTTATCCGGGCAAACGTTTTTACGGCGGTTGTGAATATGTAGACCAAGTTGAACAGTTAGCTATTGATCGCTTGAAAGCCTTGTTCGGCGCAGAGTACGCTAACGTGCAACCGCATTCTGGCTCACAAGCTAACCAAGCAGTGTATTTCTCTATTTTGAAGCCTGGCGATACTGTGATGGGTATGAATCTTGGTCATGGTGGTCATTTAACACATGGTTCTCCAGCGAACTTGTCAGGTAAATTATTTAATATCGTGCCTTATGGTTTAAACGATAAAGAAGAAATTGACTATGATGAGATGGAGCGTATTGCTGTTGAATGTAAACCTAAGTTGCTCATTGGTGGTGCTTCAGCGTATGCATTACGTTTTGACTGGGCGCGCATGGCTGAAATCGCGAAGAAAGTTGGCGCATATTTTATGGTCGATATGGCACATTACTCAGGTTTGATTGCTGCTGGAGTGTATCCAAACCCAGTGCCACATGCTGACTTTGTGACATCCACTACACATAAAACATTGCGTGGCCCACGTGGCGGCATTATTTTAGCTAAAGCTGAGTTTGAAAAATCATTGAATTCAAGCGTGTTCCCAGCATTGCAAGGCGGTCCATTAATGCACGTGATTGCTGCAAAAGCCACAGCATTCCTAGAGGCTGCGCAACCTGAATTTAAAACGTATCAGGCACAAGTGATTAAGAATGCCCAAGCCATGGCTGAAGCATTGACTGCACGTGGTTTGCGCATTATTTCTGGTCGTACTGAATCACATATGTTCTTGGTGGATTTACGTCCTAAAGGTTTAACAGGCAAAGCGGCTGATGCTGCGCTGGGTTTGGCGCACATCACTGTGAATAAAAATGCGATTCCTAATGACCCAGAAAGCCCATTTGTGACTTCAGGTATTCGTATTGGTGCGCCAGCGATTACGACGCGTGGCTTTAAAGAAGACGAAGCAAAACAAGTGGCGAACTTGATTGCTGACATTCTGGATAATCCAACGGATGAAGCTGTTATCGCTGCAACTAAAGCGAAAGTACACGCATTAACTGCTAGATTTCCTGTGTATCAAAAATAAGCGTTAAGCGGCTCTTAGACTTAATATGAAATGTCCGTTTTGTGGTGTAGATGATACTCAAGTCATTGATTCTAGGGTCAATGACGAGGGTGACTCTATTCGTCGCCGTCGCAAGTGCGGCGCATGTGATAAGCGATTCACCACCTATGAAACGGCTGACTTGCACATGCCACAAGTGGTTAAACAAAATGGCACGCGCGAGGAATTTAATCGCGAAAAGCTGCGTCTTTCATTTACCCGTGCTTTGCATAAGCGCCCCGTGCCGACTGAGTATGTAGATCGCGCGCTAGACCATATTGTGCAAAAAATGCTGAGTCTAGGTGAGCGTGAAATTCCCGCGCGTAATCTGGGTGAAAGCGTTATGCAGGAGCTGAAATTAATGGATAAGGTGGCGTATATTCGCTTTGCGTCCGTGTATCGCAGCTTTTCTGACGTGGATGATTTTAATGACGCGATTCGTGATTTAGATAAACCGGTCACACATGCCAAACGGCGTACGACGGATAAATAGCGGCTATCAATTTAAGGTGAATGCATGAAACTGATTAACTGGCTGTCGATTGCATTTGCAGCGTTTACGGTGATTCTCACCATCGTGTTTTTCAGCTGGTGGGCAATGAAAGACAGCGTGGTATTCGGTAGTGATAAATTCAATCAAGTGAAGTGGATGCAAAGCGCTGCCACGATTGAAACCGAGTGCAAGCGCGGCGATATGGCCTACGATTTACAGCAACACATCTTGGCAAAAGGCACGTCTAAAGACGCTATAAGCATGCTGTTAGGCCGCCCAAGTTATGAGGATGCGACGTCCGTGGAATATGATTTGGGTAAATGCATGCACGTTTATCATGGCTTGCTTATTTTCTTTGATGAAAATAACCGCTTAGTGAACAGCCGTATTTCTTCTCACTAAATTATAGCTAGAGCTATGAATAAACGACGCTTGGTTATATCGGTCACACTTTCAATACTGCTACTACTCTTGAGTGTGGCTGCATTTGGAATAGTGGTTAACGCCTGGCACTATCCAGATCGAGCTCCTTATTGGCTGGAAGCTTCAACGTATTTTTCATTCATGTGGCCATTTGTCGTTTTAATGAAAATACTCCCTCGCCCATTATGTGATGGTAGTTACGACTATGATTCGTGTGGCGCTAACGGACTAGCATATTTATTTCTTATCCCAATCTTACTTATCTCGCACAGTGCTTTCTTCTATGGGTGCTTTTCTTATGCTGCAAAATTCCGCCGTAAGCCCTACCAATCCATCAAGCGTGATGCTTAACGGCATTTCTCAATTCAAAACGTCATGACCCAACTAGCAACTACAAATACGTTGTTCTCAGCAGCAGATCATACCTATATGGCGCTTGCGCTGCGATTGGCAGAACAAGGGCTTTACACCACACAACCGAATCCGCGAGTAGGTTGTGTCATCGTTAAAAATCACCAAATAGTAGGGCAGGGCGCACATCTTAAGGCGGGCGAGGCGCATGCTGAAGTGCATGCACTGTTACAGGCTGGCGATGCGGCAAAAGATGCTGATGCGTATGTGACGCTAGAGCCTTGCAACCATCATGGGCGTACGCCGCCCTGCGTAGATGCGCTGATTAAGGCCGGTGTGAAGCGCGTGGTGGTTGCCATGCAAGACCCCAACCCGTTAGTGGCAGGCGCTGGCATTAAACGCCTGCAAGCGCATGGCATAGAGGTTACGGCGGGCTTAATGGAAAAAGAGGCGCTAGCGTTAAATCCCGGCTTTATTTCCAGGATGATCCGCCACTTACCTTATGTACGCAGTAAGGTTGCTGCTAGTCTGGATGGTCGAACTGCGCTCAAAAATGGTAAAAGCTTGTGGATTACAGGCGAGTCCGCACGATTGGATGTACAGCGTTGGCGTGCGCAGTCGTGTGCCATTATCACTGGCATAGGCACAGTGTTAGCTGACAACCCGACAATGAATGTACGCTTGCCAGATGTTGCGCGCCAACCGCTACGCGTGATTGTGGATAGTCGCCTATTGACTCCCCCTGATTTTAAAATACTCCAGTCTGAAAGCCTGCAAACCAGCCCAGTCTTAATTGTTTACGCGAGTGATGATAAGCATCAAGCTGAGGCATTAACCGCTTGTGGTGCCGAATTGTTAAAGCTTTCAGATGCGCATGGCCGTGTTGATTTGTTAGCGCTACTATCAAACTTAGCGCAGCGTGGTGTGAATGAGGTGTTGCTAGAGGCTGGGCAGGGCTTGAATGGCGCATTCTTGCATGCCAACTTGATTGATGAGTTTATTTTTTATTACGCGCCAAAGCTGATGGGCGCGGATGCAAAGGCGATGTTTGCTATCCCGGAGTTAACCGAGATGCAGCAAGTTACTGATTTACAGATTTTGGATGTACGGCAAGTGGGGCAGGATATTCGTTTGCGTGCAAAGCCGGTTAAACATACCGATCAGTAATTTGTCATAGGTAGCATGATGCTTATTGATACCCATTGCCACCTTGATGCTGCTGAGTTTGATGCAGACCGTGACCTTATTGCAGCGTCAGCCTTGCAGCAAGGCGTTTCCAAAATTGTAATTCCCGCTGTAGCGCGTAACAATTTTGATGCTGTGTTAGCGGTATGCGATCAACACAAGTATTGTGCTTATGCGCTTGGTATACACCCGATGTTTGTAAATAGCGCCGCGATAGATGATATAGAGGTGCTACGCGCGTATGTTCAGGCAAACAATCCTGTTGCGATTGGGGAAATCGGTTTGGATTACTTTGTGAACAAGCCCAGCACGAATCCAGCCAATATTGAGCGGCAAGTTTTTTTCTTTACCGAGCAGCTTAAAATTGCCAAGCAACATCAATTGCCTGTGTTATTACATGTTAGGAATGCTGTTGACGACGTGCTAAAGCATTTGCGTAAACATCAGGTGGCAGGCGGCATTGCGCATGCCTTCAATGGCAGCTTTCAGCAAGCCGAGCAATTTATTCAACTAGGCTTTAAATTGGGTTTTGGTGGGGCGATGACGTATAGTCGTGCGCTAAAAATCCGTGAGCTTGCAGAAAAGCTGCCGTTAGCGTCAATTGTACTGGAGACAGATTCGCCTGATATTCCGCCAGAATGGCTGGGGAATAAGGGCAGAAATACGCCTTTGGAGTTACCCAGAATTGCGCAGGTTTTAGCCGACATACGACAGCTAAATATAGCTACAGTGCTTGATATTACGGGCGCTAATGCATTAAAAGTATTGCCAAAATTAGCTGACTTATGCACACCACCTAATGTACTACATTAAGTAAGGCTAAAAACCGTTATCAATCAATGGCTGATTTACAACTCATTGATTTAAATAAACTTTTATTTAGTTCAAAATTTAAGCGATTTAAAAAAAGCCTTATAAAATGGCATGTTACATTTTTGAGTCACAACAATTCACAGAGTTATCCACAGTTATTGTGGAAAGTATTTTGAGGTTGCGGGAACTTTTTAAAAGTCAATTTTTTTAATTAATTTTATTTGGTTTAAATCGCTAATTCTTTGTTGACAACGCTTGTGTGTTTTGTTCAAGAGGATGGTTCATATTTAGTGAAAAAACATAGAATTTTTCTGGCAAAATTGCTTGAGTTGTGCACATGAGCACTATAGAGCGCAATTGATATAATAAAAGTCTTAGTAATCAACGCTTGGCTTGTAACTTATTGATTATTAATGGTTAATTTTTAGGTTAAAATCTAGGCGATTGTAAAAATCCCTTATAAATTGGGATGTTACAAACGTCACCCACAACTATTCACAAAGTTATCCACAGATATTGTGGAGCTTATTCTTGAGTTTCAGAAAGTTGTTTTTAAGTCAACTTTTGAATTATTTATTTTTGTTTGGATTGCTTTTTTATGCGCATTAATGGTCAGCAGTATCGCACTATTTGGTTAACCGATTCTATTGGTGCTAACGGTATAAATGATATTAAAACTAAGTCAGTTTCAATTATCGACCAAACCAAGTTGCCGCATCTTTTTGAAGTTGCCCAGATCAATACCTTGGAGCGCATGGTTGTTGCTATTAAGACGATGCAGGTGCGAGGCGCTCCACTTATTGGCGCAGCTGCCGCTTATGGCATTGCTTTGGCAGTACAGCATGACAGTAGTGATACGCATTTGGAAAATGCCGCAACACAACTTATCAATAGTCGTCCAACGGCGGTGAATTTAAAGTGGGCGGCGCAGCGCATGCTACATGTATTGCAGCCATTGCCAGTTGCTGAGCGTAATGAGGCTGCGTGGCTTGAGGCGGCCGTGATCTGTAATGAGGATGTTGAATTAAATCGGTCGATTGGTTCGCATGGCTTACATTTGATCGCACCCTTAGCAGTCAAGCAGTCGCGCACAATCAATATACTCACGCATTGCAATGCCGGTTGGTTGGCTACTGTTGATTTTGGTACTGCACTTGCACCTATCTATGCTGCGCATGATGCGGGAATCGCTGTGCATGTGTGGGTGGATGAAACGCGCCCACGTAATCAGGGGGCGAGCTTGACTGCTTGGGAGTTGGCGCAGCATGGTGTGCCACATACCGTGATTAGTGATAACGCCGGTGGGCATTTGATGCAAAAAGGTGTAGTAGATATGGTGATTGTGGGCGCTGATCGTGTGACCTCGACTGGTGATGTTTGCAATAAGATCGGTACGTATCTGAAAGCGCTGGCCGCTTTTGATCAGAGCATTCCCTTTTATGCTGCGGTGCCATCACCTACTATTGATTGGAGTATTGAAGATGGGATTGAGTATATAGAGATAGAAGAGCGCGATGCGCGTGAAGTTTCTTGGATGACGGGCAGGCTCGCAAGTGGCGAGATCGCAGAAGTGAATATTCTGCCGCCGAACACCAAGGTTGCTAATCCAGCATTTGATGTTACGCCAGCGCGTCTGGTTACAGGGATTATTACCGAGCAGGGTATCTATGCCCCGCACGAATTGAACGCAATGCAAAGGTGATTGTGGTGCAAACGCAACGTGAGCAATTGTTAAAGATTAGCCAGCAGCTTGTGAGCTTGGGATTGAATCGTGGCACGGCAGGTAATGCAAGTGTGCGCGTTGATAACGAAGATGGTCAGGCTGGATTCTTGATAACGCCTTCAGGCTTAGCTGTAGGCAAAATGACACCAGCCGATATGGTGTGGATGGATTTTTCCGGCAATGCCGTTGGTGCGCTTCAGCCCTCAAGTGAATGGCGATTTCATTTGGATATTCTGAAAAACAAGATCGAGATGAATGCTGTCATCCATACGCATAGCATGTTTGCGAGTACTTTGAGTACGTTTCGTTGTGACATCCCAGCTTTTCATTACATGATTGCGCTTGCGGGTGGCGATAGTATTCGTTGTGCACCTTATGCATTGTTTGGTAGTCAGCAGTTATCAGATGGCGCTGTACTTGCTTTGCAAAACCGTAAAGCCTGTTTATTAGCGAATCATGGCATGATTGCAGTGGGTGAAACTTTAGAAAAAGCGCTTAATGTAACGCAGGAAGTCGAAACCTTATGCGAGCAATATCTACGCGCTTTGCAGGTCGGGCAGCCAGTCATTCTGACTGCGCAGGAGATGATTGAAGTGCAGGAGCGATTCAAGAGTTATGGTGCTTGGAAGCCGGTAGCTAGTGAATAGTAGGCTTAACGTTAATTCAAAAGTCTTGTGAAGCTAGTCGGCATGGTCGCATAACTTTATTTTGGAATAAGCTGATGAGAGCACCCTGTTTTACGGTAAAATCACACCCCGTCTGCAACAAAAAATAAGTGCCTTTCCATGACCAAATATGTATTCGTAACCGGCGGTGTAGTTTCCTCTCTTGGTAAAGGCATCGCCGCCGCCAGCCTCGGCGCAATCCTAGAATCACGTGGTATTAAAGTAACCATGCTGAAACTGGATCCTTATATTAACGTTGACCCTGGCACGATGTCGCCTTTTCAGCACGGTGAAGTGTTTGTAACTGATGATGGTGCGGAAACGGATCTGGATTTAGGGCACTATGAGCGTTTCATTAGCCAGCGTATGGCGAAGCGTAACAACTTCACCGCAGGTCAGATTTACGAAACTGTCATTAAAAAAGAACGTCGTGGTGAGTATCTAGGTAAAACTGTACAAGTCATTCCACATATTACTGACGAAATTAAAGCGCATGTAAAACGCGGTGCTGAAGGCGCTGATGTGGCTATCGTTGAAGTGGGTGGTACCGTGGGTGATATTGAATCATTACCCTTCCTTGAAGCGATTCGTCAAATGGGTTTTGAAGAAGGTCGTAGTAATACCTGCTACATCCACTTAACCTTATTGCCTTGGATTCCAACAGCGGGTGAGCTTAAAACCAAACCTACGCAACACTCAGTGAAAGAGTTGCGCGAGATTGGTATTCAACCAGATATTTTATTGTGCCGTGCTGATCGTAATATTCCTGACGATGAGCGCTACAAAATCGCATTGTTTACAAATGTTGCGTCAGAAGCTGTGATTAGCGCTATTGATGCCGACTCTATTTATAAAATTCCAGGTTTATTGCATGACCAGCATTTGGATGAGATTGTTTGCGATAAATTAGACATACAAGCCAAGCCGGCTGATTTATCCAGCTGGGAAAAAATTGCCTTTGCGTTAGCTAATCCTAAGCATCTAGTGAATATTGCCTTTGTTGGTAAGTATGTAGATTTAACCGAGTCTTATAAATCGCTTACAGAAGCGCTGATTCATGCAGGTATTCATACTGAATCTAAAGTAAAAATTCATTATATCGACTCAGAAGACATTGAAAGTCATGGCACTGATGCGCTCAAAGGCATGGATGCAATCTTGGTTCCAGGCGGCTTTGGCGTGCGCGGTACAGAAGGTAAGATCGCGGCAATTAATTTTGCCAGAACCAATAAAGTGCCTTATTTAGGCATTTGTTTGGGTATGCAATTGGCGGTGATTGAGTTTGCGCGTAATCAAGCGCATTTGGCTGATGCCAATAGTACTGAATTTAACTCGAATGCAGCGCATAAATTGATTGGTTTGATTGATGAGTGGCAAGATGCTTCAGGCAATGTAGAGAAACGTGATGAAAACTCAGACTTAGGCGGCACCATGCGCTTAGGTGCGCAAGCTTGCCCAATCGTGCCAGGTACCATTGCGGCGAGTATTTACGGTGCTCAAGTGAATGAGCGTCATCGTCATCGTTATGAAGTGAATAACCATTATGTAGATCAGTTGAAAGCCGCTGGTTTGGTCATTTCAGCCAGAACGCCAACAGAAGATTTATGCGAAATGGTCGAGTTGCCACAAAACGTGCATCCTTGGTTTGTGGCTTGCCAGTTCCACCCTGAATTTACATCGAATCCACGTACAGGACATCCTTTATTTATTGCCTATGTGAAAGCGGCTTTGGCTAATAAAAAATAATCGAGTTGTGTTCTTTAAGTATCAAATTAGGTTTTGAAAAGGCTCCAAAATGAAATTATGTAACTTTGACGTAGGTCTTGAGCATCCACTATTCTTGATTGCCGGTCCATGTGTGATTGAGTCGCAACAAATGGCGATTGATACTGCTGGGCAACTTAAAGAGATTGCTGCGGCACTAGGTATTCCATTTATTTACAAATCTTCATACGATAAAGCTAACCGTAGTTCGAATAAAACATTTCGTGGCTTTGGTATTACCGAAGGCCTGAAGATTTTAGATGAAGTGCGCCGCCAAATTGGTGTGCCGATTTTGACTGATGTGCATACGGAAGAACAAGTGCCGGAAGTGGCAAGTGTGGTTGATGTGCTGCAAACTCCAGCATTCTTATGTCGCCAGACCGATTTTATTACCGCTTGCGCCAAATCTGGTAAGCCTGTGAATATCAAAAAAGGCCAATTTATGGCACCGGGTGATATGAAAAACGTGGTGCAAAAAGCGAGAGAAGCGAATGGCGGTTTGGATAATATTATGGTTTGCGAGCGTGGCGCATCGTTTGGCTATAATACATTGGTTTCTGACATGCGTGGATTAGCCATTATGCGTGAAACCAATTGCCCAGTTGTGTTTGATGCTACGCACTCAGTGCAGCAACCAGGCGGTCAGGGCGATAAAAGTGGTGGT
The DNA here is from genome assembly GCA_040390265.1 of Pseudomonadota bacterium. Classification (GTDB taxonomy): domain Bacteria; phylum Pseudomonadota; class Gammaproteobacteria; order Burkholderiales; family Methylophilaceae; genus Methylotenera. The sequence goes on along the minus strand of JAZJYS010000056.1, from coordinate 36,680 downwards.
CAACGTGAGCATGTGCCAGTGTTGGCACGCGCTGCAGTGGCAAGCGGTATTGCGGGTATTTTTATGGAAACCCATCCAGATCCATCCAAAGCTTTGTCAGATGGTCCAAATGCATGGCCATTACACAAAATGAAAGACCTGCTGGAAGTGCTTGTGGACTTGGATAGGCTCGTAAAAAAAGCCGGCTTTATTGAAAGTACTTTGTAAAAAACTTTGTTTAAAAAATAGCTGTATATAAAAATAACCGTATATTTAGCATCAGGTTTACCCAACGGTAACTTAGGTGCTGGTTTTAAATTTAAGGAAAAATGATGAGCGCAATTGTAGATATTATCGCCCGAGAGATTTTAGATTCACGTGGTAACCCAACGGTTGAGTGCGATGTGCTGCTGGAAAGCGGTGTTATTGGTCGTGCTGCCGTGCCATCTGGTGCTTCTACCGGTACTAAGGAAGCGGTTGAGTTGCGCGATGGCGATAAAGGCCGTTACTTAGGTAAAGGTGTTTTGCAAGCGGTTGAGAATGTGAATACTGAAATTACTGAAGCCATTATTGGTTTGGACGCAGAAGAGCAAAGTTTTATTGATAAAACTTTGATCGAGTTGGATGGTACTGAGAATAAAGACCGCCTTGGCGCGAATGCAATTCTAGCCGTATCTATGGCATGCGCACGTGCCGCGGCTGAAGAGTCTGGCTTGCCACTGTACCGCTATTTAGGCGGTTCTGGCGCTATGCAATTACCAACGCCGATGATGAACATCATCAATGGTGGTGCGCATGCTGATAACAGCGTTGATATGCAAGAGTTCATGATTATTCCAGCTGGTCGTCCAACATTCAGAGAAGCGTTACGCTGTGGTGCTGAAGTATTCCACGCCTTGAAAAAGACATTACATAAAAAAGGTTTGGCAACAACGGTGGGTGATGAAGGTGGCTTTGCACCGGACTTACCATCTAATGAAGTGGCGATTCAATACATTATGGAAGCGATTTCAGATGCAGGTTACGAGCCAGGTCGCGATGTATATTTGGGTTTGGACTGTGCCAGTACTGAGTTTTATAAAGATGGTAAATACCATCTGGCTTCTGAAGGTTTGCAATTGTCATCAGGTCAATTTACAGACTATCTAGCCACTTGGGCTGACAAATATCCTATCATCAGTATTGAAGATGGTATGGCTGAATTTGACTGGGACGGTTGGGATATCTTGACTCAACGCCTAGGCAAAACAACGCAATTGGTTGGCGATGATTTGTTCGTGACCAACGCAAAAATCTTGCGTGAAGGCATTAAGCGCGGCGTTGCAAACTCAGTATTAATCAAAGTCAACCAAATCGGTACTTTGACAGAAACATTTTTGACTGTTGAAACTGCTAAACGTGCGGGTTACACCGCAGTGATTTCACATCGCTCAGGTGAAACTGAAGATACTACGATTGCTGATATTTCAGTAGCAACTAACGCATTACAAATTAAAACTGGATCAATCTCACGTTCAGAGCGTATCGCTAAATACAATCAATTGTTACGTATTGAAGAAGAGTTGGGCGACGCATCTAGCTATGCAGGCTTATCAGCTTTTTATCAATTGTTTAAGTAATTGTTATTGGATATAGGCGAGAACGCTTAATTGAAAGCACTGACGCTTATATTTGTGATCCTGATTGCCTTGCTGCAGTATCCACTGTGGCTAGGCAAGGGGAGTTGGTTGCGCGTGTGGGATTTGAATCGTCAAATTAGCGAGCAGCAAGAAAAGAATAATGCACTAAAAGCCCGTAACGATACGCTGGATGCTGAAGTGCGAGATTTAAAAAGTGGGCGTGCAGCGATTGAAGAGCGTGCCCGCAGCGAGCTAGGCATGGTAAAACAGGATGAAGTGTTTTACCAAGTGCTCGATAACTCCATGCCTAAAACACCTAGTTCAGTTAGCCCTGAAAAATCAAAGCCAGTTGTTCCTGAAAGTAAGCCTACTCCATAGGCTTGATCCAAAAGTTAGGCCGCGTATGAAAGCTTCAAAAAAACAAAGAATTCCTGTACTTGTTCTATCAGTTTTTGTTGCTGTACTTTTCTTGGTTTTTGCCTTTATAGACGCAAATTCACAAACAGTCTGTCTCACAAGTGGACGTGGGTGCGCTTTAGCAGAAATAGTTGCAAAAATTTTAGGCGTGGGTATTAATATCGGTAAGGCATTTTATGATGTTGGTATATCGATTGTATTTATGTACATTGGCGTATGGCATTATCAAATTACAGCCTAACCCACCACAAGTAGGATGCCTAACGGCACCCTTGTGTATTAGCTCAAATGTTCATAGCCTAGTTCGTACTAGATTCTAATTGGTAAGGCAGCGACTTTATTGTCAGTGCAATATCATTCCAAAATATTCCATCCTGCTCTAAATTCTCTAACCTAGACTCAGCCAGCACATAAAAACCAGCATCAGTAGATGGTGTGCAGCGCACAATTTTACCAATCGCTTGTTTATTGCTATCGTGAATATCATCACCGGTTTGCGGTGTTACTTCCGCGCCAATATTGCTTGCGATATGCGCGAGCTGGGTACGACGTTTTACTTTACCCAAATAATGTGTGCGGGCAACAATCTCCTGCCCTGTATAGCAGCCTTTCTTGTAATTGATGGCGTTGAGCGCATCCAGATTCAGCATTTGCGGCACAAATTCTTCTTGTGTTTTTAGGGTGACATCAGGAATGCCGGCTTGAATTTCTAGCCATTCCCAGCATGCGGCACCTACAGGTTTAGCGTGTACTCTTAAAGCACTCCAAACAGCGATGGCGTTTTCCGTGTCTGTAAAAATCTCATAACGCGGCGTTGATCCTGGAAGTTTGAGTAATGCGCCATTTTCCAAGCTGACTAACTCAAAATCTGCTTTTGGCACTTGAGCAAATTGTGCTTGTAGTAGTTCAGCCGCATTGTGGCCATTGATGCCAAATTTAATGATGCTTTTTGAAACATCTTCAATCGTGACTTTGCTGCGCATGACATACATTTTTAGGCGCTTAGCGATGGATTCCACCAACTCTTTAGGCATTTGTAAATGCACGGCATCATTGTGTGAAAACGCCAAGAATAACGCCAGCATGCGCCCTTTAGGATTGCAGTAAGCGGTGTAGTGCGCATTGTGTCCGTTCAGTAGCTTAACGTCATTGGTCACTTGCCCTTGAAGGAAGGTATGTGTGTCTGAGCCTTGTAATTGTAATAATCCTAAGTGGGATAGGTCACAAATAACGGTTTCATGCATCGTGGATTGTAGTTCAGCGGCAGGATTACCAAAGCTGATGACTTTGTCATTCTGAATCACTGCATTTTGATTGTCTGAAGCGCTTTGTAGAAAGTTCTGCCATTGTTGCATGTGCGTGTTAACCTTTAGTTTTATAAGTCTTAGATGCTTACGTGAAGCCGATTCAGCTTAATTTCAAGTCTTCTATTCAATTATCGGCATTAATTGTTGGAGTGAGTCTAGGTGCGTGTTGTATTTTAATCTCGCTCACTTTATTTTGGCAGATTAAATTACTGCTTGTGCTTGTTATCTTGGGTTCAGCTAGTTATGTGGTGTGTGGTTATGGCTTATTGTTGTTGCCGTGGTCATGCGTTGCATTAAGTGTCAACGCAAAGAATCAGCTGCAACTGATTCGTAAAGATGGAAAAATTCTTGATGTTGTGGTGCAAGACAATAGTGTCGTAACGCCGTATTTAACAGTGCTTAATTGCAAGTTGAGCAATCCAGATCAACTTGCTGATATGTCGTCATTGATTATGATGCGGAGTTTGTTCACGTTGCATCTAACGAAACGCTCTTTAACTATTCTGCCTGATGCATTAGATTATGAAAGTTATCGTCAGTTACGTGTATGGCTGCGTTGGGGACATCCAACTAAGCTAGATTGATGCCCCGTTTTTTATGGCTTTACGTCGATTGATAAAGTTGCGGAATTGCTTTTGTAGAACTTGTATTGGATGTTTTGGCGTATAAGCCAAAATAAATAAAATCCCTGCCAGTCCAGCTAAAATCCAACGAATTTCAAATCCAGCAGTGTCGCGGCGCGCTGGTTTTTGTTTTTTCATCGCGCTTAATACATCTTGCACGCTATCGCCACGCACATAACTACCATTTACTTCTTTGGATAGCGTTTTTAGGTAGGGCTCATCCAGCTTGGATAAATAACGGCCGCCTTCACTACCTGCAACGTTATCATCGCGTGTGCCTAAGTTGGACTCTGAAATTTGTGCAATACCGGGCTGCATGGCAAAGCTTTCGCCGGACCAATAGCCAATCAACTGATTGAATTCATCAAACTTTGGAATGGGCGTGCCTTTTTCACTGCCTATGCCGACAAATAGCCAGCCTTCGCCACCTTGAAAAGCAGTTAAATCCTGCGTGTTAAACACGTGCAGTTTCGGTGCCTCTTCGCCATCTGTGAAATATACTACTTGGGCAGGCTCAGGGAATGAGCGTATGGTTTTTGCCAACGTGATCATACTGGCACGTACGCGGCTATTGCCAGACCACGCTGTGCGCCAATCAAGATGATCTATTGTGCCGTTAATCGCGTCAAAGTTTTCACAAACCTCTATTGGCGTATAAAGCGCAGCCACACTGACCCCAGCAAATAAGCCGATGCTCACATTCGTGCCACATGGTAATTCACCAATCACTTTATGCAGTGTATCTTGCATAAATGCCATACGTGACACTGGTTTACCATTCAGGGTTTTGTCTACCACGTTCATACTTTGTGAAATATCAGTGACAAACAGATAGCTGTAAATGTCACGTTTCACGGGTATTTTAGGATTAAACAGCGCGATAATCAGCAGCAATAAAGCGCCTAATAATAAAGCGGCATCGTGGCGATGGCGAAAGTAATTAAAGAGCTTGTGCATGGCAGTCATTTTTATGGCAACCCAACTGGAATGTTGCCCATAATCAGGCCAGGAGTGTCACTTTCACCTACACCCGGTGTGGGAGTGCCTGGTAGCATGGTTAATAGGCGATCCATATTATGGCGTGCACGCCAGTTTGAGCTATCTAGCCTTAATGATTGTTGGTATGCCTTTTTAGCTTGTTGGAATAGATATTCCGCTTCAGCACGCACGGTCATATTGGTGCCATTGATGGCTAGGCCACGTCTAAAGAAAATATTGCCTAGATTGTAGTGAATAATGGCTTTTTGTTCATTGTTGGCAGTATTCAATGCCTTGTTAAACAGCAGCGTCGCCTCTTTGTAGCGTTCATTCTTAGCCAGCCAAAATGCAGTTGAAAACTTCGCTTCAAAACTTTGTAAATCAGTGACAGGCGGTTTTCCAGCGCTAATCGCTGTATTAAAGGCATCAATTTGTTTAATGCGCATATAAAAATATGTGCTACCAACACCCGCTAAAACAGCAAGCAGCATGAGTAACCAAGTGAGTCTTTTGACTGTAAAAAAGTGCATTATTCTTAAGTTTAGTGCCATGTTTTAACCTCTAAATATTTAACCCCAAGCAATAGGCTGATCATGATAGCGGCGATAATGAAGCACATGTTTGAATAGTCTTGGCCTGGAATTCTTTCTAAGTATTTGATCGGTTTCTTTTCGCGATTGTTAATGTCGTTCATTGCTAATTGCAATGACTTAGGGTCTTCTGCTTCGTATGCCATGAAAGGTGTTTTCAGCGTTTTGAAGTACTCGTTAAGTTCTATTTCTGCAGGTAATGCTGCGTCTTCTTTGGGTTTGAAGTTCTTATCGAAAATACTTAAACCACCGGGTTGGCGCAACACAATCCAGTACAGGCTAATATGCAGATGATCGAACCAGTCTTTGATTTTCTGTTGCGTATTGGCATCTAATCGGCCTGCGCCATCTGAGATTAGAATCAAGGCACGTGAGCCTGAATCCGGCACTTTATCAAACAAGCCTGCGCCGCTAGTCAGCCCGCTGCCAATATTGGTTTGAAATAGGGCATTGCCGCCAGTGGCTTGCACTGCGGCAATCACGGCTTTTTTGTTTTCGCTAAGTGGCAGTACATACATGGCGGAGTTACTAAACGTAATCATGCCAAACATGTCTTGCTGCCTAGACTTCACAAACTCTGTGATGAGCCTAGCTGCGGCCACAGATTTGGTTTCACCTACGCTTGCGTTGCCAACGCCACTAATGCCACCAGAGAAGGGGTCATCCATACTGGCGCTACGGTCGAGTACCAGTGCAATCTGCGCACCAACGCCAATGCGCTCTATCTTTTGTTCATTGGTATGCGGTGCGGCTAATCCGACAATAATAAATATCAGCGTGAATATCGCCAGTATCTTAAGTAGTAAGCCGATTAGATTGGATAGCGGATCGGCTGGCAGCATGTCTACCCAAGAATATTGCTTGGCATGGGCACGTTCTAGTAATAGCGGCAGAATGGCAAGTGGTAGCAGCCAAAGTAGCCATGGATGTGAAAATGCCATGACTTATTGTCCTGTATGTTGGGTGAGTGGCGCAGGGATTAAGCCACGCTCACAATCGCGGCAGCGGCGTGCGAATTGTTTTAGCCATTGACGTGGGTCGCTACCAACATCGTGTGTTGCACTGGCTTCAAAATACACTTGGCGTGACAAGCCGAAAAACTGATGTATCTCTGATTTTATCGGCGCAAAACCTGGTTTCTGGGTGATGAATGCATCCAGATTATTACTAAACACGCTGCCGGCGGCAGTTGTATTGAGCGATTCATGCACTTTGGATACCGCTTGTTTTAAGCCTTCTGGCGTATTCGGCAGCTTGTGTAATGCGCGATAGGTTTTTGCAAAGGTGCCACCCATGAGAGGTAGCCAAGCGCGCATGCCTAATATGTACACTAAACCCAGCAAGCTGATCGTAAGCAAGACTAAAGATACTTTCAGCCAAGTGCTTTCTTTTTTGTTTGAAAGTAACAGTGGTCCTATGAGCTGGCTCATGTTATTTTCGATTTTAACCTGTCCAAAAATAGCAATCGGTGAGATTGCAATATCTAGGCTAGGAATGCGATATTTGACCAAATCTTGATTGTTTTTGGTGTTCACCAGATTCAAGTATTCAGGACCTAATGCGGCATTTTTTGCGACCACATTGTTCGTGAATACTTGGTAAGCCAAGTTGATGTGATGTGTGGTGCTGTTGTCGCTAACGTCTTTGCTATGGCTGATGCTTTTGAGTTCAATGCCAATCAATTGACCTTTATAGCGTTTTTCGTAGCCAGTAATAGGCAGTGAAGTTTCAACCAGTTTGTACGGTGCTTTAATGGTTAAAATAACCTCACGCTCAATGACATCACCAACGGTGTAGCCTACACGCTTAACTGGGTCTATGGTTTTGATGGTTACAATGCCTGGTTTTACATCAGGCAAGTCTTGGCTATCAATCGCCAGTGCAGATTGCGGCACAATGCTGATTGCCAAACAACATGCAAACAAGCAATGCACCAATAAGTGAGAAAAAGAACGCATGGACGGTGTCCTGGATAATGTCATAGGGTTAAGCGGCTACAAATTGGTGGAAATATTCGGTAAGTGAGTCTGCATCAAACTCACCTTCAACATAAAAAGGCGGCATATCAAAGCGCATGAATAAATCATAAATTTCTTCGCGACGATTTTCAAAAGCAGCAACAATTTTTTCACGCAGTTCTTTACGTAAAAATAGCGTACGTCTTTCGCCAGTTTCTGCATCTGAAACATTCGCCAAACCAAACTCTGGCAGATTCCTGTACTCGGCTGAATCCCAGAGTACTACCGGCACAATGTGATGGCGTAACAGGTTAGACAGTGAGTCTTCAAGCAATGCGTTTGACATATGAAAGTCAGAGATTAAAAATACCAAAGACCTTTCGCGCGGTAAAAATCGGTACACCTCTGTAATGCCATTACAATTGACAGGTAGCGGATGGTAATCCTTTAGTGCTTCCGCCATGGCAATTGCGCGATGCGACTTAAATGACGATGTACTTATCCAGTCTTCACGTACCACTTCATCAAAACCAATAAAACCAAATGGATCGTGATTTTGACTGGCTGATTGTGCGATTGATTCCGCGATTTCTGCTGCTAGTTTAATTTTACGTTTTTTTGCACCAAAATTCATACTGCCAGACAAGTCACAAATTACATAAACAGGTGTGGCACTTTTTTGGTTGAATAGTCGCACATACACTTGCTCAAGCGGGTCGCGTATGGTCTGACGAATATCAATCCGGCGCGGGTCAGGGTAAGAGAGTAGGGTGGTGTGGCCACGAAACTCCATGCCCATGCCGCGTTGTGTGCTGGAATGTCGCCCAGGGTGACGTCCACGTGACCGCCAGCCTATGTGGTAGCTAAAAGATTTAATCTCTTCAATCATGAATAATCCATTTTATGGGCGAATTGCCAATATCGACTCATGCTTGGCTAAATTACGGCGCAGCAACCGCATTCACAATACCTGACAGCATTTCACGTGCAATCTCGGTGCGACGCATTTCGTACACAGGGCTAAATACCAAGCGATGCGCAACTGTAGAGTGGAACACGGCGTGAATATCTTCTGGCAACACTGCGGTACGGTTGTTTAACCAAGCGTTTACGCGGGCTGCACGTAACATCATGCTCATGCCGCGCGGGCTGGCACCAGCTAGTACCAAGCGGTTCATATCAACGCCAGACACTTTAATGCCGAAGTCGAGCGGGGCTTTGGTTGCTTTCCACAGATTTAATGCGTATTTTTTCAACGTTTCACTCGTTGCAATGTTGCTTTGTATCACGCTAGAGAACGCGTTCAATTCGTCAAACTGTAAAACATCCGCTTTAACTGTATCCACTAGCGTATCTACATTGTGGAATCTTGTGTCGAATACCAGTGACTCCATAATAGCGTCATCGTTTGGTACCACAATTGGAATTTCCATCATAAAGCGGTCGCGTGCGGCGGATGGAATTTCAAATGTTTCTTCTTTTTCCACTTGGTTACGGTCAGCAAACACAATCATGTGTGGAAAGTAATGTTCTGAGTTAAATGCAGATAAGCTACGTTCAGCCATAACGCGTAACAGCAGTGAATGCACTTGCGGGCGTGCGCGGTTGATTTCGTTAAAGAAAAACACGGATAGATTTTCACCAGACATGAGCAATGGTCCTGGGCTCACGTGCGGTTTGCCATCTTCACCAAGATAGGTGTGATACACCAAGTCATTCGGCATTAAGTCAATCGTGCCTTCAATTCGCTGGTAGCCGCCGCCAATGCCGCGGGTAAAGGCGCGTAGTAGTGTGGTTTTACCAACACCCACATCACCTTCAAGTAGCACATGGCCACGCGCGAAAATAGAAGTGGTAATCAAACGCACTGGTGTTTGTTGACCTACAACTACTTTGTTTACTTCTGATTCTAGGGCAAGCGCATGATTGCGCCAGTCGGCAAGTTGACGGTCACTCATTGAAATTTTCCGTATCTGATTTGAAGTTGTTAAATGAATTTGAATGTATGGTAAACGTTTTTTTGTCAGGGGTAAACAGATCTGTATACCCCTAAGTGAAATTTAATCGATTTAATATTCCTACAATGCCAGTTACACGGCGGTTGGTAAATGGTTTTATTTAAATTTTATGGTTTATTTTGGATTGTAAATTTTAAGTATTAGGTATTACTTAGCGGTACTGGTGGTTGTTTACAGCCAATTTAGCGGCTGCAAACAACCATAATATAAGATAGAATCTTTGTAAGAAGTGTGGTTGTTTTCGCTTATTGATTGATTCTATTTAATATTTTTAGTGTAAAGCTTGTTTGTAGCTTTCGGAATATTTTTTGCTTATCAATGAACGCTAATAAAAAATATAGGATTTAACATGCAAACAAAGTTACAACCAAAATTAATTCTGGTCGCGATTCTTGCGGCTTATGCTATGCCGCAGCAGGTACTGGCTGCGAATAAGGCTGAGGTGCTCGAGACGCAGGCTGTTGAAGTGGTAGGTACAACACCTTTGCCTAGTATAGGCACGCCTGTTAATCAAGTTCCATCTAATGTGCAAACAGGCTCATCAAAAGATTTTAGTCAGCAGCAATCATTAGATTTATCTGAGTACCTTGATAATAATTTAGGCTCTGTAAACACAAGTAATACTGTTGCTAATCCTTATCAGGCAGATGTGTCTTTCCGTGGCTTTACTGCATCACCGCTATTAGGTACGCCACAAGGGTTATCGGTATATATGGATGGGGTACGTGTGAATGAACCATTTGGCGATATTGTGAATTGGGATCTGATTCCAGCCAACGCCATTGCTAATATCAACTTAATTCCAGGTTCGAATCCATTGTTTGGCCTAAATACATTAGGTGGTGCATTGGCTGTACATACTAAAAGTGGTGCAGAGTTTCCAGGTGTTAAAGCTACAGTTTATGGTGGCTCTTGGGATCGACGTGCATTCGAGTTTGAAGCTGGTGGCGTGAATAAAGAAAAAAATGTGGACTACTTTATTGCGGGTAATTTCTTTAAGGAAAATGGTTGGCGCGAGCATTCTTCAAGTGATGTAAAACAAGTTTTTGGTAAAGTCGGCTGGCAAAATGACACTAGTGATTTGGACTTATCCGTCACGTTGGCTGACACTATGATGGAAGGTACACAAGCCGTACCTTTGTCTACTTACAATAATCCCAAGAAAGCTTATACATACCCTGACTCTATTGGAAATAAGTTGGCTATGGTGGCTTTAAAAGGTAGCCATTTCTTGACGGATGATAAGTTGATCGCAGGTAATATTTATTATCGTAAAAATAGAAGTAGCGGTTTTAATAGTAATGCTGAAGCTACAGGTCCAGGTAACTCTGTGAATATTGCTACCACGACTGATCAAGATGGGTTTGGCGGCGCCTTACAATTTAGTTTACTGGCAGATTTAGTTGGTCATAAGAATCAATTTACAGTTGGAGCAAGCGCAGATTTTGGCCGTACCAATTTTATTAGTGACACCTATGTAGCTGATTTGATTGGTAATGAAACCGTTACAGATCCTACTCAGCCGTCACCAGCATTTGTCCGCCTAAAAACACGTAATGATTATTATGGTCTATACGCTACTGATACTTTCTCTTACACAGAAAAACTACACCTGACACTGTCGGGTCGATATAACGTTGCAAAAATTAATTTGTCGGGTAATAGCCATGATGAAACGCTTACTCCTAAAGATTTTGATTTAGGACTAGATGGCAAGCACCGTTACAGCCGCTTTAATCCTGCCGTAGGTTTGAACTATAACCCAAGTAATCGTCTTGGTTTTTATGCAGGTTATAACGAAGGTATGCGTGCAGCAACACCAGTCGAACTTTCGTGTGCAAGCCCGGATCGTCCATGTGCGTTGCCAAACTCTTTCGCAGCTGATCCACATTTAGAGAAAGTAGTTGCCAAAACTTGGGAGGGTGGTGCCCGAGGCAAGCTTGCAAACAATGTTAGCTGGAATATGGGTGTCTATACGACAGAAAATAGTAATGATATTCAATTTATTTCTACTGGAGCCACAGGTACTTTTGGTTACTTCAAAAACGTCGGTCAAACGCGTCGCCGCGGTCTTGAGCTTGGTTTAAACGGTAAGTTTGACGCGCTGACGCTTGCGGCGAATTATGGTTTTGTAGATGCGACTTATCAATCAGACTTTATTGTAGGTTCACCAAGCAATAGTGCCGCGACTAGTGGTGTGATCAATGTAAGTAAGGGTAATAGAATTCCTGGAATTGCTCGTCAAACACTTAAATTAAGAGCAGCCTATGATGTCACGCCAGCTTGGAACGTGGGCACAAATATTGTGATGTCTGCGGGCCAATATGCGCGAGGCGATGAAAATAACCAAGATGTAAATGGCAAAGTGCCGGGTTACGCTGTAATGCATTTGGATACGCATTACAATGTCAATGACAATTGGAAATTGTTTGCCAAAGTAAATAATGTGTTTGATACGCGATATGCTACTTTTGGTGTGCTGGGCAATAATATTTTTAGTGGTTTCGATGAGCAGTTCCGCTCACCAGCCGCACCTCGTGCTGGCTGGGTAGGTTTGACGTATGAGTTTGGTCGCACGAATAAATCAGCAGCTGTGGATGTTGATTAATTTGATGCCTACATTGCAATCAACACATCTCAACTCGGGCGAACTCCCAATACTCAAGCAGCAATCAAAAATATTGATTGTTGAAGATGAAGTGTTGTTTGCTCGAGCTGTGATGCGTCGTTTGCAAAAAGCCGGTTATGAGTGCGAGCATGTGGAAACGTTGCAAGATGCGCGTACCATTACCAAGCAGTATTCAGCCGACATAGTGTTGCTGGATATGCGTTTACCCGATGGAAATGGCTTGGATTTGTTAGCCGAATTCGTGGCTAAACATGCAGTTGTCATTGTGATGACAGCGTATGGTGAAATTAGCGATGCGGTCAATGCAATTAAACAAGGTGCCGTTGATTATCTTAAAAAGCCGATTGACCTTGAAGAGTTGCTCCTCACCATTCAAAAAGCAGAAGCTGCTGCGGTTCAAGCGAATAGCCTAGATTACTCACGTCAGCGTAATACTCATGCGATTGATGGCGTAGAGTTGCTAGGCGAGAGTTTGGCGATACAAAGTGTTAAAACACAGATCAAGCGCATAGCGCAGTTGGTCGCTAATGACACGGTGCCGCCTACAGTATTGATAATCGGTGAAACTGGTACCGGTAAAGATGTTGCTGCGCGCTTATTACATGCGTCGTGTGCCAATAGTGACAAGCCTTTTGTGCATATCGATTGCGCATCGTTTCCTGCCGAGTTGATTGAAAGTGAGTTATTCGGCCATGAGAAAGGCGCTTTTACTGGTGCTTTAAGCGCTCGTCCCGGTTTGATTGAGGCCGCGGAAGACGGCACACTGTTCTTGGATGAAATCGGTGAATTGCCTTTAATCTTGCAAGCCAAGTTGTTAAATGTGCTGGAGAGGCGCGTTGTTCGTCGCTTAGGTTCTACGAAAGAGCGAGCTGTCCCAGCACGTTTTATTGCGGCGACCAATCGTGATTTGCATGAAATGTCTTTAGATGGCCGCTTCAGGCAAGATTTATATTACCGACTGAATGTGATGGGCGTTGCCATGCCACCGTTACGTGAGCGTGAAGATGATGCGCTGCTGCTTGCACGGCATTTTGCAGTGCAAACGGCTAAACGTTACGGTTTAGTGAATCCTACATTTTCACCTGAAGCCATCGTGATGATTCAACGCTATACATGGCCAGGCAATGTGCGTGAGTTGCGACATCAAGTGAGTCGCGCCATGCTGCTTTGCCATGAAGGACATATTACGGATGTGGATCTGGCCTTACCAATGCTGCGCGTTACGACTGAATTTAATGGTCAGCAAAGCACACAATCTGCATTAGACGCCGCAGAAAAAACCATCTTATTACAAGTGCTGGCAGAAACAAGAAACAATGTATCTGAAGCGGCACGCAAGCTCGGCATTACACGCATGACCATGCGTTATCGTATGGATAAGCATAAAATCAGTAGTTAAGATTGGATACGCGTATTTATCTAATTTGAAGGATTAAAAAGTTTGGTTACTGTTGGATTGGCCTGAGCTACTATATCGTTCAGAATAACGAGTCAATCACCAATACTTTCCCATGAAACGCTACGAACAACTTGCCAATGCCATTGCTCAGTCCATTCAGGAGGGAGTGCTTTGTCGTGGAGATAAGCTTCCTTCAGTGCGTCAAGCCAGTGCAAGCCGCAACGTCAGTCCATCTACAGTATTCCAAGCATATTATCTTTTAGAAGCCAGAGGTTTGATTAGCGCCCGTGAGCGTTCTGGATACTTTGTTACTGGTGGTGCAGTAAGCATTCCATCCGCTCCTGAACCCATCTTATCTACCAGTGAAGAGCTTACGCAGGTGGATGTAAGTGAGCTGGTGTTTGAAGTGCTTGAGTCAATCAGGGCCAAAAATGTGGTGCCTTTAGGCTCGGCCTTTCCTAGCCCCTTATTATTTCCCTTGAGTAATTTAGCGCGGACAATGGCTGCCAGTGTACAAATTATGGATCCTTGGGCGAGTGTAGATAATCTAAGTCCCGGTGATGCAAATCTTCGTCGGCAGATAGCGCTACGTTACATGATTGATGGCTTACATATTGCCACGGATGAAATCATTGTGACCAACGGTGCGCTTGAAGCACTAAACCTTTGCTTAATGGCTGTTACGCGCCCTGGTGATACGGTGCTGATTGAGTCGCCAACTTTCTATGCGGTGCTGCAATCTATTGAGCGTATCGGCTTGCAGGCGGTGGAGGTGCCAAGTCATCCCAGAGATGGCGTTGATCTTGTTGCCATGGAAAAAGCAATCCAGCGTCACAAGCCCAAAGCTTGCTGGTTAATGACGAATTTTCAGAATCCATTAGGCAGCTTACTTTCAGATGAAAAGAAACAAACGCTAGTAACATTATTGACTAAATATCAAGTGCCATTGATTGAAGATGACGTGTATGGCGAACTGTATTTTGGTGACAAACGTCCTACGCCGGCAAAAGCTTTTGATACAGAAGGGCTGGTGATGCATTGCTCTTCATTTTCAAAATGCCTTGCGCCGGGTTATCGCATCGGCTGGGTTGCACCTGGCCGCTATGCAAAGGCGATACAGCGCCTGAAGTTAACGACTACGCTTTCTGCATCAGTACCAGCGCAGGTGGCATTGGCCAAATATCTGCAAAAAGGTGGTTATGATAAGCACCTGCGTAATTTAAGGCATACGCTTTTAGTCAATCAGATTAAATTCATCGCGGCCATTGAGCGATATTTTCCTGAGGGTACGCGGCTGACGATACCGCAGGGCGGTTATTTCTTATGGGTAAAATTACCTGATGGTGTGAATGCATTGGAGATTCATCATCTTGCGCTTGCCAATGGTATCAGCATTGCCCCCGGGCCTATATTCTCTGCGCAAAGAGGATTTACTGATTATATCCGCTTAAATTATGGGCATATTTGGGATGCACGTATTGAAGCCTCTCTGGCGACATTGGGCGCTATTGTTAAAGGTCTAGCCGTATAACTTCTTTTCAAATAAGCGTATCTATTTTCAACTGATATGCTTTTTATTTGAATATCTGATTCTGTTCTATTTTCTTGTAAAGCATTAATCTTAGTCACGATTAAAACTTGTTTGGCAATTATTGATTGGCCAAAGAAATGAAGGTGACGATATGTATATTTACGATGAGATAGACCAGAAAATGGTGGAGCAGCGCGTCGCTCAATTTAAGGATCAGACGCAGCGGTTTCTTGCCGGAAAATTGACTGAAGACGAGTTTAGGGTTCTACGACTGCAAAACGGCCTGTATATCCAGCGCCATGCACCTATGCTACGCGTTGCTATTCCCTACGGTATGCTGGTTTCCAAACAGCTACGCATGCTGGCATTCATTGCTAGGCGTTGGGATAAAGGCTACGGTCATTTCAGTACGCGGCAGAATATTCAGTTTAACTGGCCTCGTCTGGAAGATGTGCCTGACATTCTAGCCAAGCTGGCAACGGTACAAATGCATGCCATCCAAACCAGTGGTAACTGCATTAGAAATACCACTACAGATCATTTTGCCGGCGTGGCTGCGGATGAAATTATCAATCCATTAGTGTGGTGCGAGATTATTCGGCAATGGTCTATGTTGCATCCTGAATTTGCCTTTTTACCGCGTAAATTTAAGATTGCTGTCAGTGGCTCACTCATTGATCGTGCTGCTGTAGGCGTACACGATATTGGTTTGCAAGCGGTAGAGGAGAGTGGTGTTTTAGGTTTCAGAGTATGGGTCGGAGGCGGCTTGGGTAGAACACCGATGGTAGGTAAGTTGATTAAGCCATTTGTGGCATGGTGTGATTTGCTTACTTATTTACAGGCAACATTGCGTGTTTACAATCTGCATGGCAGGCGAGATAACAAATATAAAGCGCGTATCAAGATTCTGGTTAAAGACATTACGCCTGAAGTATTTGCACAACAGGTCGATGCGCAATGGCAGATGATTAAAAATGGTCCAGACAAAGTTACAGAAGCGCAGGTCTGCAACATTGAGAGTCGATTCAAATGGCCTGAATATGATCTTACATTAACCGAAAATTGCGCTCTCGCACAGGTTGAGGGTAATGCCAGATTTGATCGATGGCTAAGCACGAATGTTCATGCGCATAAGGTTGCTGGCTATGCATCTGTCACGGTATCGCTAAAAGCGACGGGCGTTCCACCGGGCGATATTACGGCAGACCAGATGGAGGCTATTGCTGACATCTCTGAGAAATATGGTTTTGGTGAGCTGCGCGTGTCTCACGAACAGAATCTGATATTGGCCGACGTAAGAAAGCATGACCTATATTCATTGTGGCAAGAGTTGCGCATACTCAATCTTGCCACCCCTAATGTTGGCTTACTCACTAATATCATCTCATGCCCTGGTGGCGATTATTGTAGCTTAGCGAATGCGGTATCTATACCTGTGGCCGAGGCGATACAACGCAGATTCGACGATATTGATTATGTACACGAAATTGGTGAGCTGGATCTAAATTTATCTGGCTGTATTAATTCATGCGGGCACCACCATGTTGGCCATATTGGCATACTTGGCGTTGATAAGGCTGGGGAGGAGTGGTATCAAATCACGATTGGCGGCAGGCAAAATGGTGGGAATAATCACCTCAATACCAATAATGCTCGCGGTGGTGGCGCGGTCATTGGTCGTGTGATTGGACCATCATTTGCACGAGAACAGATTCCAGATGTGATACATCGTCTGATACAAACTTATTTAACCTTGCGTGATAGTGAGGTGGAGCGATTCATAGATGTAGTGGACAGGCTTGGCATTGAACCTTTCAAGCGTGATGTGTATGCAGATCCATTGTTGCTTGTAAAACCTTTGATCCAGAAGGAGGTAGCAAATGCCTGATACCAATTTAAGGCTCATACGCAATGGGCAGCTTGAAGCTGACTCAATAAGATTGTTTGATGACCACTTAACAGCTAACTCAGCGCTATATCTACCGCCAGATGAAGCTCACTGGATGGTTAGTTTTGATACTTGGCTGGATAAGTGTGATTTTCTAATTAAACGTAAATTTCCAGTTGCAGTGTTAATTCCGTCAGATGCGGATATTAGCCGTATCGTTCAGGTAAGTGTTACTCATGCTCATTTAGATGCCATTGCATTCATCGCGATTAATTTCCCAACTTATACAGATGGGCGAGGCTTTTCTCTTGCCCAGATGCTTAGAAGCCAACTGGGCTGGAAAGGTGAGTTAAGGGCTGTGGGCGATGTGATGATCGACACCATGCATTATTTGGCAAGGTGCGGCTTTGATAGTTTCTTAGTCAAAGCAGGGCATGATGCACAAGCAGCATTAAATGCCTTAACTACTTTTACCGTGCATTACCAGAAGTCCTATTCGCAGCCATTCAAGGCGCCGCTTTAGTCAGCGCAGGACAAAAATCCATTGAACAAGATCAAGCCGTCATCAACGCAATTATTAGCAAGGAACTCATATGTCAATTCAACAAAAAACATCTAGAAAAGTGATACCTATTGCCGCAGTGCCACAGAACAAGATTTACCCACGTAGCACGTCTGGCTATTTTACTAATTGGCGCTGGATTATGGTCTGGGTCACGCAAATTGTGTTCTATGGTTTGCCATGGCTGCAACTTGGAGTAAGGCAGGCAGTTTTGTTGGATATAGACACCCACAGATTCTATATTTTTGGGTTGGTACTTTATCCACAAGACCTGATATACCTTGCTGTCATCTTAATTATCTCTGCCTTAGCCTTATTTTTATTTACTACGGTTGCAGGAAGGTTGTGGTGTGGTTTTTCTTGTCCGCAATCAGTGTATACCAAGATATTTTTATGGATTGAACGTAAGATAGAAGGGGATAGAGCCGCCCGTATCAAGCTGGATAACAATAAATTTAGTATCAATGCCATCTATAAAAAGAGCTTGAAACATTTGGCGTGGATTAGTTTCTCTATATGGACGGGCTTTACCTTTCTAGGCTACTTTGCACCAATACGTGAGTTATTTCACGGTATTATGCAGTTCAGTTTGGGGCCATGGGAAACATTCTGGATATGTTTTTATGCCTTAGCAACATATGGCAATGCCGGATTTTTACGTGAAATGGTTTGCAAACATATGTGTCCCTACGCACGTTTTCAAAGTGTCATGTTTGATCAAGATACTTTAATCGTTACCTATGACGAAGCACGAGGCGAGCCACGCAGCGGTCGCTCACGCAGTGTAAATGCCAAAGAGAAAGGTTTGGGCGATTGTATCGATTGCAGCTTCTGTGTGCAGGTTTGCCCAGTTGGTATTGATATTCGTGATGGCCTGCAATATGAATGTATTAGTTGTGGGCTGTGTATTGACGCCTGTGACAGCGTGATGGATAAAATGCAGTATCCACGAGGCTTAATACGCTTTTCTACCTTAAATGGCATAAGCAATCATTGGTCTAAATCCGAGATTATTAAGAAAATATTGCGACCTCGTGTGTTGATCTATGGCGGCTTACTTTTACTAATATGCATTGGTTTTGCGGTATCGCTAAGTTTGCGCGCGTCTTTTAAAGTGGATGTGATTAGAGATAGAGGTGTGATGTCTCGCCTTACGCCAGAGGGAAATGTCGAAAATGTCTATCAACTGCAAGTGACCAATGTGACCGAGGCCGCGCATAGCTACCATATTTCAGTAAAGGGATTAAATGGGCTATCGCTGGTATCGAATAATGAGTTCACGGTGGATGCTGCTGGTGAGAGATTAGTCGCAGTGAGTTTGCAGATGCGCGACGGTTCAGTCAGCAGCGGTGCTCATCCAATACAGTTTGAAATTGAGGCGCTAGGCAGTGAAGATGAAGTGACGGAAAAGTCGGTTTTTTACATGCCTCGATAATGTATTGAATTGTGCGTTTAGGAATGGCGAAAAAGTATTATTTTGAATGATATTTTTTCGTCTATCCTAACAAATGCATCTAAACAGGCCTAGCTATTAAGCATTGTTTATTTGGATTACAGTTAGTCTCATTCATAAATCTGTAATAACGTTTAGTCATACTTCAAAGGTAATTTCTTTTGGGAGTATTTAATATGACACATAGTATTAAGCTACAACTTAAATCGATTGATCAACTTCAGAGCATAGAAAATCGCTTTGACCGAAGTAAATTTAATGTCTACTCCAACTCCGCATACCGCAATGCTAAACAACGTGAGTTTATGATGCGTGAGTTTCAAGAAAAAGTGAATGCCAATCACAAGAATAGATTTTAATCAGAGCTAAGCATGGTTAGCAAAGTCTATGCTTAATGCTAGCGTGTGAATTTGCAAAAAATAAAGGGGCGAACATTGCTGTTCACCCCTTTAACTTTATTGCTTGCCTAAAAACAGGCATTTCCACCATAAAATACCCTAAGAAACAGGCATTTTATCTACACTTAAAAATCGTAATAAATTGATTTTAAAGTAAAAAATTTGGTGGAGCTGGGGGGAATCGAACCCCCGTCCGCAAGCCCTCCACAGACAGTTCTACATACTTAGCCTTGTTGTTTAATTTAACGTGCAACACACCAACAGACAAGCAGTTTGCACGCGAGTTACCTTAAGGTTAATGCAGTGCTAAGTAACCCAACACAACACGTATCCCGTGTATATGACACTACGTATGGGTTACCCCAATCCAACCCACGGGAGAGCTGGTGTAGCGTCCAGCAGGATTAAGCTGCTAGAGAGTAAGTTTCGTCGTTTGCGACTATACTTTTTCTAGTTTATTTACGAGGTGACTAGTCCTCGGTATGCCCTGCACTGCTTTGCAACCCACGTCGAAACCTGGTCAGCCCCTAAGATTGTTACAAAAATCAGTTGTAATACGACTGATGCACTTTATGAATAGTTTCATCAGTTAGTTGAATTATACGCTTTTTTGTTACGGTTCGCTTTCTGGCTTTGTTCTTTAAGACATTACAGCGTTAAACGCGATAAGGATAGAAGGGCTTATTTGTTATGCGCGCGCATAATTCGACCTTTTTCACGTTCCCAATCGCGTTCTTTTTCCGTGTCACGTTTGTCGTGTTGTTTTTTACCTTTAGCCAAACCAATTTGAACTTTGATACGGCCTTTTGAAAAGTGCATGTCCAATGGTACCAATGTGTAGCCAGCACGATCTACTTTGCCGATGAGTTTGGCGATTTCTTCGTTATGCAGTAATAGTTTGCGCGTGCGAATTGCATCAGGGCGAACATGGGTAGAGGCTGCACCTAACGGAGTTACATGGCAGCCGATTAAGTAAATCTCTCCACGCTGAATGATGACGTAAGCTTCTTTGATGTTGATGCGATTGTCGCGGATTGCTTTGACTTCCCAGCCTTCTAAAACAATACCAGCCTCATACTTATCTTCAATAAAGTAATCAAAAAAGGCTTTTTTATTCTGTGCAATGCTCATAATGACAATGGATGGCTTAAAATTTACATTTTACTCTACTTAATCACTTCGTTTTCATTTCCAGAAGGATTGAAAAGTGTGATTATGTGGGCTGATGATGTTATTTAATTGATAAAGAGATGCATGGCGCACGTTCAAAAAACTGTATTAATCACGCATTCCGCTAATCGTATGTTTGCATTGGTGGATGATGTGACAAAATATCCTGAGTTTTTACCTTGGTGTGGCGGGGTGGATTTAATCAAGCAAGATGAAGTTTCTACCATTGCAACCTTGCATATTGCGTATCATGGCTTACGTCAAAAGTTTACGACAGAAAACCATAAAACCTATCCAAGCTTGATGGAGATTAGGTTAAAAGACGGCCCTTTTAAGCAGCTTGAAGGGGTTTGGCGTTTTACCGCACTGAGTGAAGAGGCCTGTAAAGTTGAATTTATGCTCAATTATGAATTTGAGAATGCCTTTTTAGAAAAGATCATTGCCCCTGTTTTTAGCCATATTACCAACACGTTTGTGGATGGCTTTGTGGCTCGCGCGGATCAGGTTTATAAAAATAAGGAAGAATAAAATGGATGCAAATCATCAAACTGAAATCGTTGTAGAAGTGGCTTATGCTTTACCTCACGAGCAGGTGATTATGCCTGTTAAAGTCAGTAAGGGGATTACGGTAGAGCAGGCAGTTAAAGCATCAGGTATTTTGGCCAAATTTTCTGATATTGATTTAACCGTCAATAAAGTGGGTATTTTTGGTAAGCTGACAAAGCTGGATACCCCTTTACGTGATATGGATCGTGTTGAAATCTATCGAGCATTGATTGCTGACCCTAAAGAGGTGAGAAAGCAACGTGTTGCAGATGGTAAAGTGATGAAAAAGGGTGGCGGTGACGCTCTGGTTGAGGTGTAAATACCAAGCCATAGCGCTAATTCAAACTTCTGGAATCGTTCACTGATGGCAACTTTAACTAATGTTTCAAATAAAAAAGTGTTGATCATCGATGATATGCCGGAGATGCGCAGTCAGCTGCAAATGTCTTTGACTTCATTGGGGTTTGAAAAGCTACACTTGGTTTCTAGCATTAAAGATGCCATGGATAGAATTGCAACCACACAATACGATGTTATTTTATGTGATTACAATCTTGGCGGAAATACCAACGGGCAGCAGTTTCTAGAGTATTTGCGTACGCACAATAAGCTTGAACGCAATTGTGTGTTCATCATAATTACCGCTGAAAACTCTTATGAGAGCGTGGTCGCTGCTGCTGAGTGTCTGCCCGATGACTATCTACTTAAACCATTTACCGCAGGTCAGTTTTTGGCACGCTTTGAGCGCTTGTTGGAGCGTCAGGAAGTGCTGCGTCCCATTGATCAGGCGCATGATAATAAAAATGGGCACAAGGTGATTGCGGAGTGCAATAAAATACTCGCGCTTAAGAATAAATACTTTGTCGATGTTTGTAAGATTAAGGCGGCTGCATTAATGCGTATTGAACATACGGATGAAGCCGTTGAGTTGTATAACGAGGTCTTACAACTAAGAGATCTGCCTTGGGCTCAGTTGGGTTTAGCGCGTGCGCAGGCTAAGCTTGGCAATATGCAGGCGTCAGAAGAGATTAGTCAGAAATTGATGCAGACGAATCCACAGTTTGTTGCCAATTTTGATTTTGCTAGTGAAATTCTGATGCAAGACAATAAGCCAGAACAAGCGCTGCAGGTGCTCAAGGATGCCGCCGCGAGTAGCCCTGGTAACATGAGCAGAACTCGCCATCTCACGGCACTTGCCATGACTAATGGTGAATATGCTATGGCAGAGGAACTGATGGCTGAAACCATCAAAAAACATAAACACTCTCCACTGCGCGAGGCCGCTGATTATGCTTTGTTATCTCGTGCCCTTATTGAGCAAGGCAAAACCAAGGAAGCGCTAGCCAGTTTAAAAGAGGCTGCAACCCAGTTTGATGATTCTGAAAGTAAAGTTGTGATTGCTGCTAGCAATAGTATTGCGCACTTTAAGGCAGGGGATTTAAAAGAAGCTGAAGCGGCACTCAATCAGGCGCTAGCAGAAGATACTCGTGTGCTACCGCCCTCTGTTGCGGCATCTTTAGCCGAAGCATGCTTTACATCAGGTAAGGATGAAGCGGCAAACACTTTTCTGAAACAGATTCTGCAAAATAACCCTGATGACCTGCGCTTGCAAGGCCGAGTGAAAATGGTGTGCAGCATGGCCGGTAAAGACACTGACGAAGTCGCCACATTGATTCAGGACAGTGCCAAGGAAATTATTAAAATCAATAATGATGGTGTACGCAAAGCACAGGCGGGCGAGTACAAAGAAGCCATTAAATTGATTGTTGATGCGGCAGAGCGGTTGCCAAATAATTTGAATATTGTCAGCAATGCGGCGCTGATTCTGGCGGTGTCTGTTGCCAATAGTGCCGATAAGGATGAGCTTGTGCAATGCTTAAATTATCGACAAAAGATTATAGATAAAGATCCTGTGCATCCTAAGTTGGCACAAATAGATGCAATGCTTAAAAAAGCGAAACTCACCTCATGAATGAACTCGAACTGGCCGTGATTCATGATGCAAAGAACAGTCTGGGCGAAGTCGTGTTTCGATTAGAGGCGCGTGGCGGTTGTGCGGCTGAAATTGTTTCGTTGATACATGCCTCGAATAGCCTCACCAATTTACTTATTTGGCACAGACAGCAAGATGGTGCGATGCGTATTAGTATTGACTCTACATCTCCAACAGATTTGCTACATGAGCTAGTGACAGAGTTTCGCCAATTTTTCCCTAATATCACTATTGAGAGCAACATTAGCCAAGCGCCTATGTTTTGGTTTTATGATGAAGCCTATATTCGGCTAGCACTGGTGAATGCGCTACACAATGCCTGCCATCATGCAAAAATGATGGTGCAACTCTCTGTACGGCAAGTCGATTCAAAGCTAGTTTTTACCGTACAAGATGACGGTGCTGGTTATGATGATGTCATGCTTGAGCGTTTTAGCCAAAAGCAGCTTGGGGAAGTTAGCCGTAGAGGCACTGGCATTGGTTTGGCGTTAGCGTCATCAATTGCAAACATGCATATCAATAAAGGTGTTAAAGGGCAAGTGATGCTGAGCAATGCTGGCGGTAATGCGCATGGAGCAGTTTTTGAGCTGGCATTACCTTAACTAGCATTACCTTAAAGTCGTGCTGTGTAGCACTACATTCACCTTACCATTCATCAACTTCACGTAATTCATACGCATCTCGTAATCTTGCGTTGATCGCATCCATGTCATCGTCTGATGGTTGCTCATCACTGGTTTGTAGCTTAGCGCTTGGCTTGGCTGCGTTTTTGGTTGGGGCGGGTGCTGAAGTTGGCGCTGGTGAGTCTGTAAACCATTTCGCAAATGGTGCGGCATCTACGCCTTGCGGCACATACCATAATTTTAGTTCAGCGTTCCATCTAGCGCCTAGAGACTTCGCTTGGTCTTTTTCGCCGAAAGGCACCTTTAGATTGATGTTGCTGCTAGTGGTCATGACTGTCCTGATAATATTGATGCTGGTTTTATATAAGGTCGCTATTTTAACTGTATTTAATTTAAGAGGCTAAGACAGCTGTACATTAAATTTGGCTAGAGAGCGTTATCTAGTGACCACCTCTATTCCATGCGCTATTGAGTTCCTTTTGCCGTTTTTCTAGTAATGCCTGTGCTTTAGTGAGTTGCGCTTTGGCTGAGGCTTGTTCTTTTTGTCTCTCTTTTAATATCACCTGATCTTGGGCTATACGCTGTTTTTGGTCATTGAGCATGACGGTGCTTGCATCATAAGCAGCTTTCGCATTGTCGTAGTTCTTTTGCGCCGCAGTGACGACATACTGTTCATTAGAAACATCTCTTGCCAATGTCGTCTGTGAAACGCCCAAGCTAAGGAGTAAAAAGAGTAGGTGGTATTTTATGATGTGGTGAGTCATAGTCTTATCTCCTTGTGATTTTCTATATTTTAATGGGATATTCGATATCAAAATCCAGCCAATATTTTCGCTATTTGCAGTGGGTCGCCATTTTTAACCACTTCAATAATAGATGGGTCATTTTTATGTAATTCAGCCTCACCGTCCAACTCGTCTACAGCCCAGCCGGCACCGATAGATACCAGCGTTGCGACTATCATGACTATTAAAGTGTGAGTGCGTGAACCGTTCATTGCATGCGTCTTGAAGTAACTGTTTAGTACGTAAACAGCTAAGGAAAAAGCGATGGTGGAGATAAAAAAGTTCAACATAAGTTAGTTAGATAGTTTCGGTGATTTATTGGGTGGTTTTGTTTTGAATCCATCTGCGGAGCAATGTATATATGATGATGCCAAGCATTCCGCCTACGCCGTCAGCCAGCAAATCGAGTACATCGCCAACATGAGTTGTAGTGAAATACTTTTGAATAAGCTCTATGCCCACGGCTAAGAGTAATAGGCCGATATAAGTTCTTGTTCTTTTATTCGGGTATGCGATGCTGCCAGTCACAGTCAGCATTGCGAATGCTAGTGCATGCTGGGCTTTATCCCAAAAATCCAGGGCATTCGGGAGTGTAGTGCTTGGTATCATGGATATTACCGTAATTGCGCCAACGCAGACAGCAAACAACAGCGGCATGATGCGAATGATGGAGATGATAAGTTGCTTCATTTGAGTTGTTTGATTTGGTTAATGGGCTGAAAACTATCGCATTC
This sequence comes from Pseudomonadota bacterium, assembly GCA_040390265.1. Classification (GTDB taxonomy): domain Bacteria; phylum Pseudomonadota; class Gammaproteobacteria; order Burkholderiales; family Methylophilaceae; genus Methylotenera. Next base: position 11,480 of record JAZJYS010000056.1, on the reverse strand, counting down.
GTGGTTAATAGCCAAAGTGGCCGCGAGTGTTGTTACGTTGACTATTTTCATTGAAGAGAAAATTTGAGTCAGTAAGTGAAAAATTATAAGGCTTTTAGTGAAGCCTTGGTTGGTATTGCACCATATTCAAGTGAGAGAAGATGGATGATGCTCTTAAATAAATTCCAATACCACCAAAACTGTTTAGGTTGTAGAGGAGCATCGGATTAGTCGCTAGTTGAGAGTGCACATTTCAAGTTAAGCAAATATTAGATAAATAGCCAACAGTATGCCAACTGATGCGATTGACAGTGTTAATAAAGAATCTAGCCGCCTGATTGCCAAGTTGGGAATATCTTCAGGCGGTAGCGTTTGTACATATAGGTGATGGTTGTATTGCGCGCCTAACATGATGGCGACGCCGATGATGACAAGTGCAACGCCAAATATATTGGATAAATTATTGTTTAGGTGTGCGTGCTGCATATTCGCACCAGAAGTTGTGAGCAGCGTCAAAAATAGCCCAAACTTGGCTACGACAAACCCTAGCGCCATCACCGTAATGCCAGACCTTACCCATGCCAGCAATGTACGTTCGGCGGCAAAAAAGACTCTTGGATCAGAACTCATTAGTTTTCTCTAGTTAGCTGTGGGCATTTAGTTATGCAAAAAATTGTCTAATTTATTTTTTGCAGGTATTGATACCAAGCATGGTATAGGCAGGGCACCAGCCGATAAGGCCGGTGGCGAGCGGCACTATGCCAATATAAGCCCAAACTGGACCATGAAATGCCGTAGCCCAAATCAAAAGTGCTAAGCCTGCTAAAACGCGAATTGCACGATCAATACCACCAGTATTTAATTTCATTTTAGTCTCTCCTTAAATGTAAGTACGGTAAACCAGCTTTTCTACTATATAAAGCAACTTACTGACCATCATCAGGTAGCTCAGCCTCTAACCACATGACATTGATAATGCCAAAGGCGAGCGCCAGACCAACACCTAATATCCATGTGAAATACCACATCGTAATTCTCCTTACTTTACCTGCATTAATAGGCTGTATGTGTATTGTCTTTAATTGACTGAACTGTCACTTTTCCACGTAGTACACGATATACCCACGACGTATAAATCATAATCAGAGGCAGAAAAATGAGGGTGACTATCAACATAATGCCCAATGTCTTTTTGCTGGAAACGGCATCCCATATGGTTAAGCTGCTAATGGGGTTTGTGCTGGAAGGCATAATGAACGGGTACATGGAAAAGCCCGCTGTTAAAATAATGCCTGCAATGGCAATGCTACTGAAGATAAAGGCGGTGCGCTCACGTTTGAGTCGAGCACTTATTAGCGCTAAGGCAATGCCAGTAAAACCTGCGATGGGTGCAAACATCATCCATGGGTAAGTGTGGTAATTGCTGAGCCATGCCCCTGTAGATTTTGCTACAGTTTTTGTGAGTGGATTGAGCGCAATGTTGGCATTTTGCGTAGATGTAATTACGTAACCATCAATGCCATAAGCAATCCAGATACCAGCGAGCGCAAAGCTGGCAGCACACACAACCCCCATTATCAGCGCCGCTGTCTGGGCACGTTTTTGTACTGAGCTATCGGTGCGTAACTGTAGGTAAATTGCACCGTGCATCATCAGCATACTTAAGCTGACTATGCCGCATAGCAGTGCGAAAGGGTTTAGTAATGCCCAAAAGCTACCTGTATAAAACGAGCGTAAGGTGTCGTCATAATAGAAAGGTAAGCCGATGAGCAGGTTGCCGAATGCTACGCCGAATACTAATGCTGGAATTGCACCACCTGCGAACAGCGCCCAGTCCCAGCCATTGCGCCAGCGTGGATTCGCTAACTTACTGCGATAGTCAAAGCCGACAGGGCGGAAGAATAACGCAAATAGCACGAGTAATAGCGCAACGTATAGCCCTGAAAAAGCTGCGGCGTAGACCAGTGGCCATGCTGCAAAAATAGCACCGCCTGCGGTAATCAGCCAAGTCTGGTTGCCTTCCCAAGTCGGGCCAATGGTGTTGATGATGACTCTGCGTTCATCATCTGTTTTACCCAAAAAAGGTAGCCAGGCAGCTACGCCCATATCAAAGCCATCCATCACTGCAAAACCGATGAGCAGTACACCAATAAACAGCCACCAGATGAGCTTTAGCATTTCATAATCGAAGAGTGTCATGATGTGCTTTCCTATGCGTGAGTGGCTGCAGGTTGATCTGTTTCAAAAAAGTAGCGGCCTGTGTGCAAGCTGGAGGGCCCTAGTCGAGCATATTTAAACATTAGTAACATCTCGACAATCAGTAACAGTGTGTAGAAACCGATAAAGCCTGCCAAGCTAAAATAAAGATTACCCGTCGTTAATGAGGATGTAGATAAATGCGTAGGTAATATGCCGGATATTGTCCACGGCTGGCGCCCCATTTCAGCGACAATCCAGCCTGTTTCTGCGGCTATCCACGGGGCGGGTATTGCGAATAGAGCCAATCTCAGTAGCCATGTTTGCCGGCTAATCGTGCGCTTGGCGGTAAAGTAGAATGATGCTGCAAAGATGAACAGCATGAGCAAGCCCATAGCAACCATCACGCGGAATGACCAGAAGAGGGTAAATACGTTAGGAATGGTGTCTGTGGCGGCTTGTTTGATTTGTGCCTCAGTGGCATCTGTTACATTCGGGGTGTATTTTTTGAGTAGCAAACCAAAACCTAAATCCTGTTTGGATTTTTCAAAGGTGGCAATCGCGGCTTCAGATTTATCGCCATTCTTTACACGTTGCAAGTCTGCATACGATTGCATACCGTTGCGGATGCGTGCTTCATTTTGATTTTTAATGTCAATCAGCCCAGTGACCTCTTCATCCAGAGAGCGTGTTGCAATGATGCCCAATAGATATGGGATTTTAATTGCGTAATCTGTACGTTCTTCTGCCTGATTGGGTAGCCCAAACGCCGTGAAGGCGGCCGGTGCTGGTTCGGTGTGCCATTCTGCTTCAATCGCCGCTAGTTTGACCTTTTGCACTTCACCCGTGGCGTAACCTGATTCATCCCCTAAGACAATCGCCGAGAGTATGGATGCCAGACCAAAGCCTGATGCCACCGCAATAGAGCGCAACGCAAAACCAACATCACGCTTTTTGAGTAAGTACCATGACGAAATGCCCAAGACAAACATGGATGCGGCTGTGTAGCCTGCGGCGACGGTATGCACAAACTTTACCTGTGCAACCGGGTTGAAAATGAGCGCGGCAAAGCTGGTCATTTCCATGCGCATGGTTTCATAATTGAATTCGGCGCCAACTGGATTTTGCATCCAGCCATTGGCAATAAGAATCCACAAGGCGGAGAGGTTAGAGCCAAGTGCGACCAGAAAAGTCACCATGAGATGTTTCTCTTTGGAGAGCTTATCCCAGCCAAAGAAAAACAAGCCGACGAATGTGGATTCCAGAAAAAATGCCATTAAGCCTTCAATCGCAAGTGGCGCGCCGAATATGTCGCCTACGTAATGGGAGTAATACGCCCAATTGGTGCCAAACTGAAACTCCATGGTGATGCCAGTGGTGACACCCATTGCAAAGTTGATGCCGAACAACTTGCCCCAGAACTTGGTCATGTCCTTGTAAACCTGTTTGCCAGTCATGACATACACAGATTCCATAATCACCAATATCCACGTCATGCCCAGTGTCAGCGGTACAAATAGAAAGTGGTAGAGCGCTGTCGCACCAAATTGTAAGCGGGAAAGATCAACAACTTCAGCGGACGGTAGCATAGGGTAAGCGCCTTGTTAGTCAGGGTGATTCAATATCATTCGTGTGACTGCTAATTGCCTTGCATCTTTGGCAATCGGCTGGGAAAAATATGCCGCCCACAGCAGCCATAACAGTATTATCTTGACGGTCAGAATGACCGTGATTTCAATCGCTAATCGACTGGATTTTTTGGCGTCTTTTAGTTGTTTAAGATGATTGAAATACCTATTAATCATGTTTAGTGTAGGCCTAAAGTGCTTAAGATGAAGTGCGGCATGATGCACTTCATCTTAATGAGTTATCTAAAATTTCGACTCACTTTATGGTTGATAGTTGCTATCCATGTATTAAGTTATCCATGTACCTAGTTATCTAGGTACTAAGAGTTACCTAGGCACTAAAAATATCGATTTCTCTTTCACAGCCTCTTTACTTTCAACCGCTTCAACCTCGAACTGAATCTTATGTGAGCCAGTTGCTGCGCTGCCATCTGGGATCTTTAAGTCCACAATCAGCCAGCGTGCCTCTGCTGGGTTAACGATAATGGTGTGGTTATAGTCCTCTTTTTCAGCATGCTCTTCATCTTGTTCGGTCTCAAGTTTCAGTCCTTCAAGGCCTGTCGCGCTGAGTTTGTAATGTTGCGTTTCTTCCGTGCCATTCATGATTTGTATGCGGTACACATTTTCCAACATACCATCATCTGAAATACGTGCCATGACACCACGGTCACGAACGATATCTACTCGGAACGGTGTTCTTAGCCACAAGCTAACCAGCAAGCCGAGTATGATTAATCCTAGTATGCTGCTATAAAGAATAACGCGTGGTCGCAAAATGCGTTGCAGCATCTGTTGGTGCGTCCACTTGTTATTGATTGCGTTTTGCGTTGAGTATTTCACCAAGCCGCGCGCATAACCCATCTTATCCATCACGGTGTCGCATATGTCAGCACAGGCGCCGCAACCGATGCATTCATATTGCAATCCTTTGCGAATATCAATGCCGGTAGGGCACACTTGTACACACAAGCTACAATCGACACAGGCGCCTTGTTGATTGGTATCTAACTCTCCCTTGCGAGAGGCCTTGCCTCTAGGTTCGCCGCGTGCCTCGTCGTAGGTCACAATCAATGTGTCATCGTCAAACATAGCACTCTGAAAACGTGCATAAGGGCACATGTATTTACACACTTGCTCACGCATAAAGCCTGCGTTGCCATAGGTAGCAAAACCATAGAAAAATACCCAGAACGTTTCCCATGGGCCAAGTGAAAAGTTTGCAAACGATGAGGCAAGTTCACGTATCGGAGTGAAGTAACCTACAAACGTAAAGCCAGTCCACAGCGCGAATGCAATCCAGACAAAGTGTTTAGCACCTTTTTTAGATAACTTTTTAAGGGACATATCCGAGGAGTCTAGCTTCATGCGCGCAGCACGATCCCCCTCAATCTTATGTTCTATCCAGAGAAAAATTTCCGTATATACGGTTTGCGGACAAGTGTAACCACACCATAATCGCCCTGCGATGGCGGTAAATAAGAACAGCGATAGTGCGGAGATAATGAGAATTGCCGTCAGATAAATTAAATCTTGCGGATACAGCACAAGGTGGAATATATAGAAGCGTCTAGTGCCCAAGTCAAATAACAGGGCTTGTCTATGACCCCATTCTAGCCACGGTAAACCATAGAAAACAATTTGAGTGAGCCAAATCATTACCCATCGCCATTTGGTGAAATAGCCAAATGTGCTGCGTGGGTAAATCTTTTCTTGCGCGGCATATAGGGAAATGACTACCTCTTTTGGAGGCGGTGTTTGATCAGCAGATTTGGTATTAGCGGCTTCGTTCATATATCCAACTTTCTTTATATATTTACTTGCTAGATTGATGTGTGTGCCTAAGATAAATGGTTGATACTTTAGTGTCTGTGACTATTGTCACTGAGGTGCTAAAGCTTGTATTTACTTGTGGCTACGTACTTTAATTAATATATAACTATATTGGAATGTGGTCAATTGGTTGTTTGTTAATGCGATGTAACGCAATAACTTGGTGGCTTGGGTTATTAGTGGTGGTAGCAGTTAGCGCTAAAACAGCTCAGCCTGTGCAGCTGGCGGTGCTGTTAATAGCGCATCTACGTCAATCTCAAAAATCCCAAGTTTTCCGGGGCATGGCATCAGCGATAAGGGCGTTGCCTGCTCAAATAGAAAGCCAAAGTATTCCTGACTAACGCCTCCAAAGTGAACGCGTTGCTGGCGGCTGATGCCTTCAGGTATCTCACCCGGTCGGCAGCAGAGCACAAGCTTAGCTATGCCGACTACGCCGCCATAGCCAAGCTTATCCTTGTCTGGTAGCGGGATGTCGGTTCTGGATTTGATGTAGTCATAATACTGCTCATACAAGCCTTTGCTGGCATGAATCAGGATGGGTCCACGGTATTGAGTTCCCCAAGTGCGGTCATCTACCAGTAGATAGCCATTTGCAATCAGCCATGCGTAGGGTTGCTTGAGTGAAAGGGCTTTTGTACGACCGCTAGGGAGTGAGTGGTGTGTAGTTTGGAGCATGGCTTATTGCGCACTAGGTATACTTTAGATTTATGATTTAGTTATTGTTATGGAATGCTTATATATATGCGATATAGCACATTTTTCAATACGATAGAGTTTTTACATTTTTGATTACAATAGCCTTTGATATTAAAATGCACCCACTATAATTTACCGAGTTGGTGAAATTATTACAATAATTTTGTGGGCGCCACTCAATACTTGAGTTTACGTCAAAAAAATCTTCTGTATTTATAACGTAAATAGAGCCTCATCGTTCACTATTGCATAATAAACGGTAGATTTAAAGTTGGTATTAAGTGTTTACCTTTACCGTAATATTTTAACTCACTTGATCTTGAGTGATATCACAATCTAACTATAGGAAAAATGTAATGACTTGGCAAAATCGCACTCCAGCACAAGCAGTGTTTCATTGGTCTCAAGAAAGACCATTAGCAATTGCGATTGCCAGTTCAGGCAAAGAGCACAATTACCTTCAGGTTGCTAAAAGCGTTGCAGCTATTGCGCTAAGGCTGGAAAAGGCTGGCGTTAGAAGGGGGAGTGTTATCGGGATCCAATGTAATCAGCGAACACTCAGTCTTTTGCTTTTATTAGCGATAGATGCGTTACGTGCAACGCCCGCTTATTTATCAACGATAGATTTATCTGATCAGAGGTGGCTTGATCGATGCGATGTTGTATTGGCTGAGGCTCCTTTGGCTGTTAATTGCATAGCAGATGTACTTATTGAACTTACAGATGCTTGGTTGAACTCGGTACTCAGCTGCTCTGTAGAGGATGCTGACTTTAAGCGGCTGAGTCATATTTTACCGCATGATGATGATCACGTTTTTCTCGGAGGAACTTCATCAACGACAGGTGATAAAAAGTATTTTTTTGATACAAGAGCTGCACTTCAACATCAACTACAGCTAATGGCTAAGCTATATTTTCCTGATGCTTCAATAAACTTTATTTGTCCCTATGGAGTATGGCTAGGAGCTGCTTACGCTGGCTGCTTTATTGCTCTCAACGTAGGATCGACTATAGTTTTTTCTTCAATACTACAATTTTCATCTGATTTGAATAGATATCCAGGAAGCCACTCAGCATTGTTGCTACGTGATGCGGAGAAGATAGCTGAGCTTCCTATTTTGGATGAGAGTATCCAAAATAGACTTTCTACAGTACGCGTACTTGGAGCATATCTTTCTAACAATATTCGTAAATTGTTAGAAAAAAAAGTTTCTAATCGTGTTATCAATACTTACTCTTCAAATGAAGCTGGGCAAGTGGCTGAGATTCTTAGTGATGGTTCGGGTGAAATTTATCCAGGCATTCAAGTTAAAATCGTAACGGAGAGTAGGGCTTCATTGCAAATTGGCGAAATAGGCCTTATTGCAATAAATTCGCCAGGTTCCATCCGAGGCTATTTGTGGAATGATGAGTTGACGGCAAAGCATTTTGATAATGGTTGGTACTATAGTAGTGATCTTGGTTTTTTGACTGAAACAGGCCGCATTGTTATTGTAGGTCGAGCTGACGATATGCTCAATCTGGGAGGTGTGAAAATATCTCCAACACCATACGAACAACAGATCAGAGAGATTGAAGGGGTTTCTGATTGTGTATTGATCTGCGAAAATGAAGTCTTTGGATTAGATCATTTGATTGTTTGCGTCGACTTAGAGTCTGGCTACGAAGCTAAGAAGCTAAATGAGTTAATTTTGTCAAACTTAAAGCGAAGATTTGATCATATTACTACTCATTTTTTAGCCATGTTTCCGCGTACCGATACAGGGAAGGTAAAAAGAAATGAGCTTAAAGAAATTATTAAGACGCGTATGCGTTTATAGTTAACTGATTGAAAATATCAACACTTGGTAATCACCCGTTATGTTAGACATATAATAATGTCGAAACAGGAACGGAGAAATAGCAATGAAAGGTATCAGATATACAAATTAAGGCTGAGGCACTCAAACAAATCACCGAGCGTGGTCATGGTGTCGTTGAAGTCGCCAAGCGATTGGGCGTCTCAGATAAAAGCCTTTTAAATGGCTAAGTGAAGCAGATATGCAAAGGTAACCGCAGGTGAGCAAATATCTCGCTGCACTTACAACAAGAAGTTATTCGACTTAATGCCACGTTGAAACGCGCGACGGAAGAACGTGACATCCTAAAAAAGGCCACCGTGTACTTTGCCAGCCACCCTGAGTGAAGTCCACCTTTATTGCCAGCATGTGACGGCGTTCAGGGTTGTCAGCATGTGCCGTGCACTCAAGGTACACCGCAGTGGCTACTATGCTTGGGATGCAGCAAAGTCAGACGTTGAGTACATTGAAGTGTTTTACAACTGTAAACGCCGACATGGCTATCTTAACCAGATGAGTCAGATGGCGTTTGCAGCCTTACAAACTAGAACTATTGTGATTGTCTAGGATAACGGGTGATTACCAACTTTAGTCTTCTTGATATGGTTAGGCTGAGGCATTTGAGTTAATTAGTGCTATTCGAATTTTGTAAAATTTAATTCTTGTACAACGTCTGAAATAACACTACTCCAATCTCCCATTTCTTGCTGCCTAAATAGTGTTGCTGTTGGATACCATGGACTGTCTTTTCTATCTAGCATCCATCTAAAATCTGGGATAAAAGGAAGTAAGATCCAAAGTTTTTTACCCATAGCACCTGCAAGATGTGCAACAGAGGTATCCACTGATATAACTAAGTCCATGGCATCAACAAGAGCGGCAGTATCGGAGAAGTCATTTAGTTTGTCCTGATGCTGATGTATTTTGGTCGATTTATTTAGAGTTTCCATGTCTATGACCCTCACCTCTTTTTGTAATGAGTGAAACTCATAAGGTAATTGTAATAGTGGCTGTAGCTGTTTTAATAACAAGCTACGATTGTGATCATCTTTGTGGAAATCAGAACCTGACCATACTAAACCAAGTCTTGGTTTAGTCTTTTTACCTAAATTCTGATCCAAGGTTATCTTTTTTACAGCATCAGCATAAAGATATGGAGTAACCGCAGGAATTGACTCTACAGTCGTCTCAAAGGCAAGTGGTAAGCTCATCATTGGGCAATGGTAATCAAAATCAGGCAATGGTTCCCCTTTTTTAATAATGGTTAGATTTTTACTAAGCGTTCCAATTAATGATATAAGTCCTTCGGATATCTCTAAGATAACATTAGCTCCCCATTCTTGAAGTTTTAGTATATATCGGCAAAACTGTAGCATGTCTCCTAGGCCTTGTTCTGCATGTATCAATAATGTTTTGTGTCGTATTGACGCTTTGCCTAACCACAGTGGTTTAGAAAATATTTTTTCTTTACCTCTTTGGCTATTCTTCCAACCCCACTCATAAAGTTTCCAGCCATCTTTATAATTGCCGAGTAAAAGATAAAGAAGTGATTGGTTCCAATATGCTTCTGCATAATCTGGGTTGAATGTAATAGCAAGCTCGTAACAAGCTAGAGCCTCTTCAAACTGTTTCAAGTCTTTAAGCGTATTGCCACGATTGCTGTATGCAGTCGGATTGGATGGCTGTAGTGTAATAGCACGTTCATAACTTGTAAGTGCCTCGTTATAGCGTTTTAAGTCTCGAAGTAAAATCCCTTTGTTCACGAGTGCTTCTGCATAGTCTGGTTTAAGTTTTATTGCACAATCATAACTGGCTAGTGCATCATCTAGCTGTTTCAAATCTTTAAGTATATTGCCGCGACTGTTGAATGCCGCATGATTTGCCTGATCAAGAGCAATGGCAGTATCGTAACTTATAAGTGCTTCGTTATATCGTTTCAAGTCTCGAAGTAAAATTCCTCTATTCACGAGTGCTTCTGCATAGTCTGGTTTAAGTTTGATTGCACAATCATAACTGACTAGTGCGTAGTCTAATTGTTGTAGGCTTTTTAGTGCAATGCCACGGTTATTGTATGCAAATGGCTGCTTAGGATTTACCTCTAATGATTTATCAATTAGACGCACACCCTCCTCTAAATTACCAAGTTTAATTTCAATGGTTCCTAAATTTGTAAGAATATCTGTATTGTTAGGGGTGAAAATAAGTAGTTTTTTGTAAAGAACTCTCGCGTCATTTAACTTTCCCGCTTGAAGCAGGGTAATGGCCTGTTGTAATTGAGAGTTTTGGTTTGAATTGTTAGATTTTGGTTTCATTTAATATTGCAATGAGGTGAGGGGTGTTGTGAGTAGTAGCATATTAATGCTTGAGAGTGTTTTCTGTAAGGGGCAGTTGTACGTTTATTAAAACGCGTTAAGTCCAGTTAAGTTAGGGTTCGATTCTCGCACTCACCGCACGCATCCTGTCAATTTTCTCGATAACCGCCTGATAGAGGTCATGGTCAGAATCTGGGTTGTTGCGGTCTGGATGGTGAGCACTACGGATTTTTTTTAATTGGGTCACATCGTCAGGCAGGTCATGTACCTTAGTCACCCGGTCACCATTTTTGAGCATCTGGCGCTGAAGCTCAGCCTCTGCGGCTTCGCGGGTGTCATATAACTTCTTGCTGCCAAGGCGCCAACTATCCTGGTTTTTGCGTGGAGATAGCTTTTCCTTACCATCAAACCATATCCATTTACCAGTATCCGCATCCTGTTCAAAATGAATGGTGGTGATGTCGTAGGTGCGAACGGGCGGCTCGATTTCATTGGCGAGTAGATTGATGATCTTGCTGACAGTTCCAACTGTGACAAGGTAATATGCACCCGCCTCATGTGGACAGAATGCGCTACTGTGCGTTGGTTCAGGCTTGCTGCCGTTACTTGATGAATTCATTTCAGCCATGCGGCTGAGTGCTCTGCGTTGTGCATTGGTCACTTGGTCTTGCTCCTTATATTTAGTTGGAAACCAATGGGTTCCTGTACTGCCAAAACCGCTTCAAAGCGATTTTGGTTTGCGCCCGAGTTGTTCTTGACACGCCACTGGCTGAAATGGAAAAAGCCACTAACATCTCTGTCAGTGGCTTGGTGTCTGGCTCCTCGACCTGGGCTCGAACCAGGGACACACGGATTAACAGTCCGTTGCTCTACCGACTGAGCTATCGAGGAATATTCGGTTTTGACACAATAAAAAAGCACTCTGTTAGGAGTGCGCTTTTATATATATTTGGCTCCTCGACCTGGGCTCGAACCAGGGACACACGGATTAACAGTCCGTT
>JAZJYS010000055.1:0-3367 GCA_040390265.1 Pseudomonadota bacterium | reverse complement strand
CGATCCATAATATCAATCGCCAGCGCTGCCATATTCAGGCTGTTTTGCAGCACAGAGGTAATCACGGTTTTTTGAATATCCGCGATAGACTCTTCAAAAATTTGCTTGGTGAGCACGCCAGTATGTTTAATTTCACTCAGTAATACTTTGGAAACTTCAGCTTCGCTCAGGCTTTTATCCAGTGCCTGCTGCACATTGCCGTTCCAGACCAAGCGATTCAGTTCGCGCTGAATTTGCCCGGCACGTAATGGAATGTTCTTGATTTCAGCATTAAACAAAGTGCCTTGCATAATAGAGGCGAGTATAGAGGCTGATAAATCGGTCGCTGTATCTGTATGCTGACTTAACATTTTTGCCAGCGGCACCATCACGTGCCCTAGCCAGCCTGCACCTCGATAGCCCTGAAAGCCATCGGTTTCTCTGGTGCAGCAAAAATACTCGTCACCATCATAAGTCACCACACTGTATTCAGCATCCAGCGCCAGCTTGAACTTGGTATTCAAAGCCAAATTATCCGCACTGCTGGCAATCACCCTGCCCTCGCTATTGAGTAAGGAGAATATCGCCAAATTATCATTACCCCGCAAGTTGCCGAAAATGCCTGCGCATTCATTCTCAAAACGGAAGCAAAGGCAGATCACACCTAGCGCGCTACCATCAACCGGAGAAACGACACGATACGAGAAAATCAGGCTATCTTGCTCATTCGGTAATAAGTCGCTATGCCGAAAGTTCTCTACATACGCCTCGTTTGTATGTAGCGATTCCATAATCAGCGGATCTTTGGACTGTGTCACCGGATTAGTTTCATCCAGTTGCAGCAGCACATTGCCTTGCCTATCCAGCAAGATAATATTGTTGTAGACCGAATATTTAGCGGCATACTGCCTGAAATGATCTCGTAAATATTCACGCTTTTCATTGAGCAAGGCTGACTCAACCTTGGCGTTATGTAATAACAAAAACGCGCGAATATCATCATCCGTGGCTAAAAAGCCGATATCTGCGGTGCGCTCGAACAAATTGCGAATCATGATATTGATCGCCACTTGCGCCTTAAATGCATACTGATGCACTGATTTTTTAAGTAATTCCAGCCCCAATTGATTGAGCAAAGTTCCTGTGAGCTCGGTAAACTCCTTACGCGTTTGCGATAGCTCGGTATCCAGCTTGGCCAGTTGACCAAGTACAGAGAGATAATCCCAAGCCACTTGCTGCTTTTGCAAATCATCACGATAGTGCTCAACATTTTTCATATGCCGGATCACCGCATACAAGCTGTCATCCACCTCAAAACCTTTGTAGTAAGTCATTTTTCACCTTATTTTTATTCTTTCAATTGCGCCTTTACACACGCAATTGCTACGTCAGTAAAGCCTCTCCAAATTGACTTTCAGGTCTAACGCCTGATAAGCCTCCCATCACTCACCGCCAAAAAAAATTAAATGACGATGGCATTACCTGAAACCTGCACTTGAAACCCGTACAAGAAAACTGGACTGCCAAATTTCGGACGCAAAAAAGGCGTCCGATAACGCACCAATTCTCTAAAAATTAAAGAATGAGTTCGTTATCAAGACGCCTTTGCCTTGAACTACTTGTTAGTGTGAGCCGACTTTGGCTCGATTCTTCCGCTTTATTTAGTGCCGTAGCCCGCCTTTGGACGATGGTCACCAAACAACTACATTGAATACGATTGCTTACTGCAACAATTACCATGAATGAACAACTTCTTTCTAAATAATATCAGAAAACACTTACTTCTCTCTCAATTACAAATGGATGGCAATATGCGCCGATTTTTTAACTTAAATACCGCGCCAAGACTAAGGGCAAGGCCTTGCCTGATGCTGCTTCGCACACTGCTCCAAATCACCATCTGGCTTATCGCTTAGACCCAGCCATGCATCAATCACATGTTTATCAAACCCAACTTCACGACGACCATCGGCTTCTATCAGCGGACGGCGGATAAGTAGCGGTTCAGCAATCATCATGGCCATCGCCGTGTAAGCATTGAGGTGCTCGGGCACAATCTCACCTGACTTCACTTTGGGTGCGGCGCGATTGAACCATTCGGCAACTGGCATATTTTCAAAAAAGGTTAGCAAGCGCTCGGCTGTCCAAGGCTCAACGAGCAAGTTTTTAGCCCACACCGTATGCCCAGCTGCAGCCAGCAAGACCTTTTGCCTAGTGTTATTGGCACAGCCGGGTTTTTCGTAAAATACGATCACGCTCATCTCTTAACTCCTTTTAAAAATGCGGTGGTTTGCTGTTCTATCTCTTTGACAACCGCAACATTCAGCTTGTCCAGCCAGCGCTGTGGGATTGCCTCTACACCATATAGCGCTCCGGCCAGCATGCCGACGATGGCACCGTTGGTGTCGGCATCCTCGCCACAATTCACTGTTTCTACCACGCAACTTTCAAAGCTGTCGGTATGAATAAAGTGATGCAGCACGGTTTGCATAGTGTCGACAATGTAGCCGCTGGCGCGGCCGGGATAGGGTGAAAATTTGAACTGTGGATGCGCCTCAACCAGCGCTTTGGCGAGCTTGATGCATTGTTTGAGCCCCTGCCCTGCCAGCAGGCAGTGCACCATGCTCCCAAGTAATAAAGTTGCTGCATCTGACAATGGATGATAGTGCGTGAGATGCGCCTGTTCCAACGCGGCTTGTTGAAACGCCACGTCATCACCATAGGTCGCCAAAGCAATAGGCAGAATACGCATGGCGGCACCGTTGCCGCCATCGCCATCGCAGGCCTCACCATGCAAAGTACCATCCAACATGTAGCGGCGAATACCACGGCGGCAGGTGTTACCCACATCAATCGGGTGATGCTTTAACCATGCTGCCAGCTGCTCGGCGGCAATACGCGCATCCCAGCCATCAGCCTGCAACCATGCCCGCCCCAGATAAAGCGACATCTCGGTGTCATCGGTAATCTGCCCCGGCTTGAGTTTGAGCCAGCCGCCACCTGTCATTTCGCGGTGAGTGCCTTTATACGCAATTTCACGTTTCGTCAGAAATTCCACCGGCGCGCCTAGCGCGTCCCCGACCGCCAAGCCAAGATAAGCACCCAAGGCTTTAGAATGCAGTGTCTTGTCATGCGGTGTATCAAGCATAGCTCGCGTGTACCTTGTAGTAGCCACCTAGCGCCAGTACCTCTCCCTCGCCTGATAACACGGGCTTTGCCAGCATGTCAGGAAAGTACAGCAACTTAACCACCGGCACTTTGACTTCAAGTATCCAATCACCAAATTCATCGGCACGCTCACGCGATGTGGTAAACGACACCAGATTATTAAATTGCACCAGACATTCGCCCTTTTCAATCCTACTTTCGGACATGGTGGGCTCATCAT
>JAZJYS010000054.1:28772-31687 GCA_040390265.1 Pseudomonadota bacterium | reverse complement strand
CTTATTGTTGCGGCTTAACTCGTTTGTGAAATATCCGCGCAAATAGCTTCTAATGCTTTGAGTGGGTCAACGGCTTGCGTAATAGGTCTGCCAATGACCAGATAACTTGAACCATTTGCCAGCGCATCAACAGGGGTGACTATGCGTGATTGGTCGTCTTTGCTGGCGTTGGCGGGGCGTATGCCTGGTGTTACTAGGCAGAAGTCATTGCCGAGCGCATTGCGTAGCATGCTCGCTTCTAACGCGGAGCAGACCACGCCATCTAAGCCAGCCTGTTGCGTGAGTGTGGCAAGATTCAGTACATGGGTTGCCAATGGCGTTTGAATGCCGATTTGGTTTAATGCCTCTTGATTCATGCTGGTGAGTACTGTTACGGCGATTAAAATTGGCTTACTTTCAGTGTTGTTTACAGCTTGGCGCGCAGCCTGCATCATTTCTAAACCACCACTGGCATGTACATTCAGCATCCAAATGCCCAGATTGCTGGCTGCGGTACAGGCTTTAGCAACCGTATTCGGAATGTCATGAAATTTCAAATCAAGAAAAACGCCAAAGTTTGAGCGTGCCAATTGCGTTACAAATTCTGGCCCTGCTGCGGTAAAAAGCTCTTTACCAACCTTAAGTCTACAAAGTGCAGGGTCTAGTTGATTGACTAATTTCATGGCACTGGTTGCATCGGCGTAATCGAGTGCAACGACGATTTTTGGATCATTCACATGGTTTGAGTTTGATAGTGAGGTCATTTTTTATCAGGCTTAATTAATTTAGATAGTGACAGGCTCGGCAGGCAAGCTTTCCCAAGCATTACAAGCAGGGCATTGCCAGTGGTGATATTTGGCCTTGAAGCCGCATTGTTCACAATAGTAGGCCGTTTTGTTGCCTATGGCGTGACGAACCGCTTGCTGCATCAGTTGCGTGTCTTGCTGCTCCAGAGGCTTCCCTGTTGGGTTGATGATATTGCTTTCTTCAATGGCACGTGCCTGTAATAGTTGGTCTAGGGTATTCAGGCTAGGTTTTTTGATTAGTTCTGTACGTGCCAGTTTGGCTGCGCTGGTTGCGCCTTCTTCGGCTAGCGTCGCCTCAAACAGCACATTGAGTAATGATGTTAAGCGATAGGTCTGTAAGTAGCCTTGTAGCAGATTCAGACCTTCTTGCGTCTTGTTGAGTGCGCGATAGCTATTGAGTAATTTGGGGGCGATTAAGCCTAAGTACTCAGGCTTTTGGAATTCAATATGCTTCCAAGCCGAAATAGCGGCTTGGTGCTCACCAGCTTCTAATTCTAAATCGCCTAACAACACATTGGCACGCACGCAGTTTTTATTCGCATTGAGTGCGAGGTCTAATTCAAATCTAGCGGTATGCGTGTCATTCGCTAACTTAGACTTCACGGCCATTTCGCAGTAGTAGTGCGAGATTTCAATTCTGAATGGTACGCCGGAGAGTCGTTCTAATTCAGTTGCCGCTTTAATGGCACGTTCCCATTCACGTTCACGTACGTAAATCTCAAGTAAAGCACGTAAAGCAGGTTGACGATAGCGGTCATCATCCAGCGATTCAAATAGCTCTTCAGCACGATCTAGCAGGCCTGCCTTTAGGTAGTCTTGCGCAAGCTCGGCAGTGACGGCCAGCTTTTGTTGTGGTTCAAGTTCTTTTTTTGCGAGCAGGTTTAAATGCAAGTGAATGGCACGATCCACTTCGCCGCGCTTTCTAAATAAACTGCCTAGCGCAAAATGCAGCTCTAATGAATCAGTATTGGCTTGCACAGCTTCAGAGAAAGCTTCAATAGCTTTGTCATGCTGATTGGTAATGAGAAAATTCAAGCCTCTAAAGTAGGCTGCGGGTAGGGCTGTTGATTCAGCCAGCAGTTGCTTCAGATCGACACGCGCCGCTAACCAGCCTAGGCTGAAAAATAAAGGCAGTGCTAACAACCACCAAAATTCAAATTCCATGATGCTCCACTTTTACCTTAATTGCTTGTTAACCAGTATCGCTTGGCGATTGGTCAGATGGACTATGAATACTTTTGTGTAAAAAGGCACTGCCAGTATCGTTGGCAGTGCCTTTTTATTGCATTACATTTGTGATATTTTGCTGTGAATTAATCAATCACGCCGGCAGCAGTGATGTTCATGCCACCGTCAACGTAAGTGATTTCACCAGTAATGCCTGATGCTAAATCGCTGCACAAGAATGCTGATGCGTTACCTACCTCTTCAATCGTTACATTGCGGCGCAGTGCGGCATGTTTTTCATTGAAGCCAATCATTTTGTCAAAATCCGCAATACCAGACGCTGCCAATGTTTTAATCGGGCCAGCAGAAACAGCATTCACACGAATACCTTTTGGGCCTAGGCTTTGTGCCATGTAGCGCACGTTGGCTTCCAAACTGGCTTTAGCCAAGCCCATCACGTTGTAGTTGGGCATGGTACGTTCTGCACCCAAGTAGCTCAGTGTTAAAAGGCTGCCATTGCGGCCTTCCATCATTGGCAGGGCTGCCTTAGCCATTGCGGCAAAGCTGTATGAACTGATGTCATGTGCGATACGGAAATTTTCACGCGTTACTTTTTCCAAATAGTCGCCATCTAAGGCATCTTTTGGTACGAAGGCGATGGAGTGCACGATAGAGTCGATACCATCCCAATGTTCAGCAATGGCTGGGAATAGGGCATCAATCAAGCTGTCTTCAGCAACGTCACAATGAAAGACCAGTTTAGAGTCAAAATCCGCGGCAAGCTTAGCAACGCGGTCTTTGTGTTTTTCTACTTGGTAAGTGAAAGCAAGCTCTGCACCTTCACGTTTCATTGCTGCCGCAATGCCGTAAGCGATTGAACGATTGCTTAATAAACCAGCGATTAATATTTTTTTGCCTGCTAAAAATCCCATGACATTGTTCCTGTTTAATTCTAAAAATATA
>JAZJYS010000054.1:0-28672 GCA_040390265.1 Pseudomonadota bacterium | reverse complement strand
AAAATATATAAGTGCTAATTTGTAGGTTAGCGTTGATTGCTTCTGGGGTTGTAGGCATCGCGCAACCCGTCTCCAAGCAGATTATACCCTAACACGGTGATCAATATTGCAAGGCCGGGGAACAGCGAGAGCCACCAGGCGAATTGAATGTACTCTTTGCCATCTGTGAGGATATTGCCCCACGAGGCTTGTGGTGCCTGCACGCCCAAGCCTAAAAAGCTTAAACCCGACTCTACAAGTACGGCGCTGGCAATACCTAAAATGGAGCTGACGATGATAGGCGTTAAGCTGTTTGGTAATAAATGGGTGAAAATCAGTCGTGTATCTTTCGCACCCAGGGCTTGTGCTGCCAATACAAACTCCCGATTACGCAGGCTTAAAAACTCCGCGCGTACCAAACGTGTGACGCCCATCCAAGAGGTGAGGCCGATGACGATCATGATGTTCCAGATGGAAGGCGTTAAAAACGCAATCACCGCCAGAATCAAAAAGAAGGTAGGAATCGAAAGCATAACGTCGACAGTGCGCATAATGGCGGTATCCACCCAGCCGCGGTAAAAGCCGGCAATCGCGCCTAATACGATGCCAATCGCTGTAGCGATGCCAACGGCCACAAAGCCGACCATGAGTGAAATACGTGCGCCAAAAAGCATACGTGAAAATACATCACGGCCAAGCCCGTCAGTCCCCATCCAGTGGCTATAAGAGGGTGAGAGGAGGATGGCTTTTACATCAATCGCATTCGGGTCATAAGGCGCAATGAGCGGCGCGATTAAAGCGAGCAATAGAATGCCGGCAATAATGACGAAACCCAGAATGGCGAGTGGATTGGAAAAGGCTTTTTTCATTGCACCACTCCGCGTCTGACCCGTGGGTCTGCCCAAGCATAAGCTACGTCTGCTAGTAGATTGCCGATGAGTGTGAGTGCCGCGCCTATGGTCAGAATGCCCATAATCACAGGAAAGTCGCGCATCAATACTGCATCGTAGAATAGTTTGCCCATGCCGGGAATGGCGAAAATGCTTTCTGCAATGACTGAGCCGCCAATTAAACCGGGAATGCTCAAACCAAAAATGGTAATCAACGGTAGTAGGGCATTGCGTAGCGCATGACCATAGACTACGCGATTCTCGCTCAAGCCTTTTGAGCGTGCGGTTGTGATGTAGTCTTGATGCAGTACTTCTAGCATGCCGTTACGCACAAACAGTGATATGCCTGCCAGACCAGTAATGCCGGAAATAAATACTGGCAGTACCAAGTGTTTGAGTGTGTCTGAAACCTGTGCAAGCCAACTCATATTCTCATGGCCAATGCTTTGTAAACCTGAAATAGGTAGCCATGCATGCTGCACGCCTGTCCAATACATGAGTATCAGCGCCAGCCAAAAGCCGGGAATCGCAAAACCGATAAACACAAACAGGGTGATGCCACGATCAGCCAGTTGGTTTTGTTTGAGTGCGGAAATTACGCCCAACGGCAGCGCCGCGCCTATGATTAAAATCAAGCTTAATATATTGATGAGTAGCGTAATAGGTAGGGCTTCCTGAATCATCCCCAGCGTTATATTGCCGTCTTTATCTTTGGTTTGCCAGAACACTGGGCGCTGATGTGAGGCGAATGAAGTGCCAAAATCCAGTGTAGCCATGCGCTTGATCCATAAGCCGTATTGCACGATGACAGGCTTATCTAAGCTATATAATTCACGCAATTTTTGTCTGGACTCTTCACTTGCTTTGGGGTTAAAGCTGGCCTCGCTGGTAGTGATGTCACCTGGCGCCAAGTGCATAATGAAGAACGAAATTAGGCTGATGCCAATCAGTAGCGGAATCATCCATAAAAAGCGTTTAACTAAGTATTTAAGCATGGCGTATTTTAATTAGTGCTCGCTCATTTCTGTGCGTGCGTAAGCCTTGGGAATATACCACTCGTAAGTGTTATGACCAATACCAGCAGGTGGTGCAGGGCTGTCAATGCCTCTTACGCGCTTATGAATTGCAGATAGGCCGTAGCCTGCGGACAAGTAAACAATCGGGCTATCTTCTAATAATATTTTTGAAAACTCATGATAAATCTTCATGCGTTTGTCTGGATCAAGCTCTAGCCGACCAGCTTCAAGCAGCTTATCTACACGAGGGTTGTTGTAGCTGATGAAGTTGAATTGTCCCGGCGCTTGCTGGCTGGAGTGCCAGATGCTGTATTGGTCTGGGTCTAGCGATAAGCTCCAGCCCAACACCACAACATCAAATTCTTTAGGTTTAATGAAGCGCCCCAGAAAACTTGCCCATTCCAACACGCGAATATTGGCATCTATGCCTATTTCCTTGAGTCGACGTTGTATCAACACGCCTGTTAATTCGCGCTCTTTATTCTGGTTGGTCAGAATCTCAAAGCTAAAAGGCTTGCCGTCTTTGTCTAAAATGCCATCGCCGTCATGGTCTTCGTAACCCGCGGCTTTTAACAGTGCTTTTGCACGGTTTGGATCATATTGGTAGGGCTTGAGGTCTGGATTGCTCCAGCGTGTGCCAGGTTTGTAGGGTGATGCAACAGGTTCGCCTAGCCCCAATAAAACACCGTCGATGATTTCCTGCTTGTTGATTGCGTAGTTAATAGCTTGCCGCACCCGAACATCATCAAACGGCTTGCGTTTAAGGTTAAAACCTAAGTAGGTGTAGCTGTTGCCTAGCTCTTTGTAAAGGGCGATGTTTTTGTTCAGGTCCGGTCTAGCTGGAAATATTCTCGCGTATTGAATGGGGTTAAGCGCCATTGAATCAATATTGTCTGCGCTTAACTCTAAAAACTGTGCGGCTTTATCTGGAATAATGCGAGAAAGTAATGCGTCGATTCTAGCTTGGCCTTGTGTGGCGTTGGCATTGCGAGTGAGCTTTAGGTATTGCCCGTTTTTCCAGCTTTCCAATTTATAGTAGTGGCTGCCAACAGGATGACGCGCAAATGCGGTGGTGTTGATGTCCTGATCTTTAAGCAGGTGTTTAGGCAGAATATGTAACCCTGCCCATGTATCCAGCGCTGGCGCATAGGGTGCTGCGTAGGTTACGCGAAAAGTATTTGCATCAGGCGTTTCGGCTTTGGTGACTAGCTTGAAGTCCGAGCCATAAGGCGTGCGTGTTTTTTCGTCGGTGACTTTTTGCCAAGTGAACAGCACGTCATCACTGGTGAGCGGCTGATTATCTGCCCATTTAAGATTGGGTTTGAGGTGAAACGTGATGGTTTTTTGGTCAGGCGATATTGTCCAGGATTGGGCAAGCTCACCCGTTAAATCCAGATTTTTGTCATATTTAAGTAGGCTGTTAAATATATTGCCCGCAATGGCTGATGCCGCTGACTCGCCGGCAATCATGGCAATTAAACCACTCGGTTCGCCCGTCATGGCATCTATGAGCATGCCACCATTGCTAGGCGGATAGTTTTCAGTGTAGCTGGTTGAGTTATCTGTTTGCTTGCTAGACGCCGAGTATCCGCAACTGGTAACAAGTAGCGAGAGCAACGCAATCAGCGTGAAGATATTTAGTTTGTATGTTAGGGCTACATTCATTAAATGGGGTTTGTGTTAATGATGTTTGTGTTTTGTACTAACTTTTGCAGATTTAGATTTCGTTTGCTTTTGGCTGGATTTAGCTCGCCCACTCACTTTTTTTGTTTTTGTGTCTGATTTATTTGCTTTAGTTTTACTGTTATTTTTTTGACTTTTTACTTTGCTATCAACCGCTTCTATCTTAAGCGTTTGGCCTGCTTTTACACGATTACTTTTTAGTGAGTTGGAGGCGGAAATTTGCTTGGCGCTGATACCGAATTGCTTGGCAATGGACTGTATTGTTTCACCTTTTTTAACTTTATAGGTGACGCTACGTGCTTTTACAGGCTCGTCCACACTTTCAGTATTATCCGATGAACTGCTGCCAGCGCTATTTAAATCTATATTAGCTGAATTTTGTTCTGCGGTAATAGTCGGGGTGCTTTCTGGCTGCTGTGAATCTGCAGTGTAGACCGCATTAGTAATTTTAAAGTCAGCACGATTGCCATTGGGCACTAAGATTGTCGAGGACTTTTTTAGTTTATTTTGACTAGGTAAATCGTTTACATCGCGTAATTGTGCGACTTGTATGCCGAATTTGTTGGCAATTTTATCCATGCGTTCACCACGCTTGGCGAAGTAGGTTTGCCAGCTGACTAGTGGCTTGTCATAAGTTGCCAGATTGTTTCTGAAGGTTTGTGCCGCAAAAATCGGTAGCAAGATCTCGTGCTTTTCATCATTACTTGTAATGATTGGGCGGTTGTAGCTTGGGTTTAGCGCAAGAAACTCCTCGTCACTGATTTCGGCAAACTTGGCTGCCAGATGTGCATCAATTTGGGCTGGCGCCGACACCTTGGTGAAGTAGGCTGTGTTGGATATGGTTTGGATTTTTAGGCCATAATTTCCCGGATTGGTCATCAGGTTTTTAATCGCCTGAAGTTTAGGTACATAGTTTTTAGTTTCTGGTGGCAGATTCAGGCTTTCATAGTCGGTAGGTAATCCTAGTTTACGATTGCGTTCAATCGCCCGTCCAACGGTGCCTTCACCTGCATTGTAAGCCGCAAGCGCTAAATCCCAAGCACCAAACATGGTATGTAGTTTTTGTAAGTAGGTGAGGGCCGCATCGGTGGCAAACATGACATTGCGTCGGTTATCTACCCACCAGTTTTGTTTCAGGCCAAAGTGTTTACCTGTAGAGGGGATGAATTGCCAGATGCCAGAAGCGCGGCTGGTTGAATAAGCATTTGGATTGTAAGCACTTTCTACCATAGGTAGCAAAGCGATTTCCGTAGGCATACCGCGTTTTTCTACTTCCTCAACAATGTGAAATAGGTATTTCTGGCTACGCTCTACCATGCGTTTAACGTAGTCTGGGCGTGAGCTGTACCAGTTTTCATGTTTTGCGATTAGCTCTGAGGATGAGTCTGGAATGGCATAGCCATCTTTAATCCGCTGCCAAAGATCGTCGTTATTGATACTGATCATGTCAGATTGATTGCTCGTGTCATTGTTTAATTGACTTTCAAACCTATCGCCAAAGCGGCTCGTAGTTTTAGTGTCAGAACCTTCACCGCGAGTGTCTTTGTTACCAAAATCTCTGGGCGCAGGTTTAAATGAATCGTCCGCATAAATAACGATTTCATCGCCAGCAAGGTTGGATTCTGCATGACTAGATGAGTATGCAAATGTACTGCCTAAAGTAATGCCAATTAAAAGTAAACGGTGAGTGAGTTCGTTGCGAGCATTACCACGGGTGTTACTGATGAAATGACAAATGTGCAAAATTGATAGGTGAAACATGTAGCCGCTCATAGCCATAAAGTTGCGACATGGTAACGAACTGGGGTGTGCGCAGTCAAGCAAATACAGGTTAAGTGAATATAATTAAGCGTTAACATTGATAATATTTTCTATCTTTATGATTAATAATGGTTTCTTAATTCTCTGATAGCTGCAAAAACTTGTGATAAGGGTGCATTTTTCAGCTGAATTTTTGATTGAATTTCTTGACTATCGCAACGTAAAAAAGGATTGGTTGCCAGTTCTAGTTTGATGGTTGAGGGTATGCTTGGTTGCTGTTTATTTTGCAATTCGAGCGCTGATTTGTATCTTTCGATAAGGGTTGCGTTATTTGGTTCCAGTGTTAGGGAAAAATTAATATTGTGTAATGTGTATTCATGAGCACAATACACCTTTGTGTTTTGCGGTAATGCAGCTAGTTTTTGCAGTGAATTAAACATTTGCTCAGGCGTACCTTCAAATAGTCGGCCGCAGCCCGCACCAAACAAGGTATCTCCACAAAAAAGAACGTTTGATTGATTATCTGGTTCAAAGTAATAAGCCACGTGACCTAATGTATGTCCAGGTGTGTCAATGACAGTTAGATTAAGGTTGAGATCGCTTAATTTAATGATGTCCGGCTCGCTGACCTGAGTGTGCTCGAATTGATAGCGCTCTCGTTTCGGTGCATATATAGATGCGTTGGGATATCTTGCTAAAAGCGAAGCGACACCGTCAATATGATCGTGGTGATGGTGTGTGATTAATATTGTTGTCAGGTTGAGGTTTAATTGCGCTAAGGCTTTATGCACAACATCGGCATCACCTGGATCCACTACGGCAGCAACGGTACCATTGTGTATCAGCCAAATATAATTATCTATAAATGCTGGAATGAGTATAATTTTTATATCGTTAGCTTGGTGGTTTCTCATGTATTCAGCCGCTATAAATCGTATTAGGTAGAGTGTATATGAATTCGCAACGCTTATTGAATGAACAGCATCGTTGGTTTAACTCAACTGCTGGACAATATCTGCAAGTTAAAGAGCAGGCATTGTATGACAAAGCTGTAGTTGATTTGTTCGGCTTTAATGCCTTGCAGATGGGTTATTTGCAATTAGATCTATTGTGTAACTCTCGCATTCCTAATCGATTTCGGGCTTCAGAAAGTAATGTGGCAGCACAAAATAACCATTTATGTTGTGATGATGATTTTTTACCGTTCGCAGCAGAAAGTCTGGATCTTTTGTTGTTGCCGCATCGCTTGGAGTTTAGTTCTCGTCCTCACCAGACCTTGCGCGAAGCGGAGCGTGTTGTGATGCATGAAGGTTATTTGTTAATCTCAGGATTCAATCCGTTCAGTATATGGGGAATGGTGGCGGGTGTTAAACGGCTTTTTTCTGCCAATAAGGCATACCCGTGGAGTGGCAGCTTTATTGGGTTGGCGCGTATGAAGGATTGGCTAGCCTTGATGGGTTTCGAAGTTGTTTCTGTGGAAGTGACTTGTTGTATACCGCCGTTCGAGCGGGCGAGTTGGTATAAACATTGTATTTTTATGGATAATTTGAGGGCAACGATGTTTGGCGGCATATATTTTATTGTGGCTAAAAAACGTGTTGCCTGCATGACCCCTGTTCGTCCTTTATGGAAGAGTGCGGCTTTGGCTTCACATCTGATTCCTCGTCCTGCTAAAAAGAATCGTTGACTCAACGTCGTATTTAGTGGGCTTTATCTCGAATGGGTAAAGTAATGTGTTTTGAGTCGGGAGTTGCAAGTTTAATTTTTGGTATGACGCATCTGTCTATTTGGTGAAAACATCCAACTTTGTTGCGGTTGTTTTGTAATGAGAATTATTTAATATGAAAAATATAATTTCACGTAAAAATATGCAATAAACAGCAGGTGAATCGCTTGTAGTTTGGTTTATAATGGCGTCTTGTTTTGTTTGGCTAAGTCGAAGTTAATAAAAATCAGCCAGCAATTAATTTCTTGATTACTAATATCGCTAATTCGGTTTGGGGCTAGCAAGTGCTAGAAAATTATTTTCCAATATTGATGTTTATTCTTGTGGGCTTAGCCGTTGGCGTTGGGCCGCTAGTGTTGGGTAAGCTCGTTTCTCCGAGTAAGCCAGATTCCGCAAAAAACTCTCCTTATGAATGTGGCTTTGAAGCGTTTGAAGATGCGCGTATGAAGTTTGACGTGCGTTACTACCTTGTTGCCATTTTGTTTATCTTATTTGATTTGGAAATCGCCTTCTTGTTTCCATGGGCAATCGTACTTAAAGAGATTGGTATGTTTGGTTTTGTTGCCATGATGATCTTTTTGGGTGTGCTAGTTATTGGCTTCATCTACGAGTGGATGAAGGGTGCCTTGGAATGGGATTGATGGAAATAGGGTTGAGTGCGTCATGAGTATTGAAGGTATTTTAGAAAAAGGTTTCGTTACCACTACGTTGGATACGGTGATTAATTACACGCGTACTGGTTCGTTGTGGCCTATGACCTTTGGTTTGGCTTGCTGTGCTGTAGAGATGATGCATGCAGGCGCTTCCCGCTACGATCTGGATCGTTTTGGTATCGTGTTTCGCCCAAGTCCACGTCAGTCCGATGTGATGATCGTGGCCGGTACGTTGGTGAATAAAATGGCACCAGCTTTGCGTAAGGTTTACGATCAGATGGCCGAGCCGCGATGGGTAATCTCTATGGGTTCATGTGCCAATGGTGGCGGTTATTATCACTACTCATATGCCGTTGTGCGCGGGTGTGATCGGATTGTGCCGGTGGATGTGTATGTGCCGGGTTGTCCTCCAACTGCAGAGGCGCTTCTGTATGGAATTATTCAGTTGCAAAATAAAATCAAGCGCACCAACACTATTGCTCGCTAATGAATTGTCCCCACTAATGCGCAAAATCACACTATAAAAATATGTCTGCTAAATTAAATCAATTAATAACTACTTTGCAAGCTGCGCTGGGTGAAAAAATCACTAAGCAAGTGCTAGCTTTAGGTGAAGTTACCATCGAGTGTGCGGCGGCAGATTGCTTGCTGGTATGTGAGACTTTGCGAGACTTTGAGGGTTTGAAGTTTGAGCAGTTGATTGATTTATGTGGTGTGGACTATCAGGATTATGGAAATGGTGGCTATGCTGGTGCGCGCTATGCCGTGGTTAGCCACTTTTTGTCTGTTACACTCAATCATCGTATCCGCTTGCGCGTATTTGCGCAGGATGACGAGTTCCCGATTTTGCCAACCTTAGTTGACTTGTGGCCTGTGGCTAACTGGTTCGAGCGTGAGGCTTTTGACCTTTACGGGATTATGTTTGAAAATCACCCCGATTTACGTCGCCTACTCACTGACTATGGTTTTGTTGGTCACCCGTTCCGTAAAGATTTCCCTATGATTGGTTCTGTTGAAATGCGTTATGACCCTGAGCAAAAGCGCGTCATTTATCAGCCGGTGACGATTGATGAGCGCAATAACGTGCCACGTGTAATCCGCAGCGAAGGAGCGCATCGTGGCTGAGATTCGTAATTACACAATGAACTTTGGTCCGCAGCATCCTGCGGCACACGGTGTGCTACGTTTGGTGTTAGAGTTGGATGGTGAAGTGATTCAACGCGCTGACCCGCACATTGGCTTGTTGCATCGCGGTACTGAAAAGTTAGCTGAAAATCGCACTTACTTGCAATCTGTTCCCTATATGGACAGGTTGGATTACGTGTCCATGATGTCGAATGAGCATGCTTACGTGATGGCGATTGAGAAAATGATGGGCGTTGATGTGCCTATTCGTGCTCAATATATTCGCGTCATGTTTGATGAAATCACACGCGTACTCAATCACTTGCTTTGGTTGGGCGCGCATGCGCTGGACGTTGGGGCGATGACTGTGTTCTTGTATGCCTTCCGTGAGCGCGAAGATCTGTTTGATTGCTACGAGGCGGTTTCAGGCGCACGTATGCATGCTGCTTACTATCGTCCGGGTGGTGTGTATCGTGATTTGCCAACGCAAATGCCACAGTACGAAGTGTCTCCATTGCGTAATGCTAAAACAGTCAAAGAGCAAAATAAAAATCGTCAGGGTTCGTTGCTAGACTTTATTGAAGACTTTACCAATCGCTTTCCTACCTATGTCGATGAATATGAAACGTTACTGACCGACAATCGTATTTGGAAGCAGCGTACGGTGGGTGTGGGTGTGGTGACGCCTGAGCGTGCTTTAGCGCTTGGTATGACTGGTCCAATGTTGCGCGGCTCAGGTATTGCGTGGGATTTGCGTAAAACACAACCTTATGAAGTCTATGCAAACTTGGATTTTGATATTCCTGTTGGCGTGAATGGCGATTGTTATGATCGTTACTTGGTGCGCATGGAAGAGTTCAGGCAGTCGAATCGAATTATTAAGCAATGTGTGGATTGGTTGCGTAAGAATCCAGGCCCAGTCATTACTAGCGATAATAAAGTAGCTCCGCCAGACCGTGAGGGTATGAAAACCAACATGGAAGATTTGATTCATCACTTCAAATTGTTTACCGAAGGCTTTCATGTGCCAGCTGGCGAGGCGTATGCAGCTGTTGAGCATCCTAAAGGCGAGTTCGGTATCTACATGGTTTCAGATGGCGCGAACAAGCCTTACCGATTGAAAATTCGTGCGCCGGGCTTCCCGCATTTGGCTGCCTTGGATGAAATGACGCGTGGGCACATGATTGCTGACTTGGTTGCAATTATTGGTACCCAAGATATTGTATTTGGTGAAATTGATAGATAGTAACTTTCACAATTAACCAAGACTAAATTAATAAAAATTGATTGATAACATGCTAAGTCCACAAGCGATAGAAAAAATTGATTACGAGCTGACTAAATATCCAGCTGACCAGCGTCAAGCCGCAGTAATGAGTGCTTTGCGTATTGTGCAAACGGAGCGTGGTTGGTTGTCAAAAGAAAGCATTACGGAAGTTGCAAAATATCTCGGCATGCCTGAGATTGCGGCTTTGGAAGTTGCTACTTTTTACAATATGTATGACCTATCACCAGTTGGCAAATACAAGATTACGGTATGCACCAATATTTCTTGCATGTTGCGCGATAGTGATGTGATTGTTGATCACTTAAAATCTAAGCTGGGCGTAGGTTTTAATGAAGTGACTGCTGATGGCAAGTTCTGCCTTAAAGAAGGCGAATGTATGGGTTGCTGTGGTGGCGCGCCTTTGCTGCACGTCAACAACACACAAATGCATGAGTTTCTAACGACTGAAAAAGTAGATGCAATTTTGGAAGAGTTGAAATAATGGCTGCCAATACTACAAAACCTGTGATGACTGATTTGACGGGACAAACGCTGGTTTGTCTGCGCACCTTAACTGAAGAAAACCCAGCCTCTTTAGAAACTTATCTCAAGTTAGGCGGCTATGCGGCTTTGAAGCGCATCGTCAGTGAGAAAGCTAAAGCTACAGATGTTATTACCCAAGTTAAAAATTCTGGTTTGCGTGGCCGTGGCGGAGCAGGTTTTCCGACCGGGCTTAAGTGGAGCTTTATGCCGCGATATTTCGACGGCGTAAAATATCTGGTTTGTAATACCGATGAAGGCGAACCAGGTACTTTCAAAGACCGCGATATTATTCGCTACAACCCGCACCAGCTTATCGAAGGTATGGCAATTGCTGCTTATACTTTAGGCGCACGTGTAGGTTACAACTATATCCACGGTGAAATTTGGCAAGATTACGAGACGTTTGAAGCTGCTTTGCATGAAGCTAAAGCAGCTGGCTATTTAGGTGAAAATCTATTCGGCACCAATTTCAGTTTTGACTTGTATGCGGTGCATGGCTACGGTGCTTATATCTGTGGCGAAGAAACTGCCCTGATTGAATCAATTGAAGGCAAAAAGGGTCAGCCACGATTCAAACCACCATTTCCAGCAAGCTATGGTGTGTTTGGTAAACCGACCAATGTGAATAACACTGAAAGCTATACTAGCATTCCTTGGATTATGCAGCATGGCGGTGAAGCTTTTGCAGCCTTGGGCGTAGCAAATTCCGGTGGTACAAAATTATTCTCTATATCTGGTCACGTTGAAAAGCCAGGTAATTATGAAGTAAAAATGGGTATGCCATTTAGCGAGTTGCTAGCAATGACAGGCGGTGTTTGGAAAGGTCGCAAGTTAAAAGCAGTTATTCCTGGAGGGCCTTCTACAGCGGTGTTGCCTGCATCAGCAATCATGACTGCGACGATGGATTATGATGGCTTAAGCAAAGCTAGATCCAGCTTAGGTGCTGGCTCCATGATCGTGATGGACGAAACGACTTGCATGGTAAAAACCTTGCATCGTTTGTCTTACTTCTTCTATGAAGAAAGTTGCGGACAATGTACGCCGTGCCGTGAAGGTACTGGTTGGGTTTACCGCGTGATTGATAGGATTGTTAACGGTAAAGGCAAAATGGAAGATTTGGATTTACTTACCGATGTAAGTAACAATATTGCCGGACGTACTATATGCGCACTAGGCGAAGCCGCTGCAACGCCAGTATTAAGTTTTATAAAACATTTTAGGCCAGAGTTTGAATATTATATTCAGCATGGTAAGAGTATGGTGGAACATCAATAATGCTGAATATTGAAATTGACGGTAAAGCCTTAGAAGTAGAGCACGGCAGCACTATTATTGATGCTGCGGATAAAGCGGGTATTGCGATTCCACGCTTTTGCTACCATCCAAAACTATCTGTTGCGGCCAATTGCCGGATGTGTCTTGTACAGGTGGAAAAATTTAATAAGCCATTGCCTGCATGTGCAACGCCAGTAGCCGACGGCATGAAGATTTTCACACGCTCTAAAGCGGCTATTGAGGCGCAACAAAGCGTCATGGAATTTTTGTTAATCAATCACCCACTTGATTGCCCGATATGCGATCAAGGTGGTGAGTGCGAACTGCAAGATATTGCTGTTGCATATGGCACAAGCGGTTCACGTTACACTGAAGAAAAACGCGTAGTTTTTAATAAAAATATTGGTCCATTAGTGAGTACGGATATGACGCGCTGCATTCAGTGCACACGTTGCGTACGCTTCTTGCAAGAAGTGGGTGGCATGATGGAGCTTGGCATGGTTGGCCGTGGTGAACATGCCGAAATTACTGCTTATGTAGATAAAAGCGTGAACTCAGAGTTAAGCGGCAATATTATTGATTTATGCCCTGTTGGCGCGCTTACTAGCAAGCCGTTCCGATACTCGGCGCGTAGCTGGGAGCTTACTCGTCGTCCAAGCATTGCACCGCATGATGGCTTGGGTTCACACATCGAAGTGCACGTAAAAGACAATAAAGTCATGCGTGTATTGCCGCGTGAGAAAGAGTCGATCAACGAGTGTTGGTTATCTGATCGTGATCGTTTTTCATACGAGGGTTTGAATAGCCCTGATCGTCTTAAAGTGCCAATGATTAAGCACAAAGGGCAATGGCTGGAAACAGACTGGAAAACAGCACTGGAATTTGCTGCGGGGCAAATTAAAGATATTACCAATGAGTACGGTAGTGAGGCATTAGGTGTTTTAGTCTCACCAAACAGCACAATGGAAGAGGGTTATTTGGCTAAAAAATTAGCCAATGGTCTAAATTGTGGCAACGTGGATTATCGTTTGCGCCAAACTGACTTCAGGCTTGATG
Source organism: Pseudomonadota bacterium (assembly GCA_040390265.1). GTDB lineage: Bacteria > Pseudomonadota > Gammaproteobacteria > Burkholderiales > Methylophilaceae > Methylotenera. The sequence continues at coordinate 15,698 of JAZJYS010000054.1, read as the reverse complement.
GTAAACGTCTAGGTACGCCTTGGATGGGTTGCAATATCCAGGATATTGAAGAGCTAGATCGCATTCTCGTGATTGGTTCAAACTTGCGTAACGAGCATCCATTATTAGCACAACGTTTCCGCAAAGCGGTAGCAAACGGCGCTGAATTGTCAGTGGTGAGTCCTTTGGATAATGATCCATTGATGAAAATTGCACATAAAGTGATTGTGCGTCCAAATGACATGGTGAATGTGCTGGCACAAATACTAAAGGCTATGTCAGGCCTGCAACGCATTTCACTATGCTTACCTAAGTCACTTACAGAGTTATTGGCGGATATCAAGGTGCGTCCTAATGCACAAGCTATTGCTGAGAGTTTGGCTGGTCATGGTGAAAGCTATGATCTGATTTCACCAAAAGTGGGTGTTTTCTTAGGTAACATGGCATTAAGCGATCCACGATTCACTGAAATGTACAGCCTGGTTGAAGCTATCGGTGGTATTTCTGGCGCAAAAGGTGGCATCTTGCCTGCTGCAGCAAACAGTACTGGTATGCACATGATGGGAGTGATGCCTAGCAGCACTGGTATGCATGCTCGCGCAATGTTAGAAGTACCACGTAAAGCTTATTTGCTGTTGAATGTTGAGCCTGAGTTGGATTGCCAACATGCTGCATTAGCAAAAGCTGCAATTGAAAAGGCTGAGTGTGTGGTAGCGCTAACAGCATTTAAATCACAAGCTTTAGAAAATGCAGATGTATTGTTGCCAATCGCACCGTTTACTGAGACTTCAGGTACTTTCATGAGCATGGAAGGGCGTGTGCAAAGCTTTACAGCAGCAACTAGACCTCTCGGTGAGTGTCGACCTGCATGGAAAGTGTTACGCGTATTGGCGAATACCTTAGGTTTACAAGGGTTCGATTACGAAACCAGCGAGCAGGTAAAAGAAGCCGTATTTGGCGGAGAAAAACCATCCAGTGTTGTATGGCGCAGTTTGAACAACAACTTAAAAGAGTTGGTTGAGATTGAAGTTAACATTAAGCACGATGGTTTGCAGCGGATTGGTGAAGTACCGCAATATGAATCTGATCCTATTGTGCGCCGTTCATTGCCATTACAAAAAACCAAATACAACGTCAAACCAATGGCGCGCATGTGCGCTAAACAATTAGCTGACCTTGGTTTAGTTGATGGTGAGCTTGTACTTGTTAAGCAGGATAAAGGTAGTGCAGAGCTCGTTGCGAGTCTCGACAATCATGTTGCCATGGGTTGTATAAGAGTAGCTGCAGCACATGAGGATACTGTCGGTTTGGGTGATTTGATGGGTGATATTACTATTGAGAAATTGTCATCTGCTCAGAATCAAGGTGATAAATCTGTGGTAGCGGAAGCGGGTGTCTGATGGCGATGTTTCAACCTATTTTAGATACACTTGCAAACTTATTTGGCAGCTATTGGCCTGCCGTTCAACTTACAGGCTGGACGTTAATCAAGATTGTTGCCATTGTTGCACCATTGATGGGTGCCATTGCATACTTAACTTTAGCTGAGCGTAAAGTTATCGGTTATATGCAAGTGCGCATAGGCCCAAATCGCGTTGGCTATTTTGGTCTGTTGCAACCGCTGGCTGATGGTATCAAGTTGCTGTTTAAAGAGATTATTGTGCCAACGGTTTCTAATAAGGGGCTGTTTTTATTAGGTCCTGTGTTAGCTATAGCGCCTGCTTTTGCTGCTTGGGCGGTGGTGCCGTTTGATATGGATATGGTGCTGGCAAATGTAGATGCTGGCTTGCTGTATATTCTGGCAATGACATCAGTCGCTGTATATGGCGTGATTATTGCAGGTTGGGCATCAAATTCTAAATACGCGTTTTTAGGTGCTTTACGTTCCGCTGCACAAATAGTTTCATATGAAATAGCCATGGGTTTCGCATTGGTTGGCGTGTTGATGTGTGCGAACTCGCTCAATTTAGGCAAAATTGTGATGGGGCAATCTGGTGGTATCTTACACTGGTATTTCTTGCCATTATTTCCGTTGTTTATCGTTTATTTTATCAGTGCTGTTGCCGAAACAAACCGAGCTCCGTTTGACGTTGCAGAAGGTGAGTCAGAAATCGTGGCAGGCTTCCATGTAGAGTATTCTGGTATGGCCTTTGCCGTGTTCTTCTTGGCCGAGTATGCAAACATGTGGTTGGTAGCAACGCTGGCAGCACTTATGTTCCTTGGTGGCTGGTTGTCACCTGTACCTTTTATTCCTGATAGCTTCTTATGGCTGCTCGCTAAAGTTGGATTCTTGTTATTCTTCTTCTTGTGGTTTAGGGCAACCTTTCCAAGATACCGTTATGACCAAATCATGCGTTTAGGCTGGAAAGTCTTTATTCCAATCACTATCGTTTGGATTGTGTTCGTAGGCGGCATGATGCAAACCCCTTGGGCGTATTTGTTCCATTAAAGATTATGTTTAACAAAATTAAAAATACATTATCAAGTTTAATGCTGGTTGAGCTGCTGAAAGGCATGGCGCTCACTGGTCGTTACTTCTTTGCACCCAAGATCACGGTTCAGTATCCTGAAGAGAGTACGCCGCAATCTAATCGCTTCCGTGGTTTGCATGCGCTGCGTCGTTATGCAAATGGCGAAGAGCGTTGTATCGCCTGTAAGCTTTGTGAGGCGGTATGCCCGGCTATGGCGATTACCATTGAGTCTGAGCAACGTGAAGACAATACACGCCGTACAACGCGCTACGACATCGACTTAACCAAGTGTATCTTCTGTGGCATGTGCGAAGAATCATGCCCAGTAGACTCTATTGTAGAAACGCGTGTATTTGATTATCACGGTGAACAACGTGGTGATTTAATTTACACAAAAGACATGTTATTAGCCGTAGGTGATAAACATGAAAAACAAATTGCCGCAGACCGCGCAATTGATAAAGCCTTTAGATAAGCATTTTAATTAGACAAACACTCAATACTATGACTTTTTTCGGCTTACATTTTCAAGACATTGTTTTTTATACGCTAGCGATTATTTTGCTGGTTGCGGCTTTAGGAGTGATTACTACACGTAACCCTGTGTATGCGGCGTTGTATTTAGTTCTGGCTTTCTTTACCGCAGCGGGTATTTGGTTGTTACTAGAGGCTGAGTTCCTAGCAATCGCACTGGTGCTGGTTTATGTGGGTGCGGTAATGGTGCTCTTCCTGTTCGTTGTGATGATGCTAGATATTAATCTGGATAAATTGCGTGAAGGTTTCTGGAAGGCACTGCCTATTGCGCTGCCTATTGGAGGCATGATGGCCGTCGAGATGATGATGATCGTTGGCGTGCGTAACTTTGGGGCAGATAAAGTGATTGCTCCGCCTATGCATCCAGCCGATTACAGTAATACGGCAGAATTAGGCCGCGTTCTCTATACAGATTATTTACTACCCTTTGAACTCGCTTCAGTAGTGCTATTAGTGGCAATCGTATCCGCAATTGCACTTACTTTGCGTGATCGTAAAGAGAGCAAGTCAATGGATCCTGCTAAGCAAGTGTTAGTGAAAAAAGCAGATCGTATTCGTATTATTAAAATGGATGCTGTTGTGGAGCTTGAAGACGAGAGTCAATCTGCTGCAGATGCATCAAACAAATCTGGGGAGGCTAAATAATGGTCGGCTTATCTCATTATCTAATGCTGGGTGCTTTGCTATTCGCCATTAGCGTTGTTGGCATATTCTTAAATCGTAAAAACGTGATTATTCTACTCATGGCCATTGAGTTGATGCTGTTAGCGGTTAATCTTAATTTTATTGCTTTCTCGCATTACTTAAATGATATTGCCGGACAAGTATTTGTGTTTTTTATATTGACGGTTGCTGCGGCTGAATCTGCGATTGGCTTAGCAATTTTGGTGGTGTTGTTTAGAAATCTGCGCACCATCAACGTTGATGACCTTGATTCACTAAAAGGCTAGATAGTTTAAAAGGATAAGCGTCAATAATGACCATGCAACAAATTTACTTAGCAATTCCATTACTTCCTTTGCTTGCAGCAATTGTAGTGGGCTTATTTGGCAAACGCCTTCCACGTGCTAGCGCGCATATCATCACCATACTTGGCGTTGGTGCAGCATTTGGTTTATCTGTGTTTGTGCTTAATGACGCAATGTCTGGCCGTGTGTTCAACGAAGCCGTATATACATGGTTAAAGAGTGGCAACATTACACTTGAGATTGGCTTCTTAATTGACCGTCTTAGTGCCATGATGATGGTCGTTGTAACCTTTGTATCATTGATGGTGCATATTTACACCATCGGTTATATGCACGAAGACAAAGGCTACGCGCGCTTTTTCAGCTACATCTCCTTATTTACCTTTGCCATGCTGATGCTGGTGATGAGTAATAACTTTATGCAGTTGTTCTTCGGCTGGGAAGCCGTTGGTCTGGTGTCTTACTTGTTGATCGGCTTTTGGTTCACACGTCCTACGGCTATATACGCTAACTTAAAAGCGTTTTTAGTGAATCGTGTCGGTGACTTTGGTTTCCTGCTTGGTATTGGCTTAGTATTGTTTCATTTTGGTAGTCTGGATTACGCCGCCGTGTTTTCAGTGGCACCACAAATGGCTGATGCTCAGATCTCGCTAGTTGGTAACAGTTCATGGTCGTTAATGACGGTAACATGCATCTTGTTATTCATTGGTGCGATGGGTAAGTCAGCGCAAGTGCCATTACATGTTTGGCTTCCAGATTCTATGGAAGGTCCAACGCCGATCTCAGCATTGATTCATGCTGCGACAATGGTGACAGCCGGTATCTTTATGGTAGCTAGAATGTCACCACTATTTGAGTTGTCTACAACAGCACTTTCTTTTGTGATGATTATCGGCAGCATCACAGCTTTATTCATGGGCTTCCTTGGCGTGATTCAAAATGACATCAAGCGTGTCGTCGCTTACTCAACGCTGTCGCAGTTAGGCTATATGACAGTGGCGCTAGGCGCATCTGCTTACTCAGTCGCAATATTCCACTTAATGACGCATGCTTTCTTCAAGGCTTTGTTGTTCCTTGGAGCTGGCTCAGTGATTATGGGTATGCACCACGATCAAGATATCCGCAATATGGGTAATCTTAAAAAATATATGCCTGTGACTTGGATTACTTCGCTCATCGGTTCGTTGGCACTCATTGGCACGCCATTCCTTTCAGGGTTTTACTCAAAGGATAGCATTATTGAAGCGGCTAAGTTTTCAACCATTCCAGGAAGTGGTTTTGCTTATTTTGCAGTACTCGTAGGTGTGTTTGTGACGGCGTTTTATAGTTTCCGTATGTATTTTCTGGTGTTCCACGGCGCTGAAAAATGGCGTGCGGTTAAACATGATGCGCATCACGATGATGATCATGATCATCACCACGGACTTGCTCCAACAGATGACCCGCACGAGCCAGGTTGGGTAATTAAACTACCGTTAATTTTATTGGCAGTGCCATCGTTGATTATTGGTTACTGTGCTGTCGAGCCTATGTTGTATGGCGAGTTCTTCAAAGGTGTTATTTTTGTAGATACAGCAGCACATCCTGCTATGCATGAGCTAACCCATCATTGGCATACTATTTTCCATAGTGCTGCAGGTATGGCTTTGCATGGATTCTTGTCATTACCATTTGTGCTGGCTGCTTCTGGAGTAGGCTTGGCATGGTTCTTCTATATGAAGCGCCCAGATATTCCTGCAGCAATTCAGCAAAGATTCTCGCTCGTTAATCGTGTGCTTGAGAATAAATATGGTTTTGATAGTTTTAATGAGCGTGTATTTGCCGCAGGGTCACGTTTTATTGGCAACAAGCTCTGGCAAATTGGTGACGTTAAAATCATTGATGGTGGCATGGTAAATGGCACAGCAAATTTAATCGGTAAATTATCTGGTGTGATGCGTAAATTGCAATCGGGTCTAATTTATCACTATGCATTTGCCATGATTATTGGCGTGTTTTTAATGCTTACTTTCTTCACCAAAGTTTAATTCACTAAAGTATATAAAAAGAAAATGGTTGCATATTTTACCCAGCATATTTTAAGTTTTTCTATCTGGATACCAGTGTTAGCCGGTATCGTAGTCTTACTTACCGCTAATGATAATAAGCCTTGCACTACCCGCTGGTTAGCGCTTATCGGCAGCATTATCAGTTTTTTAGTCACTATCCCGCTACATACGCACTTCAATTTTGCAGATGGCGGCTTTCAGTTTCAGGAAGGCTTCAGATGGATAGCTGCATTTAACATCAACTATCATCTTGGTGCGGATGGTATTGCAGTACCTCTTATTTTGCTCACTAGCTTTACAACTGTAATTGTTGTTATTGCTGCGTGGGAAGTGATTGAAAAGCGTGTTGCGCAGTACATGGCATGCTTTCTCATTATGAGCGGTTTGATGATTGGCGTGTTTAGTGCGCTGGATGCTATTTTGTATTATGTGTTCTGGGAGGCTATGCTGATTCCAATGTTCTTGGTTATCGGTATCTGGGGCGGACCTAATCGTGTTTATGCTACGGTTAAATTCTTCTTGTATACGCTACTAGGCTCATTGCTGATGCTAGTTGCGTTTATCTACCTGTTTCATAGTACTGGCAGTTTTGAGATTGTCGACTACTACAACTTGCCTCTGCCACTTAATGTGCAAGTGCTTATTTTCTTGGCCTTCTTTGCGGCATTTGCAGTCAAAATTCCAATGTGGCCGGTACATACTTGGTTGCCAGATGCCCACGTAGAGGCACCTACAGGTGGTTCAGTTGTATTGGCTGCTATCGCATTGAAATTAGGTGGCTATAGCTTCTTACGTTTTGCTATGCCAATTGCGCCTGATGCAGCACATCACTTATCTGGCTATATGATTGCCTTGTCACTTATCGCCATTGTGTATATTGCTCTAGTGGCTTTAGTCCAAAAAGATATGAAAAAGCTCATTGCTTATTCATCCATCTCACACATGGGTTTTGTGACTTTAGGCTTCTTTCTTTTCAATAATTTAGGTTTGGATGGTGCAATTGTACAAATGGTGTCGCATGGCTTTATTTCTGCCGCGATGTTCTTGGCGGTAGGTGTGTTATATGACCGCGTACATAGTCGTCAAATTGAGTCCTATGGTGGTGTTGCTAATACCATGCCAACGTTTGCTGCATTTGCCGTGTTCTTTGCAATGGCAAACAGCGGATTGCCAGGTACATCAGGTTTCGTTGGTGAGTTCATGGTGATATTGGGCGCTATTCAAGCTAATTTCTGGTATGCATTCTTGGCCTCATTTACTTTGATTTTTGGTGCGGCATATACACTGTGGATGGTGAAGCGCGTGTTTTACGGTGAAGTCGCAAATGAGCATGTTGCGGCCTTGAAAGATCTTAGTAAACGCGAATTTTTGATTATGGCGATTTTAGCTACCTTGGTACTAGCCTTAGGTATCTATCCGCAACCACTTACCGATATGACAAACGCTACAGTTACCCAACTTCTTATCCATCTTGCACAAAGCAAGCTGCCAGCAGGTCTATAACCCATGGAAAATATTCGTTACGACCTCATTACTGCTTTACCTGAAATCGTTATTTTAAGTATGGCAATGATTGTTTTAATTGCCGATTTATTTTTGACTAAATGTAGCCGTATTGCTATTTACGGCTTATCTCAGTTTGCATTGCTTGTTGCGGCTTATTTGACGGTTACTACACATACACCTAGTGTTGGCTATGCATTTACAGGTACATTTGTAGATGATGCGATGGCTGATGTGCTAAAGCTGATGATGTATCTGGGTACATCATTAATTTTTGTCTATAGCCGCCACTACCTTCAGCTTCGCAATATGTTCCGTGGTGAATTTTATGCGTTGGTATTGTTTGCACTAACTGGCATGATGATTATGGTGTCAGGTCAAAGCATGCTGACGTTGTATGTAGGTTTAGAGTTGTTGTCATTAAGCCTGTATGCACTTGTTGCGCTTGATCGCGATAATGCACGTGCGACAGAAGCTGCGATGAAATACTTTGTTTTAGGTGCGTTGGCATCAGGCATGTTGTTATATGGCATGAGTATGATCTACGGTATGACAGGTAGCCTTAATATTGCAGAAATTAATACGGCATTGATGAATGGCGCTACAAATCACTCTGTGTTGATTTTAGGTTTGGTGTTTATTGTTGCTGGCTTGGCTTTCAAGCTTGGGGCTGTTCCATTCCAGATGTGGGTGCCTGATGTATATGAAGGCTCACCTACTGCAATGACGATGTTGATTAGCTCTGTGCCTAAACTGGCTGCATTTGCTTTTATTATCCGCATGCTTGTTCAAGGTTTGCAAACGCTAGCAGTTGATTGGCAGCAAATGCTAATGATCATGGCAGTCTTGTCGATAGTGCTTGGTAATGTAACCGCGATTGCACAAACCAATCTAAAGCGTATGTTGGCATACTCTACAATCTCACACGTCGGTTTTGTACTGTACGGTTTAATGAGCGCAAGTATGAATGGTTTCATCTCTGCAATGTTTTATGTGGTGAGCTATGTTGTCATGACGCTAGCAGGTTTCGGCATGATTTTATTGCTGTCACGCAAAGGTTTTGAGGCTGACAATCTGAATGATTTGAAGGGCTTGAATCAACGTAGCCCATGGCATGCATTCTTGATGCTTATCGTGATGTTCAGTATGGCTGGCGTTCCGCCGACATTAGGTTTCTACGCCAAATTCACAGTATTGCAGGCGGCATTGCAAGCTGGTTACTTATGGTTGGTAGTGTTTGCCGTGCTTATGGCCGTGATTGGCGCCTTTTACTACTTACGCGTCATCAAACTCATGTATTTTGATGAGCCTGTTGATCAGTCTCCAATCCAAGCGCCAATTGATATGCGCATTGCCTTGGGTATCAATGCATTGGCTTTACTTGTAATAGGTTTAATGCCAGAAGGCCTGATGGAAATATGTGCCTACGCGATTACTAAAAGTTTAAGTTAATGATGAGCAGCTTGAATACCACATGGCTATTGCTAGGGCTCATTTTTTTAGCAGCCAACCTGCCTTGGTTCTCGAATAAGCTGTTTTATATCGTGCCAGTGAAACATATCCCGAAAAATTTGGGTTGGTGCCTATTTGAACTTATTGTGCTCTATTTTTTGGTCGGTGCTGTGGCTTTGTATACTGAATTCGCAACATTCGGTCAAGTTGCACACCAGGACTGGGAGTTTTATGCAATTACGGCTTGTATGTTTGTCGTGTTCGCCTTCCCAGGCTTTGTTTACAAGGCGCTTTGGAAATAAGCGCGTCTGAGTCGGTTTAATTTTCCTAGTTAAATCCAGCGTACAGCCTCCTGTCCTTCATGTCAGTTTCCCCTCTAGACTTAACTGAACATTGCCTTAGTTCGCAAACGTTATGTTCAGGCGTAATGCTTAGTGTAAAGTGCGACCAAGTACGTTTACCCAATGGCAATATCAGTCAGCGAGAGTATGTTGTACACCCTGGTGCAGTTCTGATTGTGCCTGTGCTTCCCAATGGTAATGTGTTGCTAGAGAAGCAGTTCAGGTATGCATTACATCAAGTGTTTATCGAGTTACCTGCCGGTAAAATTGATGCAAATGAAGAAGTTCTTGTTACTGGTCAACGCGAGCTATTAGAAGAGACTGGTTACACTGCAAATGAATGGGTTAAGTTGGGTGTGCAACATCCATGCATAGGCTATTCAAATGAAGTGATTCATATGTACCTTGCAACGGATTTAAGTCAAGGTGCACATCAACGCGATGCTGATGAATTTCTGGAGTTGTTTGATGCCAGTTTTGCTGACTGTTTTGCCATGATTCAAAATGGCGAAATCACGGATGGCAAAACGATTGCGGCCCTATTTTTAGCCGAAAAATATCTACAAGCGCGTTGTTAACTACAGTATGACTCAGGTGTTAATTGTCGGCTGTGGTGATCTTGGTGCTGTTATTGCTCATCAATTAGTGTTATCGGGCATTAAAACCACTGGTGTCAGGCGTAGCGCCGTTAGTCATAATGACTTTAATGTCATTCAAGCAGATGTCACTCAGCCAGCAAGTCTGAATGTACTTAAGCAACTTCAGCCAGAAATCCTCATTTATTGTGTAGCCGCTAATGGTCAGACAGATGCACAATACAAAGCGCATTATGTTGATGGTTTGCAAAATGTATTAGCTACGCAAACTGAAAACAAACAACTTAAACATGTTTTTTTTGTATCCAGCACTCGAGTTTATGGGCAAGAGACAGATGCCTTACTTGATGAATCTGTTGAAGCTATAGCGGCTGATTTCGGCGGAGTACGCCTGCTTGAAGGTGAGCGTCTGCTGGCTAGCGTCAATTGCAACACTACTGTGCTCAGGCTGTCTGGCATCTATGGAGAGGGCAGGTTGCGCATGATTAACTTGGCTGCCACTCCTGAAAAGTGGCCTGCTCAGAATGGCTGGAGCAATCGTATACACCGTGATGACGCTGCTGCATTTATCGTGTTTTTGGTGCAACAAGTGCTAGCAGGTAAAGATGTTAAAAACTGCTATATTGTGACTGACTCTATGCCAGTGTCGCAGTATGAAGTGTTGCGTTGGTTAACAACGCAGCTGCCAACTAAAGTGAAACTTCAAAATACAGCTCATGACGATGTTCCAATCAAAGGCGGTAAACGCTTAAGCAATCATGCGATGCTGGCTACTGGTTTTAAATTACAATATCCTGATTTTAAGGCGGGTTATCAGGCGATATTGTCACAATGCCTATAGTCGTCATGTTGGTAATCTGTGCCTAGCATGAGGCTGCTCTCTATATTAGTTGTTGTATGGTTTGCACTATATGCAAACGCTGTGCTGGCAGAAGACGATTTCATTGTATGGGCAGATGCGCTTAAACAAGAGGCAATGGAATCTGGCATTTCTGAAGCTACAGCTACGGACACGCTTAATCACATTGCCTTGTTACCAGATGTTATCAAGTTGGATCATTCTCAACCTGAGTTCATTAGTCCTTTTCTTGAGTATTATTATCAGCGTGTGGATGCGAAAAAGATTGCGCGTGGACGAGCGTTGCTGAGTCTCCACGAAACGTTATTAAATAAGCTTGAAATACAATATGGCGTACCAAAAGCTTTGTTGGTAGCCTTTTGGGGGATGGAAACCAATTATGGTGATTATCAGGGGAATATTGATACGCTTTCAACCCTTGCTACACTGGCTTACGACGGGCGTCGTGCAAGTTTTTTTCGCAATCAGTTGTTAGATGCAATGCGTATGATAGATTCTGGAAATGCTAGCCTCAGTGATTTTCGAGGTTCATGGGCTGGGGCATTCGGCAATATGCAGTTTATGCCATCTACATTTATGGCTTATGCCGTAGATGGCGATGGGGATCAGTACATTGACATTGTTAACTCAATGCCTGATGCTTTTGCATCTGCTGCCAATTACTTATCGCAGGCAGGCTGGCATGCTGGTGAGCTTGCCATGATTGAAGTGAAGTTGCCTGAGAATTTTGATTGGCAAAGTGCGCAACTGAATTTAAAAAAGCCAGTTGCTGATTGGGATAGCTTGGGTGTTAGAGGTGTTGCAGAAGTTATCGGTGTTGATGGGCGTGGCGCAGCTCCACCGGTCGTTAATGTAAAGCGTGTCGTGACTAAAAAGATGAAGTTACACCAGCACGTTAATCCAGTGCATAAAAAAGATACGCTAAAGAAAGTGCATGCCAGCCAGTCGCACTTACTTACAACCTCTAGTATCTCCTACACAAATGTCAAGTTGGTAAATGCAAGTGCCTCGGCAGCGATTCTATTGCCGCAAGGCTGGCATGGGCCTGCCTTTATGGTATTCGATAACTTTGACGTGATTATGGATTGGAATCGTTCGGTTAATTATGCCTTGTCAGTGTTGCAGTTGGCGAAGCGAATCAATCAAGAATCCAGAATCGTCGGTGGGCAATCTGCAGAAGCTGGTGCATTAACTTTTCAGCAAATGCTGGAGCTGCAAAGCTTGCTCAATTTACGTGGGTTTGATGTGGGCGAGCCGGATGGCTTTCCTGGATTACAAACACAAGCAGCCATTCGTGCATATCAGTTATCTAAGCATTTGCCAGCAGATGGCTATGCGAGCCCAAGTTTACTGAATGGAATTCTGAGCGAGTTGCCCTGACATCAATAACAGAAGGTTAGTTTAGCATCAAATTCTAGCGAGTTAAAAACCAGCCAGTCAGGCTCATTCGGTCTCTACTTGCAGGTAATACGGCATGATAAAACGTGTCAGATAAGAAAATGACCAATCGGCCGCCGACTGGTGAAATGTCTAGCTGTGAATCTTCCAGTCGTAAGTTTCTAAGTATATTGGAATCTGTGACGTCACTTTTTTGATTGAGATAAAGCCTTAAATGGCCGCCATCATTCTCAATCCAATCTTGATTCAAGTACAAAATACAGCTGATTTGACGTTGTGGTTGTTGCTTATTATCCCTAGTCTCAAACTGATCCAAATGCCTTTTGTAGTCTGAGCCAATAGGGTAAAGGGCTAAGTGGCTTTCTAGTGCAAATAAGCCTAAGTAAAAGCGTTGGTTTAAACGTAATCGCAATGCTTCCATTTGTGTGAAGTATGTCTGTTGAGCCAGACTACCTTCACTTTCACTTAACCAATAAATGCTATCGCCACGTAAGCGTTTATTAATAGTGCCAAGGTCACGCCCAGTGCCAGCCGCATGCAACCGAGCAGAGTCGTTTAAAGTTGAAAGCTCGCCGGCTAAGCTAAGAGCAACGCTATCTGAAATGAAATGATCCATGACACAAAAGCCATGCTGATCAATTTTTTCGATTAAAGATTCAATGTTTAACGCTGAGTAATGAGATAACATCAAGCATTATAGCGTTTTGCGTTTGCACCCGTGGTCACAATCGGCTAAAATCACGCTCTGTTTTGATTTGAGCAAGTATTCCACTCAAATATGCCGATTAATCAGGCAAACAATATAAATAAAGGCGGTTAGCTCAGTTGGTTAGAGCGCTTGGTCGACATCCAAGAGGTCAGCAGTTCGAATCTGCTACTGCCTACCATATCTCTAAAAGCCACTTCCTTAAAGAAGTGGCTTTTTGTTTTGGAGCTGCATTATTATTGTAATGTTCGCATGCTTAGTCTCGCAGCTGTCGCGAAATACATGGCTTAACAATAGGTAAATTAAATGCATACTTTCCTCTGGCACGACTATGAAACTTTCGGCAAGAGTACTCGAACGGCTCGCCCCGCCCAGTTTGCTGGGATTCGTACAGATGAGCAGCTTAATGAGATCGGTGAACCGATTGAGATATTTTGTCAGCCTGCGCCAGATTTCTTACCGGAGCCTGAAGCTTGTCTGATTACCGGTATCACACCACAGTATTGCCTTAAGCATGGCGTTCCCGAGTATGAGTTTGCCGAGCAGATATTACAGGCGTTATCTCAGCCAAATACTATAGGTGTTGGCTACAATACCATTCGTTATGATGACGAAATTACACGTTTTATGTTCTGGCGCAACCTGATTGACCCTTATGCGCGTGAGTGGCAAAACGGCTGTGGTCGTTGGGATATTATAGATCTGGCGCGCGTTACTTATGCCTTGCGTCCCGAAGGTATCGAGTGGCCACGTAATGAGCAAGGCAAAATCAGTTTTAAGCTTACTGACTTAACCGAAGCTAATCACATTGCCCACGAAGCAGCGCATGATGCGGTGTCAGACGTACGTGCGACCATTGCATTGGCAAGGCTGATTAAAGACAAGCAGCCCAGACTGTTCGATTTTTACTTCAATCTGCGTCAGAAAGATTGTGTGAATGATGAGATTGGAATGCATCTGAATCCACGTCAGCCATTTTTGCATTTGTCGAGTATGTTTCCATCTGAGCGCGCACATCTCGCGCTAGTTTTTCCGTTGGGTATGCATCCAAGCAATAAAAATGAAGTGATTGTTTGGGATTGTGCTTATGATCCTAGCGAGTTGTTTGAATTAGATGTAGTAGCCATCCAAAAGCGCATGTTTACTCGTAGTGATGAGCTGCCTGATGGCTTGGTGCGTTTGCCGATTAAGACTATACATACCAATAAATCGCCAGTCGTGATTCGTAATCTGAAAGTTTTGGATGCGGCAGCACAGCAGCGTTGTGGTCTGGATTTAGCCTTGAATTTACAGCATGCAGCAATCGCTGCAGAAAAAATATCAAGTGTCGATTTGAGTCTAATTTGGCAAAAGGTTTTTCAACGTGAGTTTGACGTTGGCGATGTGGATGAGTCGCTGTATAGCGGATTTGTAGGTAATAACGATCGTAGCTTACTTAATAAATTGCGAGCACTAAGTCCACATGCTTTGGCACAAGCGCAACCACATTTTGCCGACGCGCGTCTGACAGAGCTGTTGTTTCGCTACCGTGCGCGTAATTACCCGCAAACCTTGTCTGAGGGTGAGTACGTTGCTTGGCAGCTGCATTGTTCTGAACGTCTGCATGGTGGAGCTGCAGGCGCACTGAATTTTGAAGCTTTCTTTGCTGAATTAGATCGATTAGTACAAGGCAGTTCATCACATGTGGATGTGTTGCAAAGCCTGCGCGACTACGCCTATATGATTGCGCCGGAGAGTTGACTTTAAGGGGCTATCTCACTGCGCCAAGTGCAGGTGATTAGTACGTTGCCTGATAATTAGTCGCGCCTATAAATTGCAGGGATAGCATGCGTTATGAGATAATCCGCTTTAATGATTTTGTAGATATATTTAGCTAACTAAAAAGCCACATTTTAAATTTGTGGCTTTTGTTGTTTTAGAGAGAAACGATATGCCAGTAATTCGCTTGCCTGATGGCTCTGAACGTAGTTTTGATGTGCCCGTAACTGTGGCAGATGTTGCCATGAATATCGGTGCAGGCCTAGCAAAGGCGGCCTTAGCCGGCAAGGTTGACGGCGTGCTGGTCGATACTTCCTACCTGATTAATCAAGATGTTGAGCTTGCGATTATTACGGATAAAAATCCAGAAGGTGTGGATATTATCCGTCACTCAACTGCTCACTTGCTGGCTTATGCGGTAAAAGAGCTATTCCCTGATGCACAAGTGACCATCGGTCCTGTGATTGAAAATGGCTTTTTCTACGACTTTTCTTATAAGCGCGCTTTTACGCCAGAAGACTTAACGGCCATTGAAAAGAAAATGGTTGAACTTGCGAAAAAAGATGAGCAGGTCATACGTAAAGTATTGCCGCGTGATGAAGCTGTAGCCTATTTCAAATCTATAAACGAGCATTATAAAGCTGAAATTATTGCTAGCATTCCAGCTGGTGAAGATGTTTCACTCTATACAGAAGGTAGTTTTACCGACTTGTGTCGCGGCCCACATGTGCCAAATACAGGTAAGCTGAAAGCCTTTAAGCTCATGAAGTTGGCTGGTGCCTACTGGCGTGGTGATAGTAATAATGAGATGTTGCAGCGCGTGTACGGTACCGCTTGGCGTAACAAGGAAGATTTGGATGCGTATTTATTCCAGCTTGAAGAGGCTGAGAAGCGCGATCACCGCAAGCTGGGTAAGCAGCTTGATTACTTCCATATGCAAGATGATGCGCCTGGAATGGTGTTCTGGCATCCACGTGGCTGGAGTATTTGGCAAGAAGTTGAGCAGTATATGCGCCAAATGTTTAGAGACTTTGGCTACCAAGAAGTGCGTACGCCAACCGTGATGGATAAAACCTTGTGGGAGA
>JAZJYS010000053.1:0-14310 GCA_040390265.1 Pseudomonadota bacterium | reverse complement strand
TGTATGGCATCGAAAATTTCCGCGAAGCGATGCGTAACATGGTGCAAACCAGCCTGCGCTCGATTATTGGCGGCATGGATCTAAATCAAGCACTCAGCTCACGCGACCGTATTAAAGCTGAACTAAAAACCGCCATTGCTGATGAAGCATTAGACTGGGGTTTAACCGTAAAGTCTGTTGAAATTCAAGATATTAAACCCTCGTCTAACATGCAAGAAGCCATGGAAAGACAAGCTGCGGCCGAACGTGAGCGCGTAGCGGTGGTGACAGAAGCTGAAGGCGCAAAACAATCATTAATTCTGAACGCTGAAGCGCGCCTAGAAGCCGCGCGTAAAGATGCTGAAGCGCAAATGGTTGCCGCACAGGCCTCAGCAGAGTCTATTAAATTCATCACCGAAGCCGTGAAAGAAAACAACGCTTCAGCTATGTTCTTATTAGGTGACCGCTACATTACTGCTTTGCAAAAAATGTCATCTTCTGAAAACAGCAAAATCATTGTCATGCCGGGTGATTTGGTAGGTGCGGTTAAAAGTTTGGTTGGCGGAAAATAAACACTGGTAACAGTCTTGCTCATTAATCGAGCAAGACTACCTTAAGCGTTACAAACACTACAAGCTGAATCTTTTTTCAGCTTGATAGTGCGCCACTCCATAGACAAGGCGTCTAGTAACAATAAACGCCCCTGCAAACTCTCACCAATTCCCATTAGCAATTTCAGCGCTTCAGCAGCCTGCGTAGTGCCTATCATGCCCACTAGCGGCGCAAATACACCATTATTCGCGCAACGTAGCTCCGTGTCTTCACCATTATCAGGGAACAAGCAGTGGTAACAAGGACTAGCATCATTGCGCATATCATAGACCGTCACCTGCCCCTCAAAACCAATCGCGGCACCTGATACCAAAGGCTTTTTAAACATTACGCACAGTCTGTTTAGCGTATAGCGCGTAGCAAAATTATCACTGCAATCAATCACCACGTCAGCCTGTGAAACTAATTCTGCAAAGTCATCTTCTGTCGATTTTCCGCAAACAGTATTCACGACAACTTCTGGGTTAATACCCAACAAAGTCTGCTGCGCAGAAACCGCCTTATTGATACCTACAGATGCAGTTGTATGCACAATTTGTCGCTGCAAATTGGTTAAATCCACCACATCAAAATCACAAATCGTTAAAGTACCCACGCCGCTAGCCCCAAGGTACAAAGCTGTCGGCGAGCCAAGTCCGCCAGCACCCACAATTAACGCATGACTATTAACGAGTTTGTCTTGGCCTTCATAACTGACTTGCGGAAGGAGAATATGGCGGCTATAGCGGAGAAGTTGGTTATCGTTCATTGCGGTAGTTTACCAGCTGTCACCATACGATTAAATAACGATGGGCGAGTGATCCAGATACACATATCATCGAATGTTGGTGACTGTGCATCATCTTCATACACTGGAGCGGCAGTTTCAAATGAGGCATTCTGCCCATTGCTAGTCAAATCCTTTCCAGTAGTACAAATCACGGCAACAGCTCGCTCAGCTCCACTCGTTAAACTTGTACCATCTGACTTATGAATATCAATATTGCTTGCAGGTGTAGTCAAAGAAAAGTTGGTCGCAAATGCTGGGTCAACACGATAAACCCAGTAGCCAGCCCATGAGTCGGTGGTTAAACTTCTTTGCCCCCCCCATGAATCAACTTCTTTAACCCCTAAATCTTTCCACGGCAAAACACCAGCAGCGGCAGTGAATGGGCAAGTGACATCTCCATGCCCATAATTAACGTTATCAGTCGGATTTGCTGTAGTAGTAGGGCAAGGTAATTTGCCGTTGATAATTGCATAGCCATATAAAGCATCTCGTATTTGTTCAAGACCAGCTTGCGCATCGTTGTAATTCTTTAAATCTCGTTGTGCGCCTAATGGCATTAACAACCCACCCATCAATATCGTGAGAATCACCAACACAACAGCCATCTCGACGAGTGAAAAACCGTTATTAGAGAAATAGTTTGAGTGAGTTTTTTTCATTACGGCGCCACGATAAACATTTGGTCATTGTACGACGAGTTTCTTACCGTACCAATGGCGTCAAATAGCATATTGCCATTGGTATTTTCTATGCTATCCAGATAATCAGTCAGATTACTTGATGGGCGAGTTTGTGCTGAGCCTTTGGCAGTAAAAGGTGTATTAGTAATGACCGAGCCAGTGCCAATAACTAACGCAGCAATAGCACCATGCGAACCGAATTGCAAATCGGATGCAGGAGACCATTGGTAATAAAAATCGTCCTGCCATATATTTTGGCTAAACCAAAGCGGTAGATTAAGGCCAACTCTAAAAGACCCACTGGCATTACATACAGCATTGCTACCTGATACCGTGCATCCAGATGATGCTGATGTGACATTTCCGTGAGTTGATTTGGGCGTATAAGTAAATAATGGACTTGTACCGCTACCGACAAAAGTGCAGCTTCCTCCAGCAACGCAAGTAAACTTACGTGAGGATGAAGCGTTCCGGCACTGACCAACACCAGTGCATGTACATTTAGAGCCTGAGCGAGTGCACAATCCCGTATTAACGGTGTAACTACCTCCACTAGATCTCGTGTGCGCAACACTATTCACTAAGCTATAAGCGCAGGTACAGCTGGTTCCAGAGCTACAGGAGCACGTATCGGTGCCATCAATTGGCAACATACCTGTAGTACTGATTCCTGATGAAGTGAAGTTATTTAGCGCAGACCCTAACGGTACAGCATATGGATAGTGCCCATTCTGACTTTGGTAGCCAATCAGAACCGAACGAGCTTCTCCCGCAGCGCGTTTTACGACTGCCTCCATCAACTCATCAATCGTAATATAAACAAGTTGATCATTGAACTCACTTGCCAAAGCCGATGACGTATTTTCAGAAGCCATTACAAAGTCATTGTCCATGTCGGCATTGCTGTAAGTACCTGGAACGCAAGGTGCAGTACAACCGACGGGCACAATCAGCGAATCTAAGTACTGGCTAGCTGCGGATAACGCTGCACTTGATCGAGACTGCGCACCACGCACCGCTCCGGGAATCAATATTACGGCAGCAACCCGATTACTTAATATATTCCCATTGCCATCCCTCACTGTAAGCCACGGGTAAGGCAATGTTGCCCCAGAGCAATCCAAAGCCGCAGGCGGTGGATTATTCACAAGACTCAAAGTATTTGAATTCAGCACGGTCAAACAAGTTGGATCAACCAGATTAGCCGAAACGGCATACCACGGCATAATGCCACTAGGGTCTGCTTCTAATGGTACATGAATAGAGATACCCAAATCCTTCCAGGGTAAGCGACCTAAACAGCGCATGTTCACGCCACTACTACCACTCACTAGTGGCAATCCATTAACTTTTGTAGCATCCAGACAGCTCGCATCCGCAGTACCATCGTAATCGGCCGTAGCCTCTGATGCAAAGTCTGGCCGAATTAAATCACCGGGGCGCGTACCTGCATTTACAGATTTAACACTAAAACCAATGAGCGCAGCTTTTGCTGAAGCCAGCGCCATAGCCGTATTGTTATCCTGCTTAATTTTGACACCGCTACTATCTAAGATGGAAAGCAAAGCCGTTGTGCCCGCAAGCAACAGAACAAGCGCCATCATCATCAACACGGCACCTTTCTGAGCAACTGCACGACTAATAGCGCGGCTTCTCATCAGCACCATCAATCACGCCCGTCTCTTCCAAATTGAGTCTTTTTGCTTTTTCTATGACATGCAACTCTTTAATCTGGCTCGTTTCAGGCTCATACATTTGTCCGGCTTTAAGCCTAACCTTCTTACCGTTGGCAGGCATTTGCACATCGACACCCTCCGTGCTCGCGCCTTTACTTGAAAATCCACGACGGTTTAATCGCCCAACTTGTACATTATCTACAGTGCTATCTTCTTGCACGGCTTGGCGGTTAATCCACAGGGTACTCTTTGTACCGTCATTGCGCTTTACATAGCCTTGCATGGTGATTGGGTCAAGCACTTCTGAAAGTGCCGCATCACCATTATCCTCTGACTGGTCTTTTTCTTGTGGAGTGATTACTTTCAGCTGCTGGCTTTGCCTCAGACCATCCAGTTTATTACGCTCGGCAGGACGACTAAACAATCGACCAAAACCGTCATTATCGGCAGCATTCCCCTGTAATACGAAACTCATTAACACACCAACTAACAGCAAGCATAATTTAAACGTGTATCTCATGGCGCTAGCCCCAGCGGCACAGGTGCTGGCTCTCGTAGCGTCAGCCAGTCCATCTCGCATTGTGCATGCAAATTGGCGATGAGTTGATTACTGAGCGCCGAACCTGAATTTAATCGAGTGACTTCACAATCGCGCAGCATGAAGGGCGCCGCTTCATTTGTGCCTAGTGACTCTGTGAGCTGCAATATATCTCCCTCGTGCAGCATATCTAAGTCAAATTTCATCGTTGAACGATGTAACACGAACCTACCCAAATTGGGTGCAAATATTGGTTTGTAATCAGATTGCTGACTAATACTGTATTTAATATCAAATAACTTAAGTGCCTTGTGCTGGCTACGCAACGCCTCTACCCACTCAATCCGCTTCTCTTCGCCGACAAAACCTTTATTGATGAGCGCTTGATACTGCGGCAAATACTCCGTAATCATCTCTTTTTCTGCGCCAGATGACTGGTAGCGCTGGCGAGCTGCATTGAGCTGGTTTTGCTGTGTTTGCAATGCAAGTGATTGACTGTTGGTATAACTGTCGGCCAGCGCAAATAGCAACATGATGCCAATCACAACCACACCCAATATGACTAAAGGGGTTTGCAGTTTACGCCAATCTTGTTTATCTAACTTCATGGCAGCTTCTTCTCAGCCGCACTTTCGGCTGCATTTGGCGCTTTAAGGATAATTCGCAGCTTAAATAAAGCCGGTTGCTTTTGCGTAGACTGCTCATCCGTTGTGCTTCCCTGCAAATCCACAAATGAGCTCATATTAACGGGCTCTTGCAACACTGTGACGGCAGCCACTCGACTGTCCGCCTGCAAATTTTCCACAAAACGATGCACCGTATTTAACGCGCCTCGATAATCCCCAGTAAATCCCGTTATTTCTGCAGTGACAAAGCCGAGCTCATTGAATTTGCTTGGGTCTATTGCAATCGCTGGATTGGTATTGGTTTGTGAGCCTCCCACTGTTGCTGGCGATGCAATAAGTTTATCCTCATCTTTAATATTAATATCATTGGTAAGTGCCCAGTGCAGCCTATTTAACTGAACATTATCCAAATTATCCCGTGGTGATTGCTCTAATGCAGCACTCACCACCTGCATCATTCGCCGTGGTGATTTTGGGTACGAGGCAATGTTGTGATCTAAATCTACCGCCGTTTTTAGATCAGCAGCACTAATGGATGTGGTTGGGAAGTTTTTAGCGACATCATCATATTGCTGCTGTTGCAACAAAGTTTCTTGCTTGGCCTGATTGAATGCAGACTGATGATCAAATCCCTGCTTAAACACCCAAGCAACCCCAGCCAAACCCAGCACTGCCAGTGCTATTGTTGCAACTTTGATTGCTTGTTTCAGCCTGCCAAACTGATATTGCTTAGTAAGCGGTTCCGGTGCGATGTTATCCACGAGATGACCACTAGCGAGCAACTGCATTTGCAGCAACTCTGGCATTTGCTGCGCCAAACTTGCAGGCAACCCTAACTTATGAGCCAATTGACTGACATTGACATCGGTGCACACTAATCCTGACTCTGCGCTAATTTCCTGACAAATTGACTGTGAGGCATCATCACCACGAATAAGCACCAAATTTAACAAGGTCTCACGTGTAATCAAGCGCTGGCTAATTAAATAAAGCCGTGTTTTTTCAATTTCCTCAAGATAAAAATAACCTAGCAGACTAGCTTCAGTTGGCACCTTGGGCACCAACCGACTCAAACGGATGCTGCCATTATGCAAATAGGTTTGTCGTAAACCAGAAGACGATTGTTTACACAACAATATATGCGGCTCAGTGATTTTAAACTGTTGTGCGATGCCTTGTTGAAACAATACCTGGCTAAGCATAGGCAGTAGGTAAATACCCACTAACTGCACCTCTACCGATTGAATTGCGGCAATCCAATGCTGCAAGAAATCATCATTATTGAGCGCAACAAATAAATACCTATCGTCTTTGCGCTTGTCTTTCTCTCGATCCACAAAGTGAGCCGTACGATATTCCAAGCCTCGATAAAACTGATTCAGCTTACGCTCTATCAGCTCTCTACTAGCTGCACCAGTGGTATGAGGAACGCTTTCCAGACGATAATCTTCTTCAACTGCATCAGCAATCAAGTAAATAGGGGTTGCCGGAAACTGTGCTAAAAAGGTAGAAAATGATTGATGCCCGGCATCATCATTCATAAAAATCTGATGCGCCTGCAACTTGCCAGCGCGCCAAATTCCCGCCAACAGATGATCTGCTGTCGCACACAACACTAGCTTATTTTGACGATTCATTATCATAGTGGCAAATGACGTGCTATTTAGATTTTGAGCTTACTGAATGAGTCATAAACAGGCCCTAATACGGAGAACATAATAAAGGCAAGAATGCCGCCCAATATTACGGTAAGTGCTGGCTCTATCATCTTAAGCATTTTCTGCATCGAATCGTTTACATCTCGATCATAAAAATAACTGATATTAAGCAAGGCTTTATCCAAAGCACCACTACTTTCACCAACGCGAATCATGCGCACCACTAGCGGCGGAAACAGGCCAGCATTGCGAAAGCTTTCACTCATGGAGTCACCTGCATTAATTTGGGCATGTGCACGGCTTAGTGCATCTGCCACCACACGATTACCGACGATTTTTTCACAAATTTTAATGGCTTCTAAAATCGGAATCCCCGTTTGATACATTAAAGCAAAATAGCGAGCAAATCGCGCCATAATGATTTTATGCAAAATAGGCCCGGTAATAGGAAAGTTCAACTTGATCATATCAAACTTATAACGCGCCGCAGGGCTGCTTTGAATAAAGCTCACTAAGCCAATCACAACCAACACGGGAATACCAATCACTAACCACCAATAATTAACGAAGGCATTAGACATTGCCATCAAAAGCTTAGTATTCCAAGGCAGCTCTTGACCCATATTACGTAGAAACGAAGCCATTTGCGGCACAAGATAGCTCATTAAAAACGCTACCGCCCCCAATACAACCACGGCCACAAAAGCTGGATACGCCAAGAGCTTTTTAGTCTGCGACATCAATTCATCTTGCCATCTAATGGTATTAAACAGATTATTAAATACCACTGGCAACTGCCCCGTCTGCTCACCTGCATCAATCAAGCTCACAAATACTTCACTAAACACACTGGGATGCTCAGCCAACGCTTGCGAAAGCATTTTACCGCCTTCAACTTCAGCGCTTACCGCACCTATCACTTTTTGAAAGTAAGGGTTCGGATTGCTGTCTCGCAAGTCATTCAAACACTCCAGTAGCGGTACACCGGCACTACTTAACTGCTCGATTTGAAAGCAAAACATGACCAAGTCTTGATTGCTAACCTTGTTACGATTAAACAAACTGGTTGATTTTGCAGCCAAACGAAAAGTGATTAGATCCAAGCCCATGCGTTCAAGGCGAATCTCCAAATCCACCTCATTAAGCGCGTCAATCTGGCCTACCGCTGGGTAGCCTAATTTATCAATGGCTTTGTAATTAAACGATGGCATATGAAATTAAGCGCTCAAGCGACTGGTAAGATCAATCACACGCATCACCTCAGCTACGCTGGTATAGCCCTCTAGAATACGACGCACACCATCCGCGGCCAACGTAACAAAACCCTTATCCAGCGCCATTTTTTGCAACTCATCCAAATGTGCACGACGCGAAATCAGTGAATCCATATCGCTATCAATTCGCAGCAACTCAATGATTGCCATCCGTCCTTTATAACCATTTTGGTTACAAAGCTTGCAACCTTTGGGTTTATAAATGCGCGGATGATCTGTAGGTTTTAATTTGAGTACCTTACGCTCAAGGTCATCTGGTACATGTGCAACTTTGCAGTGCGGACATAACACTCGCACTAAGCGCTGTGCCACGACGCCGATAATATTACCGGCCATAATGTCCGGCAAAATACCAATATCAGATAAACGTGGAAAAGCGCCTAATGCGGAATTCGTATGTAAGGTACTAAAAACCTGATGCCCCGTCATTGCCGCACGAAACGCCATGGTCGCGGTGTCGGTATCGCGAATCTCACCCACAAGGATAATATCCGGGTCTTGCCGCATAATCGAACGTATGCCGTTGGCAAAATCCACCTTATTGACCTCTGCCACCGAAGTTTGGCGCATCATAGTCACCGGATATTCCACAGGGTCTTCCAGCGTCATGATATTCACAGCTTCAGTATTCTGGCTGGATAGTAATGAGTACAGCGTAGTCGTTTTACCACTACCGGTTGGGCCTGTGACAATTAATATGCCTTCAGGGCGCGTCATCATTAACCGCAACTCGTCCAGAGTAGATGGACGCAAGCCCATGCGCTCCATTGGAATGATAGATTTTTCACGATCCAGCACACGCATCACGACGTTTTCGCCATGTATCGTCGGATGTGTAGACACCCGAAAATCAATCGGACGACCGCATAAGCTCATATTCAAACGACCATCCTGCGGTGCGCGTGTTTCTGCAATATCCAAACCGCTTACGACTTTAAGCCTAACAACAACGCCACCCCAATAACTTTTATGCAAGCTGCGCACTTGTTGTAACACGCCATCAACTCTGTAGCGAATACGTAAAAATGACAGCTCAGGTTCAAAGTGAATATCCGAGGCACCGCGCTTCACCGCATCCATCAATAATGCACCGACTAAACGAACCACTGGCTGCGTATATTCATCACCGCCAGCGGCCAAGCTTTGGTAATCAATCTCACCAGTTTCAATTTCACGCAGAATGCCGTCAACAGAAAGCTCATAGCCATAAAACTGGTCGATATACTCTTCAAGCTGCGCTTCAGCCGCCAACAAAGATTTAAGTTGAATTTGCCCGCCCAACATCGCGCGTAACTGGTCAAGCGCCACCACGTTAAACATGTCAGACATGGCAACAATCATCACCTTTGTGGCGTCATCATAAGCCACCGGCAACAGATGATAGCGGCGTGCAAAATCTTGCGGCACCATCTGCAGGGCTTCAACATCAGCCACCACCGAGGACAAATCAATACTCTCTTGACCTATCGTGTGCGCAACAATATCGCGCACCATGCCTTCGGTGACAAAACCCAAGCGCACCAATTCACGGCCTAAAGGTACGTCACTGTGGCCTTGCTCCATTAATGCAATACGCAACTGATCTTGACTAATCAGCCCCTGCTGCACCATTAAGTCGCCTAGGCGGAGTTTACGCCGCTGCTCAAGCATCACCACGCTCTATACCTATTCATTTGACTGATTTCGATCATATTTCTTAGCGCGTCCTACGCGTTTTTGCGTCATATTCATTTATTGAAGTGCCTGAATTCTCGCCTCAAGCGCTACTCTATCCGGACTAGTAGCGCCAGATTTATGAACTAACTCCAAGGCACGTTGGTATTGCTTTAACGCAAGGTTAGATTTGCCTAACTGATCCAAACTAATGGCAAGATTAAATACATAGTCTGCATTATTCGGCGCATATCGACTTGCATTAAAGTAAGCTTCTTGCGCGCTAGCCCACTGATTTTGTTCAGCGTATACATTACCTAATGCGGCATGTAAATTGGCTGCATCCGGCTGCTGTACCAACATACTTTTAATGCGACTTTCGCTAGCCACTGCATCTGTACCGGATTGTGGACTAGCAATCGCAGACTGCGCGATGCTGTTTCTAGGCTCGACTTCCAGCACTTTTTGATACCATCCAGCGGCATCAGCATCACGCCCCTGTCTCTGTGCAATAGCAGCCATACCCAATAACGCATCTACGTTACGTACATCATGTTGCAACACCTGCCGATACTGCTGCTGAGCTAAGGTATCTTCACCACGGGTAAAGGCTTGATAGGCCGAAAGCAGCGTAGGATCAACGCCAGCTGACGGCACTTTACTGACTAACCGTACTGGGGCATGCCTTGATGAAGTCTCCCTGTCAGATTGAACCACATCATCACTATTGGCAGGCTTTCTCAACGCGGCCTTTTTAGGCACCTCATTATCGGGGCTATATGCATCAGCATCTAACTTAGCCACAGTCTTATTGAATGCCAGCGGTGTCTTTTCTTTAGCAGCATCACTCTTTACGGCTTCATTTTTAGACGAGATAGTTTGATTGTCGGAGTCTTGCTCACTTGGTGCACTCGTGGCGCTTGTATTATTTTGCCTATCATTACCGGCCTCCATCGCACCTTTCGACAAGGGTGCCGCCTCGGTGACGGAAGCAGGCTCGGATACTGCGACTTGAACAGGTGGTGGCAATACGGGTTTCACAACCACTACCTTTGGAAC
Organism: Pseudomonadota bacterium; assembly: GCA_040390265.1. GTDB lineage: Bacteria > Pseudomonadota > Gammaproteobacteria > Burkholderiales > Methylophilaceae > Methylotenera. The sequence goes on along the minus strand of JAZJYS010000053.1, from coordinate 3,786 downwards.
TGTCGGAGTCTGCAGGTAAGTATAACCCTGCAAACCTAGCCATATCATCAATGCCCCAGCACCACCTAACAAGGCAAGCGTAGCCTTTGAGGTTGGCGCTTGCGCCGATTGATTGGCCACAAACACCTTAGCCGCAGCTTTTTGACTAACCTCTGTCGCAACTGTCGATACCTGAGCACCAAAATTACTTACGATAGGTTTCGAAGCTAGATTTTCCGCCTTGTCCAAATTAAGTGCAGATGTACCATACTTACCTGTAGTCAACACGTCTAGCGGTAAACCGGCCTCTTCCTCTAAAGATAAATGACTATCCGTATAAGGGGTTTCTGATAATACAAAATCAAACTCATCTTCATATTTTTGGCGAGCACTATCCTCAGAAAACTCTGCAAACGCGTCTATTTGATCCGCCTCGGCTTGATCAGCCTTAATGGGGGATGATGCCAGCTCAAAAGACAATGCATCATCAACAGCGTACTCACCCGTCTGCTGCTTGCTTGTTTCCAACTGCTTATCTTTCTCTGCAGCGGCTAATGCTTTAATAAGCAAACTCATGACGTTATCTACCTAGCACTCTCGGCGTCTTGGTTTTTGTTCCACTGCTGGGATGGAAGATATTGCTTGTAAGTGGCTAGCTCATCACTTTCTAAACTAGCATTACTAATAACAGTTGGACGCAAGAAGATCACCAATTCTGTTTTTCTTGCTGAATTATTTTTAGCACTAAAAGCCTTGCCAATTACGGGCATAGACATCAAGCCTGGAATGCCATTATCTGTATTGGTCACCTCATCTTGCATTAAGCCACCTAAAACAACAGTATTACCACTACTCACTTGCAACATGGACTCCATTTCACGCACTTGCACTTCAGGGATTCGGCTTACTACATTTAAACTAGGATTGGGATCTTGAATCCCCAACCCGACTTTTCTCGCGATAGTTGGCCTTACATTGAGCGTGACTGCACTATTTTCATTGATTTGGGGGGTTACCGACATCCAAACACCCACCGGAATCGTATGCGGCGTTGTTGTAAAGGTCGTAACAGAAGGCCCTGTGCTTGAAGTAGTTGTATCCGCCTTTACTGTAAAGTAAACCAGATTATCAACGACTTTAAGAATTGCGGTTTGACTATTCAACACCATCAATTTAGGGCTTGAAAGCACCTTGGTATTACCAAACGTTTGTAACAATCTTATAGATGCAGCCAAATCACCAATTGCAGTCGCTTTGTTATAGCCGATTGCCATGCGTGGCGCCGCTGTTAAATCCGTGCCTAAGAGCTCTTGTTGAAAGGTAAACCCATTAAGAGAGCCGCCTTTACCCAGACGACTCCAATCAACGCCCGCCTGAAACTGGTCATTCAAAGTGATTTCTACGATAGAAGCCTCAATCAATACTTGGCGCTTAGCCCCAGCTTGCACTCTATCGATAAACTCTTGCACACTTTGATGTTGACGCTGAGTCGCTCTTACACTCAAAACGCCAGTCTCTTTATTTGCGATCACTGAAGCGGCAAATAATGTTTTATATTCTTTCAGGTTTTTTTCTGAACTTTGGTTAACAGCACCTTGCGCATTTTGATCACCTGAACCACTAACCCCACCAGCACTTGATCCGGCCGTACCAGCATTGTTTTTACCATTACCACCATCTTTAGGCGAACTCACCGTAGCATCACCTGTGCCACGACTTTGAGCGTCATATTGGGCTTGGAGTCGCGCATCTGAACCTAATCGCTTCACAAGCACCTCTTTATCACTCTCTTTCAGAATATCTGTAATATTCTGAATTAATGAATCCCAAAAATAATTTTTGGACTCAGACTCAACAGACGTTGAAGATGTATTTGATCCGCCACCGCCAGTTGCCGCGCCAACCGCAGCACTTGATGCAATTTCATTTGCAACACTGATTCCGCCCTTAGTTGTCCGCTGCATATTCACGTAATTAATTTGATACGTTCTTAGCACGGGAGAGTCAGGCGTAATGGTCAGCACATTACCTTCTTTTTTATACGTCAAATCCACTTGCTTAGATAATCGCTCCAAAATCGCAGGCAAGGTTTGATCTACCGCATTCAACGTCACGCGCCCTTGGATAGAAGGGTGAATATCTACATTAAGTTTACTATCGCGCGCGATGGCAAATAACACCTCCTTCACTGGGGTGTCATATACCACTATGCTATAAACAGGCTCTTTAGCCTTAGGCTTGGGTGGTGGTAGATAAGTATTATTTGTGACCGGCTTAGGTATAGCTGCCGCGGCTGATTTTGCAATAGGCTGATTATTCGGTGTACTTTGGCCATCAATATGGCCTTTTGATAACTCTATTTTTGATTGATGCGCACATGATGCCATGCTCAAAACAAGCGTAATCCATAACGACGGTAACGTTTTTTTGCTCTTTTTCACGACGTATTCACTCCCAACTTATTACGCTAATTTACATTTAGATACACTTTGCATCAAAATTAATAAAATTGCAAACAATAACAACAAGTTATAAGGGACTTCTACTGTCTTTACTCAATTTCCTTATTCACTTCTGCTACTGTACGTAAGTAAGGTTTGTTATCCTTAATTTGACTTGGTAGTTTTTTCAAAGCGGCAAGTGCTTCACTACGCTGCGCAAAGGCTCCATATAAAATTACGGTGTAATCCTCACCATTCTGCTTTTTGCGATACAAATACAGATTCTCAGCTCCTAATTGCCGACGAGTCATATCAAACTCAGTTCTTAATTGCTCATCCGTAAACTGCTCACCGTAACGCAATGATTTAATTTGCAACGTCAGGGTATCTGGCGAGCGACTCAACAACAAGTGCCTAGTCGCTTCTAGCCGACTTTCCAGCGTCAGCGACTTGGCTTCTATAGCCTTCACCACAGCAACCTTTGCAGTTTTTTTCTCAGCGTTTTGCACAACACCTTCAACAACAGGCTTTACTGGTGGGGCGACCGCTGCAACAACTGCCGCTTCTTTTTTGGGAACATCTTTTTGTATATTTGTGATGGTAGCCACTGCGGGCTGACTCACGACAGGCACAACAATCGTAGAATTAGCTTTAGCAGCCAGAGCACTCAAACCATTCACGCTATTGATCGGCATAGCAATCGCCTTTTCAGGCTCAACTTTAACGGCAACTGCTGAGCTTATTTTTGGCGACGCTTTAGCTGAACTACTAACCACTGAATTCACTATAGTTTTATTGCTAACATTTGATGGCGACTTCCACAATACATAGACCAATGATATGGACAACAAACCAGCAACTATCAACACCAACTGCAAGTACTTTTTATGGTTAGTTGATTTAGCACCAAACTCACTATCCTGAACTGCCGCTTTCACATGCTTAGGTGTAACTTGAAAAGCATTCTCAGCGAAAGCCGCCAATAAAGCTTTATCCGCCAAGATATTCACACGCCGCACCAAGCCTTCTGCTGCGCTTGAGAGTCTTTTAATTGCAGCATTTGTAAACAGATGTGGCCCATGGTAACCAGCAGCCCGTAGTCGAAAAATCAAATACTCGCCAATGTCTTTGGTCTGTAAAGGCCCTAAATTAAAACTATGGGTAATACGCTCACGCAGCTGTCGAATATGGGTTTCATTCAAGTTGACGTCTAGTTCAGGCTGCCCAAACAAAACGATTTGCAGCAATTTATCTTGCCTGGTTTCCAGATTTGAAAGCAGCCTGATTTCCTCAAGCGTTGCCAAGGGCATACCTTGCGCTTCTTCCACAAAAATAACAACCTGACGACCTTCTGCATGACGCTTCA
>JAZJYS010000052.1:0-6972 GCA_040390265.1 Pseudomonadota bacterium | reverse complement strand
TCGCCCGGCATGGTGAAACTTAAAACCGTGGCCGGTGAACTTAGTCCGGTGGAAGTATCGGCTGAAATTCTCAAGGTATTACGCCTGCGTGCCGAAGAAAGCTTGGGCGGTGAACTCTCAGGTGCTGTGATTACCGTGCCTGCTTATTTTGATGATGCGCAGCGCCAAGCGACTAAAGATGCGGCGCGGCTCGCAGGTTTGACTGTGCTGAGGCTGCTCAATGAGCCTACGGCTGCGGCGATTGCTTATGGATTGGATAATGCCTCCGAAGGCATTTATTGCGTGTATGACTTGGGTGGTGGTACTTTTGATTTCTCAATACTGCGTTTAACGCGTGGCGTGTTTGAGGTGCTGGCGACGAGTGGTGATTCTGCTTTGGGTGGCGATGATTTCGACCAAGCTATTTTTAGCTGGCTAACCGAGTCGCTTAAGCTGAATGCTCTCACGGTTGAAGATACGCGCTTGTTACTGACTGAAGCACGTCTTGCCAAGGAGCGCTTGACCGATGCAGCGATTACCGAGATTAGCTGTACGTTATCCAACTACAGTACGGTTAACGCGATACTAAGTCGTGAGGTGTTTATCGAACTCACCAAGCTGCTATTAACTAAAACGTTTGGCCCAGTGCGCCGTGCATTGCGCGATGCCGGCTTGCAAGTGGAAGAAGTGCAGGGTGTGGTGCTGGTTGGCGGTGCAACACGTATGCCGCACTTACGCGTTGCGGTGACGGACTTCTTTGATCGTGAACCACTGACCAATTTAGACCCGGACAAAGTGGTTGCCTTGGGCGCAGCCATTCAAGCCAATGCTTTGGTAGGCAATCGTGGCGGTGATGAGTTGCTGCTGCTAGATGTGATTCCGCTGTCACTCGGCATTGAAACTATGGGTGGTTTAAGCGAAAAAATTATTCCACGCAATGTGACGATTCCCAGTGCCAGAGCACAGGATTTCACTACGTTTAAAGATGGTCAGACCGCCATGAGCTTTCATGTAGTGCAAGGTGAGCGTGAATTGGTATCTGAGTGCCGTTCGCTGGCGCGCTTTGATTTACGTGGTATTCCACCGATGGTAGCGGGCGCGGCACGCATTCGTGTTACGTTTCAGGTGGATGCTGATGGCTTGTTATCAGTGTCGGCACGTGAGCAAACCACAGGTCACGAGTCGCAAATCACAGTTAAACCATCTTATGGCTTAACCGATGCCGAGATTACCGGCATGCTCAGCGCTGGCATTGCGAATGCCGAGCATGACAAAGACATGCGCGCCTTGCGTGAAGCGCAAGTGGATGCACGGCGCTTGCTGGACGCCACTGAGGCGGCAATGGCGGAAAGTGGGCATGAATTGCTGAGCAAGCCGGAATGGAACGAGATTTGGAGTCAGATTTACGAGTTGGCGGAGTTGCTGATTATGGGCGATGCCAACAGCTTGGAATCATTACGGCAATGCACCGAAACGCTGAATGCGGTGACCACTACCTTTGCCAGCCGCCGTATGGACGAGTCCATCAACAAAGCGCTGTCTGGCAGACAAATTGAAAGTATCAATCTATGACTCAAATTAAGGTACTGCCGAATCCTGACGTTTGTCCGAATGGCTTGGATATTGAGGTGAAGGCTGGCAAGATTCTATGCGATGCGCTGCTTGCCGCAGGGGTGGAAATCGAACATGCCTGCGATGGCGTCAGTGCTTGTAGCACCTGCCATATCATCATTCGCGAAGGCTATGCCTCGTTATCGCCAGCTGCAGATGAAGAGGAAGATCAGCTTGATAAAGCCTGGGGGCTCACACCGACTTCGCGCCTAGCCTGTCAGGTGAAAATCGGTCAAACACCAATCACGATTGAATTACCGCGTTACAGCCTTAACCATGCGCGTGAACATGAGTAGCTGCTTAAGCTTAATGCCGTTTACTTAAAACTCAATCATCCGCTCTACACAGTATTCTTGGCTAGCCGGATAAAATTTGCTAACTTGAGCTTGATGGCTATAATGAAAGCATCTATAAGCATCATGGCTACACCGTTATGGCATATAAAAAACAAGCTAACTCTATCGTCATGGCTGCCGTGTTGTTTGGTACTGCTAATGTGGTAAATGCCGCAGGCTTTGCGCTCATTGAACAAAATGCCAGTGGCATGGGCAATGCCTTTGCAGGTGCATCGGCAGTTGCAGAAGATGCCAGCACTATTTACTTCAATCCAGCCGGCATGGCTTACCTGCCAGATAGTCAGCTCGTTGTTGCGGCACATGCCATACGTCCTTCAGCCGAGTTTAGTAACAATGCTTCACGCACTATCAGCGCGCTTGGCACACCAACCGCCATGCGCGGAAGTGGTGGCGGTGACGCTGGTGATTTAACATTCATTCCCAACATTTATTTTGCCAAAGCAATTTCCGATACCGTGCATCTGGGAATAGGCATCAACGCCCCGTTTGGTCTTAAAACCGAATACGACAATGGGTGGGTAGGGCGTTACAGCGCGCTTAAATCTGAGCTTAAAACCATCAATATCAATCCTGCCATTTCATATAAAGCGAGTGAACGTTTTTCTGTTGGCGCCGGGCTTAACTTGCAGCGCGCCGAAGCGACGCTCACCAACGCGCTGGATTTTGGCACGATATGTTATGGCAAGGTGAACCCTGTTACTTGTAGTGGTGTGCTTAACCTGACCCCACAAAATGCTGATGGCGGTATCAATATAAAAGGCGATGATTGGGGTTGGGGCTATAACTTTGGGGCTATTTTCCAGCCTAGTCAGGCAAGCCGCATCGGCGTTGCTTATCGGTCAAGAGTGCACCATACCTTAGAAGGTAGCGCGACATTCAGCAACGTACCGGCTGCGCTTGCTGCCTTTACACCGAATGGCAGCGTTACAGCCAAACTGGTTTTACCAGATAGCCTATCCGCCAGTATTGCGCACCAGCTGAACGATCAATGGGAGTTGTTAGCTGATGCGACTTGGACACACTGGGCTACATTTAAGCAGTTACAAGTAGTGCGTACCTCTGGCACGCTACTTTCTAACCAGCCTGAGAACTGGAAAAATACCATGCGTTATTCTATTGGTGCCAGTTATCGTTACAACGAGAAGCTGAAATTACGTGCAGGTGTTGCTTATGATGAAAGCCCGGTTCTGGATGATTTCCGCACACCACGTATCCCCGATAACGACCGTACATGGCTGTCGTTAGGCGCGAGCTATAAGCTTTCTCCGAGTCGCAGTGTAGATGTCGGTTATACGCATCTTTTTGTTAAAGAGGCTACGCTTAACCAAGGTGCTGTAGGCACGTCTACTGGTCAACTTTCAGGCCAATACGATAGTGATGTCAATATTCTGAGCGCTCAGTACACACATGCTTTCTAATCCTGTGCCGGCTAATATTTTGCTTTGTAAATTTTGCGGCAAGCAATATTCCTGATGCCTATGCTGCATTTCATGTTGCGGTTGTTTTTGTTTGCTGCGCTGCTTGTTCCAGCACTGTCGGTAAATGCCGCACTGGCAGAACAGCAACCACTGATGCTGGGCGCTTCACCTCACTATGCAACTGCGCCATACACTTATTTTCTGGAAGATGCTGAGCATAAGCTTGATATTAAAGAAATCGTTCAGCCGCAGCAGTTAAGTCGCTTTCAGTCGCTGACGCGTAGAGGTGGCGAAGCCAACTGGGGATACACTAAAGCGACGATCTGGTTAGCAATTCCACTTTCAACGCGTGCGCAGGTTACGTCTGAATGGCTGCTTGAGGTTGGCTTCTCTACGCTGGATCGAGTCGAGCTTTATGTGCCACGTCAGGATGGCGGGTTCGATATGCAAATGGCGGGGGATTTGCAGCCGTTTGCGGAACGGCCATTTCCGCATCGCAATCTGGTGTTTCCGATACATATTCCACCGAATAGTCATGAGACACTTTTTCTGAAAGTGACTTCACGCGGCAGCATGACCGTGCCCGTTAAACTTTGGCAACATGATGCGCTGCATCAACATGATCAAGTCAACTACAGCGTACTCAGCATTTACTTTGGCTCCTTACTCGCACTCGGTTTATATAACCTACTGCTCTACCTGAGTACGCGTGAGAAGATATTTCTGTCTTATGTGGCTTTTGTCATGGCAATGGCGGTTTCGCAACTCTCTCTTTGTGGACTGGGTAATCAGTTTTTATGGCCAACATGGCCCGCCTGGGGAGATGCTGCCTTTTCATCCGGCACGGCGGCTACAGGCTTTTTTGGTGCATTATTCAGCCGTATTTTTCTCACCACCAAAGAGAAGTTTCCTAAGATAGATCGTTTGTTTTTATTGATGGTTGCCGTATTTGCCTTTGCTGCAGTTTCAGTGTTATTTATTCCGTATGGTGTTGCTGCAATGCTTACCGGTATTTCTGGTTTTATTTTTGCGGCACTGGCGACGTGGAGCGGTTTTTATTGCATGCGACATGGCCATGCTGGCGCACGATTGTTTCTAATGGCTTGGCTATTGCTGCTTGCCGGCGTGGCTTTGCTGGCATTGCGTAATTTTGGCCTCATTTCGACCAACAACCTGACGTTGCACGGCATGCAAATCGGCTCGTCACTGGAAATGCTGTTGCTTTCGTTCGCGCTGGCTGATCGCTTCAATATGATGCGCTTGGAAAAAGAACAGGCGCAGGATGAAGCCTTAAAAGTGAAGCAGTTGATGGTTGATACGCTGCGTCGCACAGAACATGAGCTGGAGCAAAAGGTACTGGATCGTACTCGCGCGATGAATGAAGCCAATCAGCTCTTGCGTGACAACGAAACCAAATTGCAGCACATGGCGCTACATGACCCGTTAACCGGGCTTGCGAACCGCTTAATGCTGAATGATACTTTGGATAAATCTATTGCCAGATCACAACGGGATAACGCCATCCTTGCGTTGTTGCTGATTGATCTGGATGGTTTTAAGGAGGTGAATGATACCTTGGGTCATACGGCTGGTGATAGTTTGTTGCAAATTATTGCAGAACGACTTAAGGCTACAACTCGCAATATGGATACCGTAGCGCGCTTAGGTGGCGATGAGTTTGTGGTGCTTTTAGAGAATCTGCCCGAGACCGACGCAGCGCTCAGGGTAGCCGATCAGCTTATCAAACAAATATCACTACCCGTTGAATTACCGATGGGGACTACCAGTGTGAGTGCCAGTATTGGCATTGCCTTCTACCCTCAAAATGCGCACGATGCTTTGCAATTGCTTAAGTCGGCCGATAAAGCCATGTATGCGGCTAAAGCTTCAGGCCGGAATCGTTGGTGTGTTGCCGAGTGAGTCAGCTAGCTAATCTATTGTTTGCGAAATGCTGTTCATGAGCTATCAATACTGCTGAGCGTGATGCAGTCTGCACATAAGCCATAGACGACCTGTAGCAAAGTATTTATCTTAATTGTTTCAGATAAGCTTTCGGCTTCTAACCATACTTCTCTTTGCTTGATTTTGTTGCATTGGCTACAGCGGATATAGCTGCTTTTTCCGCGTTGCTGGGCGATTTCAAAATGAATGGGTTTGTTTCTTTTCTCAGCGGCCAATTGTGTATGGCTGATGCAAACATTGCCGTTATCCAGCAAACTTAACTCCATACGCATCCAGCGCTTGATATGTGGCGCATCGCATCTGTAATCAATATGCAACGCTTGGGTGCTGTGACGGGCACGCTCCAGCAAGCTGCGCCAATACTCTTTAGTGACTTTTCCGCTAATGAAATCCAGTACCGAGTGGCCTATCACCGCTCCCCCTGTAATGGACTCACCTTGATTCGCTTCAGCAAAAATATCCCAGCCGTTATTGACTGCGACGATACGGTTTTCTGGGTCTATGGTGTAGCTGACAGGGGTGTAAGTTGTCATGACAACGCACTGCAATACAGGCGCTCAGATAGTGCATGGCTTGCGACAGTGGTAAACAAATCTATGTGCGTGGTTTGAGAGTTGAGCATGGTTCTGGTTATTATTGTTAGCGGGGTATCTAATCCACAGCGCACTGCACGACAAGATAACGTAGCCTAATTATGTTGCAATTTTAATGATTGTGCAAAACCAACTGTTGCTGATACAGGTATTTAGTTTCACAGAATCTCAATGCAAAATTATCGCACCAACAAAATTAGCTAGGGTTATAATTAAGGCTAATATTTCTTCGTTAATGGCGCGAAATATTCATTTCTTTAGATTTGCATCACATGCTCTATCTGTTTGGATAAGTTGCGCCATTTAACAATTTTTTTGTTAAGGACGGCGTCATCATGTTGACACAACAGTCTGGTTATATACCAAAAATCACCTCTGAAAAGGCGCAGTTTATTTTCCCAACGACCAAGTTGTGATCAATTGCATTTGGTGTTGTGGCCTCAATTAATGTGATGCCTGATCGTTTCTTAAACAGCAATTTTTCTAAAATAATTTAAAACATGGCTAACCCTAATATGAAGTTCCTCGTTGTGGATGACTTTTCCACTATGCGCAGGATTGTCCGTAATTTGCTCAAGGAGCTTGGCTACAACAATATTGATGAAGCTGAGGATGGCGTTGTTGCACTGCATAAGCTTAAGGGCGGTGCTTTTGATTTTGTGTTGAGCGATTGGAATATGCCCAATATGGACGGCCTGGCCTTGTTGCAACAAATTCGTGCCGATGCGGAACTGGCTAAGTTGCCTGTGTTGATGGTGACAGCAGAAGCCAAGAAAGAAAATATTATTCAAGCAGCACAGTCAGGAGCCAATGGCTATATCGTTAAGCCATTTACTGCCGCGACGCTGGAGGAAAAATTAACTAAAATCTTTGAGAGGCTTGAGAAGGTAGGTGGCTAATGACGAATGATCTCACAACAGAATCAGTGACCATGACCGAGACCATGCTGCTCAATCGCATTGGTCAAGTCACCAGAGTGCTGCATGATAGTTTAACGGGCTTGGGTCTGGACAAAATTTTAGAACAGATCGCGTGTGATATTCCCGATGCGCG
>JAZJYS010000051.1:23281-24673 GCA_040390265.1 Pseudomonadota bacterium | reverse complement strand
ATAAGGCCTAACTCGTTAAAGTTAATGGTAGTTGTTGTTTCAATAGACAATGTAAAGCTCCAGCTTAGGTTTAGCGAAACTCTGTTTAAGTGAATGAGCAATTTAACGTTGCCAATTGACTTCTTCAGGGCTTCTATCGCCGACCTATTACTTCGTGAAGCAACACCAATCGAGGTAGGCAAATGTGTTAATCATTCATGAGTGATTTTGAAATCAGAAAGATTAGGTAAAGTGACCGCTACGCTGATCGGTTGGCGTAGGGAAATTGCATTATACGGTTAAATGAAATTAAAGCTAGTTTTGTATTTTCAATGGTTTGTACATGATGTCGCGCGCAATTGCGATAAATGTTGAGCTTAAATGGAGCGCTTTATATTGAAATTAATGATGCATCTGCTTGTGGCGCCAAACCCATGGAGGTGTTGGGTTATTATTTGACCACAGGCCAAGTTTTTGTTGACGTGCATTTAGTTCAGCATGATGTAGTGTGGAATTGTTTGAGTACTGAGCATAGTGCCAAGCAAAGCCATGTTCAGTTAAATAACGACTCACTTCGACATGATTGCATTGCAGATTGCCCAGTGTTCGATTGTATTGGTCTGTGCCGGTCATTTGTACTGTAATCAGTTTGTCGTTGCCTTGGCAAAGCTTGATAAGCGCTCGGCGGGATTTCAGTCCGTAATCCTGATTACGTTCAGGCGCATCTATTTCGGCGAGGCGCAGTTTGAATTCCCTGTCACCACTACGTATTTTTACTGTATCGCCATCATATACGTAGACTACTTTGTAAGTATCTTCAGCATGACTTGTTGTCGTCCACAGTAAACAGAACGATATAAAAAAGACGCGTGTAAAAACCATTTAGTGATGGTGTTCGTGGCCGTGCTCTCGATCTAGCAAGCTGTAATAGTTTGAAGGTTCTAGTACGGTGGGAATCGCTTCAGCATCCAAATTCGGATGGTCTTTGCTGTAATGCAAACCGCGACTTTCTTTGCGTTCCATGGCGCTTTTAACAATCAATTCAGCCACTTGCAGCAAGTTGCGCAGTTCGATTAAATCGTTACTGATTTTAAAGTTGCTATAAAACTCGTGCACCTCATCGCGCAGCATGTGAATGCGGTGTAGGGCTCGGCTCAAGCGTTTATCGGTGCGCACAATGCCCACGTAGTTCCACATAAATCGGCGTAACTCATCCCAAGTGTGCGTAATGAGTACTTCTTCATCAGCATCAGTCACGCGGCTTTCATCCCAATAAGGGAGAGTTGGTGAAGGTTTCTCAGGTTGACGCAGAATATCTTCGGCCGCAGTTTGACCGAATACCAAGCATTCCAGCAATGAGTTGCTGGCAAGGCGGTTAGCGCCGTGCAAGCCTGTGCAGGCTGTTTCGCCAAT
>JAZJYS010000051.1:3357-23181 GCA_040390265.1 Pseudomonadota bacterium | reverse complement strand
CGCGGTGCGAGTTCTTCACGTGGATCATGCTCTGGCATAAACCTAGTGCCATCAGGTAGTTTGAGTAAGCCACCTTCACCGCGCACCGCTTCGGAAATTAAGAATGATTTGGCATGTGGATGGAATAAGCAGGTTGGGTGAAACTGGATGAACTCCATATTGGCTACACGACAGCCCGCACGCCATGCCATGGCAATGCCATCACCAGTGCTGATGTCTGGGTTTGTGGTGTAAAGATACACTTTACCTGCGCCGCCAGTGGCTAAAACGGTATTTTGGGCGGCAATTGTCGTGACCTTGCCGGTATTGTTATCCAGCACGTATGCGCCTAGACAGGCGTTGCTATCCATGAGTTGTGCTTTGGTGTCGGTGACTTTACGTGTCGTGATTAAATCTACAGCTATATGGTTTTCAAGCAAGGTGATGTTCGGGTGCTGGCGTACTTTTTCCGCGAGTGTGGTTTGTACTGCATGGCCTGTTGCATCTGCTGCATGAATTACGCGGCGATGACTGTGACCGCCCTCACGTGTTAAATGGTAGCCACTGTTGTCTGACTCTCGGGTGAAATTTACGCCTTGTTCTATCAGCCAGTTAACGGCTTGCTTGCTCTGTTCCACGACCAGTTTGGTGACGGCTTTATCACACAAGCCTGCGCCGGCAATCAAGGTATCTTGAATATGCGCCTCGATAGTATCTGCATCATTTAATACGGCAGCAATGCCCCCTTGCGCCCAGTTGCTGGCTGAGTCATTGATTTTACGCTTACTTACCAGGCAAACTTTTTTGTGTTCCGCGGTTCGCAGTGCAAGCGATAAGCCAGCTAATCCGCTGCCAATAATTAGAACGTCAAATTGCTGCATAGTCTCTAGAGACTCCCTTTCAATTGAGGGTAAGGTAGTAAGGTGGGATCTGGTTCACAAAAGGAACTTATGAGAGTGTATCGCTGTCTTGTTAAAAGGCAATAGCCACGTTGTAATTTTGGGTAACTAGTTTCGGTAATCGGCGATAAATCATTAATCGCAACTTTGTCATTAAAGTAGCAAAAATTAAGTGATTGATTTGTGAGTACAGTTAGGAGGAAGCATGATTATATATACAAGTAAAATACAAGAGTTGGCGCAATTTAGCTTCGTGCAATCCGGTGCGCAAGGTTATACTTCTATTATCGGAACGGGCGCTAGTAGAGTATTACCTAGTGAATCTATAGATGCTAGCGAGCCCATAGATAATAGCAAACCAACAGGAAGCTTGAGCGAAGTGGCCATTACTCCGACATCAGGGAATCGTGAAATTGATCATGAATTAGTCTTGCGCGCACAGCGTGGGGATAAGCGCGCCTTTGGCATGTTGGTGGATAAGTACCAACGTAAGCTGGGGCGATTACTTTCTCGCATGATCCGCGATCAGGCTGAAATTGAAGATGTTGTCCAAGAGTCGTTTATCAAGGCTTATCGCGCTTTGCCCAACTTTCGTGGGGATAGTGCTTTTTACACTTGGCTATACCGTATTGGTATTAACACAGCTAAGAATTATCTGGTTTCAATGGGGCGCAGGCCGACAGTCAGCACCGATATTGATATTGAAGATGCCGAGAATTTCGAAGATGGCAATGAGTTGCGCACCATGGAAACGCCAGAATCAACCATGATGACCAAGCAAATTGCACAAACGGTCAACGATGCGGTGGCTGATCTGCCTGAAGATTTGCGTACGGCAATCACTTTGCGTGAGATTGAAGGCTTAAGCTATGAGGAAATTGCCACGATTATGGGTTGTCCAATCGGTACGGTGCGTTCACGTATTTTTAGAGCGCGTGAAGCAATTGCCCTGAGATTAAGGCCGTTATTAAATACACCAGACAATAAAAGATGGTAATTGAGTTATCAGCAATACTTTTAACACAAAAACTTTCAAGAGAGGCTACGCATGTGTTTTAGGAGTGAATCATGAATGAAAAAATATCTGCCTTGACTGACGATGAAGTAGCAGTAGAGGATGTAGCGCAGATTATCACTGTCATGCAGTCTAACCAGCAGGCAGCAGAACTATGGAGTGAATATCATCTAATCGGTGATGTTATGCGTAATGCAGCTAACACCAGTTTTAAACAATTTGATTCTGATGCAATGTTTAGCGCAGACTTCAAACACAATTTAATGCAGAAGTTAGAACTCGAACCGACCGTGTTATCGCCTAATGCGGCATTGGCGAATGTGCATCAGATAACATCTGATTCGCACTACCGCAAAATGCCGCTTACTTTGTCTATTGCAGCTTCTTTTGCCGCAGTGATGGTGGTGGGGTGGATGGCGTTACATCAACAAACACAAAGTGGTCAGGGGTTCGCGCCAGTCGAAGTGGCACAGAATACGGCTACAGAACAAGCAATCCCTGCTGAATATTTAGTGGCACATCAAGTATCCGCCCCCTCAGCTAGCTCATATTACATTCAATCAGTAAGTTATTCGGAGTAATCGGTATGAGGCATTTTGTGTTGGCTAGCCTAATAGCCATTACAACGCTAGGCTCAGTGTTAAACGTGCAGGCCGCCACAGATGATGAAATGTGGCAAAGTTTGCAAAAAGCAGCGTTAGCTGCACGCGCCTTAAACTATAAAGGCATCTTTGTTTGTCAAATAGGTCCACAGTTCAAGTCGGTACAAATCACCCACCTATTTAATGGCAAGGGTGAGTTTGCACGTAACGTGTTGTTGGATGGCTCGCCGCGGGAAGTGTTGAGTCAGGGCAGCGATCTAGTGATATATAACCCTAGAAACGAAAAAGTCGTCATCGAGAAACGGCGTGGTCAAAACATGTTTCCTGCCATTTTGCCGGCTAACCTTGATGCGATCAAAGCTAGTTACTCTGTACGCTCTGGTGATTTGGAACGCATCGCAGGCCGCCCTGCAAAAGTGTTATATCTAGACGCTAAAGACAACTTGCGTTACAGCTATCAATTTTGGATAGACGCGGAATATGGCTTGCTATTGAAGTCGGTACTGCTTAATCAGCAGAATAAAGTGATTGAGAGTATTGGATTTAATCAATTGAGCTTAATCAACGCACTTGATCTTGATTGGTTCAAACCCAAGTTTGACAATAATAAAAATTATGTAATGGAAGATGAGATGGCGACTGTTAATGATAATAGCGTCACGACAAATTGGACTGTTACAGAGTTGCCTGTAGGCTATCGAAAAATTGATCAGGTGATTCGTATGGTGCACGGTAAGTCATTGCCTGTTACACAAGTGGTATTTTCCGATGGATTGGCTTCAGTTTCTTTATTTGTTGAGCCGTTGAAGTCTGGATCATCCGCTAAATTTGCGCATGGTGTGGTAGGTAACGCCAGCTTTTATGCAAGTGCTACAGATAAATACCAACTTACCGTAGTGGGTGAAGTGCCCGAAGCTACTGTTGAAAAAATCGCCAATGCAGTTGAGTTTAAAAAATAGGTAATCATTATGATGGAAGAACATGCCATTGTGACTGGCTTGGTTGATAGTCAGGCAACTTTGGAGATTGAAAGACGCACCGCTTGTGGGCTCTGTGGTCAAAAGCGTGGTTGTGGAAATGCAACTTGGGGTAAATTGCTCGGGCATAAAAGTCATGCGTTTACTGCCGAAAATCCCATTAAGGCTAATGTGGGCGATAGTGTTGTTGTCGGGATTGATGAGCGAGTGGTTTTAAATTCTGCGCTTTTGCTTTATGGCGTACCCTTACTTGGTCTGCTTGTAGGCACGGTCTTGGCTGATATGTTTTTTAAGAATGAATTTTATGTAATTTTAGGTGCCGCTGCCGGCTTGGTCTTGGCGTTCTTATGGGTTAAGCGTCGTCTGAATGGTCACGGTAGCTTGGCCAAAACCTGTAACAATCAATGTCAGGCTGTGATTTTGCGCCATGCGGATGATTTGGCCGATGGTGAAAATACAACGACGGGGCGTGTTGAGTAAGCTGTATTTTGTTCATGAATGTAGTAGAAATAAACGTAATTAGATTTCAAACTAAACGAGGTGATTAGATGATGAGAAATTGGGTTGCCGCTGTAGTTTTCGGCTTGGTTTCTGTTGTTAATGCATATGCTGCTAACTTGCCAGATTTTACTGAGTTAGCCGAAAAGCATGGTGCAGAAGTGGTCAATATCAGCGTAACGCAAAGCGTACGCAATGGTGCTGGCATGATGCCATTCTCAGGCATGCCTGACGATGAGCAAATGCAAGAGTTTTTCAAGCGCTTTGGTATTCCTAGTATGCCACCTGGCCAAAATGGCGCGCCTGTGCCTGAATACAAATCTCAGTCATTGGGTTCGGGATTTATTCTGAGCAGTGATGGGTATATCTTAACTAACGCACATGTCGTGTCCGATGCGGATGAAGTCATTGTTAAGTTGTCTGACAAACGTGAGTTTAAGGCGAAAATTATTGGGGCGGATAAGCGCACCGATGTGGCGCTCGTGAAAATAGATGCGACTGGTTTGCCTAAAGTGACGGTAGGTGACCCGAGTAAGTTAAAAGTAGGCGAGTGGGTCGCTGCGATTGGCTCACCATTTGGTCTGGAAAACACCATGACGGCAGGTATTGTCAGTGCCAAGGGACGTGCGTTGCCACAAGAGAATTTTGTCCCGTTTATTCAAACCGATGTAGCGATTAACCCTGGTAACTCTGGTGGTCCTTTGTTTAATCTAAATGGCGAGGTGGTTGGCATTAACTCGCAAATTTACAGCCGCAGCGGCGGTTCAATGGGCTTATCTTTTAGTATTCCAATCGATGTTGCTATTGATATTTCTAACCAACTTAAAGCCGCAGGTAAAATCACACGTGGCTGGTTGGGTATTGCCATTCAGGAGCTGACCAAAGAGTTGGCTGAATCATTCGGCATGAAAAATACCAATGGCGCATTGGTCGCTGGTGTCGAAAAGAACGGCCCTGCAGATAAGGGTGACTTGCAAGCTGGTGATGTGATTACCAAGTTTGATGGTAAGTCTATTGTGGCCTCAGCTGATTTGCCTCGTCTTGTGGGATCAACCAAACCTGGGAAGGTAGTTGCTGTAGAAGTGTTGCGTAAAGGTAGCCCCAAAATTCTGAATATCGGTGTTGGAGAAATGCCGAGTGATTCAGCTGAGGTTGTGCAAGGCAGTAAGCCGATTGCTAAGCCTGAAGTGAATCGTATTGGACTGATGCTAAAAGAACTTACGCCACAACAAAAGAAAAAGTTAAATGGTAAAGGTGGACTGTTAGTGCTGGATGCGCAAGGTGCCGTTGCTCAGGCTGGTGTTCGCCGTGGTGATATTGTGTTGGGTCTCAATAATACTGAAGTGCAGAGTCTGGAGCAGTTTAATAAGCAATTGGCAGCGTTTAGTGCAGGTAAAACAATCGCTTTATTGGTACAACGTGGAGAAAATACACTCTATGTTCCAGTAAAAATCCCGGCAGCAAAATAAATGTGGTGAAGTGCCATATAGCAATCAATTGTGTTAATACTTTGAATTTGCTGTAAAATCGCGGCATATTAAGGATATGTAACAAGGGCGCCTAGAGCGCCTTTGTTATTGTAATGTTTGAGTTATTGGTCAATCAGAACCCACATAACTTAGAAGCTCGGTTAATAGAAACACAGTAAATTAGAAATTAGTCTAGTCGATAAAATAGTCACATTAAAACAAATCATGAAAAACATTCGTAACTTCTCCATTATTGCCCATATTGATCACGGTAAATCTACTTTGGCTGATCGTATTATTCAGCTCTGCGGTGGTCTGGCTGACCGGGAAATGGAAGCGCAAGTGCTTGATTCTATGGATATTGAGCGTGAGCGCGGCATTACCATTAAGGCGCAAACGGCGGCCTTGCAATATAAGGCAGATGATGGACAAATCTACAATCTCAATTTGATCGACACCCCGGGGCATGTGGACTTTAGTTATGAAGTGAGTCGTTCATTGTCAGCGTGTGAAGGTGCGTTGCTCGTGGTTGATGCCAGCCAAGGGGTTGAGGCGCAAAGCGTAGCCAATTGCTATACCGCATTGGATTTAGGTGTGGAAGTAACGGCAGTGTTGAATAAAATTGATTTGCCATCAGCCGACCCTGATCGTGTGATTCAAGAAATTGAGGATGTGATTGGTGTCGATGCATCAGATGCGGTGCGTTGTTCTGCCAAAACAGGCTTGGGTGTGCGCGATGTTTTAGAGGCTGTGATTGCAAGAGTGCCGCCACCAGTCGGTGATGTGACTAAGCCATTAAAAGCGTTGGTGATTGATGCGTGGTTTGATAACTACGTAGGTGTGGTGATGTTGGTGCGCGTTATGGATGGCACACTTAAGCCTAAAGATAAAATTCGCTTAATGGCAACGGGCTCTGAGCATTTATGTGAGCAAGTAGGGGTGTTTACACCAAAATCATTGCAAAAAACGTCATTGTCAGCGGGTGAAGTGGGCTTTGTGATTGCCGGTATTAAAGAGCTTGCTGCTGCCAAAGTTGGCGACACTGTGACCTTGGCTAATAAGCCGGCTGCAGAGGCGTTGGCTGGTTTTAAAGAGGTGAAGCCTCAAGTGTTTGCTGGGTTGTATCCTGTTGAGTCAAACCAGTTTGAGGCGTTACGTACAGCACTTGAAAAGTTGAGTTTGAATGATGCCTCTTTGTTGTTTGAAGCAGAAAATTCAACCGCATTGGGTTTTGGTTTTAGGTGTGGCTTTTTAGGATTGCTACATATGGAAATTGTACAGGAACGCTTAGAGCGTGAGTACGATATGGATTTAATTACAACTGCGCCTACCGTGGTTTATGAGTTGTTGCTGAAAGACGGTTCTGTGGTGCAGATTGAAAATCCATCACGCTTGCCTGAGCCGTCACGCGTTGAGGAAACGCGTGAGCCTGTGATTAATGTGAACTTATTAATGCCGCAAGACTATGTCGGGCCAGTGATGACGCTATGCAACAATAAGCGCGGCATACAAAAGAATATGCAGTATATGGGTAGGCAGGTAATGCTTAGCTATGAAATGCCGCTCAATGAGGTGGTGCTGGATTTCTTTGATAAGCTTAAATCAGTGTCGCGTGGTTACGCCTCAATGGATTATGAGTTTTTAGAGTTCCGTGCGGCTGATTTAGTGAAGCTTGATATTATGGTGAATGGTGAGCGTGTGGATGCGTTGAGTATGATTGTTCACCGTGCGAATAGCGTGCATCGCGGCCGTGAAGTGGCCGCTAAGATGCGTGAGTTGATACCACGTCAAATGTTTGATGTGGCAATTCAGGCTTCTATCGGCGCGAATATTATTGCACGTGAAACTGTTAAAGCCATGCGTAAAAACGTGATTGCTAAATGTTATGGCGGTGACGTATCACGTAAGCGTAAATTGCTGGATAAGCAAAAAGAAGGTAAAAAACGCATGAAGCAAGTGGGGAATGTAGAGATTCCTCAAGAGGCGTTCTTGGCAATTTTACGCGTAGAAGATAAATAGTTTTTTCGAGAAACTTTGATGCAGGTTGATAGGATAAATAACTAATGATGTTCGCATTGTTCATGATTGTGATACTCATCGTCACAGGTTTAATTTGGCTCTTTGATATTTTAGTGTTACGTAAAAAGCGTCCTGCCGGAGCAGATGAGCCTATCTTGGTTGAATATGCCAAGAGTTTTTTTCCGGTGATTATGGTGGTTTTTTTAGTGCGCTCATTCATCGTTGAGCCATTTAAAATTCCATCAGGCTCGATGATGCCAACTTTGCTGGCCGGTGATTATATTTTGGTAAATAAGTTTACCTATGGTCTGCGAGTGCCTATTTTAAATAATACGTTCCTTGAAGTGAATCATCCGAGTCGCGGCGATGTGTTTGTGTTTCATTATCCGCCAGACCCATCCATTGATTACATTAAACGTATTGTAGGCCTACCTGGCGACAAGATTCGTTATGAAGATAAGCACCTGATCATCAATGGCAAGCCTCTGACAGTGCAAAATGTTGGCGACTATGAATATGTGATGTCTGGACTGAATATCGTAACTGCTAAGCAATATCATGAGCAGTTGGGTGCAGTGAAACATGATATTTTGATTCATGATGTGATTGGTAATTATGATGCGAATACCATCGGCATGAAGTTTGCGCTGAATGAAGAGGTGGAAGTGCCTGCCGGGCATTATTTAGCAATGGGTGATAATCGAGATAACAGCTCAGATAGTCGTGTGTGGGGTTTTGTCCCTGAACGAAATTTGGTGGGTAAGGCGTTTTTTATCTGGATGAATTTTGATCAGGGTTCTAGAATAGGCAATGCAATACACTAATTGCTTACCTAAATGCATATCAAAATTGATTTAATCACTGGAGATCAACATGCCTCACAATACAATTCAGAAATTTAACTCACCTCGGAAGCAAGGTGGAGCAACTTTAATTGGTATGGCATTTATCGCTGCAGCATTGATATTTGTAGCAATTGTTGTCATGAAAATGGCGCCTTCTTACATCGAATATTTGTCTGTTAAAAAAGTGATGCAAGCCATGGGACAAGAGTCATTGAGCACGATGAGTAAGAAGGAAATTATGGAGTCATTTGAGAAGCGACGTTCTATCGCTTATGTTGATAGCGTCACGGCGAGTGATTTAACGATAGAAAAGAATTCTACAGGTGATACCGTTGTGTCGGTTCAGTATCAAATTGTTAAACCTATCGTTGCGAATGTAAGTGTAGTGATGGACTTTGATGCATCCAGTAACTCCAAGTAATTACTTGGAGTCATAATTTACATGCCTACGCATACACAATGACACAGCAGCAGTTAGCAAAACGCTTAACGTATAGTTTCACCAATGATAGCTTGCTTACGCAAGCATTAACGCATCGTAGCTATAGCGCTCACAACAATGAACGACTAGAGTTTTTAGGTGATGGTGCGTTGAATTTCATTATTGCGAATCAGCTATATCAACGTTTTCCAAAGCTTGCTGAAGGTGATTTAAGCCGTTTGCGTGCACAAATGGTGAAAGAGGCTACTTTGAGTGAAATTGCATTCACGCTAGATTTGGGTGATGCGCTTAAACTCGGTGAGGGTGAACTTAAAAGCGCAGGCTGGCGTAGGCCGTCAATATTAGCAGATGCGCTTGAAGCTATTATCGGCGCTATTTATCTGGATGGAAGCTTTGCTGCGGCTGAAGCTTTTGTATTGAATCTTTACGCGAACAAGCTTGATACGATAGATCCAAAAGTGATTGATAAAGATCCTAAGTCTTTACTACAAGAGTTGTTGCAAGGCAAAAAAATAGCCGTACCAGAATATACCGTGACGCGCTTGGAGGGTGAAGCGCATGCACAATTGTTTGTGGTGGATTGTTGGATAGAGAAATTAAATATACGCACGGTTGGCGAGGGTGCCAGCCGCCGCATTGCAGAACAGCAGGCAGCACAGCATGCGTTAATCGCATTTGAAAAATGTGCTTTGGAGAAAATAAAGAAATGACACGTTTAGACACAGATTTAGAATCAAGTCCTGAAGAAAACTCAGGTTTCAGATGCGGCACGGTTGCAATCGTTGGTCGTCCTAACGTAGGTAAATCAACACTGCTTAACCATATTTTGGGTATGAAGTTAGCCATTACTTCGCGTAAAGCACAGACCACGCGTCACCGCTTGCTTGGTATTCATACAACAGAAGATACGCAGTTCCTATTTGTAGATACACCGGGTTTCCAGCAAAAACATCTCAATGCTTTGAATAAGGGTTTGAACAAAACTGTCACCCAAGTGCTGACAGAAGTTGATGTGGTACTTTTTGTGATTGAGCCTATGAAGTTGGGCGAGGCTGACCGTAAGGTGTTAAAACTGCTTTCAGAAGAAACGCCGACCATTTTAGTGGTGAATAAATCTGATTTGATGGGCGATAAAGGCAATCTATTGCCATTGATTCAAGACTTTGATTTGGAGTTTCCATTCGCAGAAATCGTACCAGTGAGTGCGAAAAAGAGCCTGAATTTAGATGAACTGTTAGCGTCGATTCGTAGCTATTTACCAGAGCAAGCCGCAATTTACTCTGAAGATGAGTTAACGGATAAGAATGAGCGCTTTTTGGCTGCAGAACTGGTACGTGAAAAGATTTTCAGGTTGTTAGGCGATGAAATTCCTTATTCAGTAGCCGTGGAAATAGAGAAGTTCGAAGTGGTTGGTAAGTTACGCCGAATTTTTTGCGCCATTATTGTTGATAAAGACAGCCAAAAGCCGATGCTTATTGGCAAAAATGGTGAAAAAATGAAACAAATCTCTACTGAAGCAAGGCAAGATATGGAGAAGTTGTTTGGCGGCAAGGTGTATCTGGAAACCTGGGTTAAGGTTAAAGGTGGTTGGGCTGATGACGAGCGTGCTTTAAAGTCTCTGGGATATTAATGAACTCAACCATTGCTAATTAAGTAGGTGGTTGAAGTTAAAGCATTATGGCGAGTGTAAGTTTACATCGACAAGATAACCAAGCAGTGTATGTGTTGCATACCTACCCATTCAAAGAAACCAGCTTAGTTGTCGAGATTTTTGCCCGTAATTTCGGGCGCGTTGCCGCTACAGCTAAAGGTGCCAGACGTCCACGCTCCGCTGTGCGTGGTATGTTGCAGTCATTTCAGCCTTTACAGGCGACATGGTCTGGAAAGCTAGAACTCAAAACTTTACACAGCTTGGAGTGGGCTGGCGGCTTATTGTTGTTGAAAGGTGAAGCCCTCATGTGTGGCTTTTATCTGAACGAATTGTTACTGCGACTACTTCCGCGTGAAGATCCACATGAAGCTTTGTTTGAGTACTATGGCGCTACCCTAAATGTACTAGCGCATGGTCAGGATTTAGCCACAACATTGCGCCGTTTTGAATTAAAGTTACTGCAAGAATTAGGGTATGCAATTCCTTTGCAGATGGATACCAGTGATACGTTAATCGTTGAGTCAGAAACCTACCGTTATGAGGCAGAGCAGGGTGCTAGCCGAGTAAGCGCTAAATCTGGGCGTGTGCAAAATGGTGTGAGTTTGTCAGGTAACACTTTGATCGGTATGGCTAATGATGATTACAGTAACGTGCAAACACAGCAGCAAAGTAAACAGCTGATGCGTTATTTACTGGCGCATTATCTAGGGGATAAGCCGCTACACACACGGCAACTTTTAATTGATTTACAGGGTTTATAACAATGATTAAATTAGGCGTGAACATTGACCACGTGGCTACTATCCGTCAGGCGCGAGGTACAAAGTATCCTAGTGTAGTACAAGCCGCTTTGCGAGCTGAACAATCCGGTGCGGACAGTATTACCTTGCACTTGCGAGAAGACCGTCGTCACATGCAGGATGCCGACGTGCATGCTTTGCGCGGCTTATTGCAAACCCGCATGAATCTTGAATGTGCTGTCACAGAAGAGATGGTCAATATTGCCTTGGAAGTTGCTCCGCAAGACGTATGCCTAGTACCTGAGCGGCGTGAAGAGCGCACTACAGAAGGCGGCCTTGATGTGACAGGTAACTTTGCTAAAGTGCAACGTGCAGTGCAGCGTTTAGGTGATGCAGGTATTCGCGTATCTTTATTTATTGCTCCAGATACAGAACAAATCGACGCTGCCAAGAAAACAGGCGCACCAGTGATTGAATTGCATACAGGTACTTTCGCCGATGCTGAAAATCCAGCCGATAAAGCCATTGAGTTACAGCGTATTAAGCAAGCGGTCACGCATGCCTTGAATTTAGGGTTAGTGGTGAATGCTGGTCATGGTCTTCACTACCATAATGTACATGAAATTGCCTCCATTGAAGGTATAGATGAACTGAATATCGGACATGCGATTGTGGCGCATGCCTTGTTCGTTGGTTGGGATAGTGCGGTGCGTGAAATGAAAGCGTTGATTAAAGAGTTCGCTTATAAATAAGATGATTTTTGGTATAGGCACAGATATCGTTGAGGTTTCTCGTATTGCGGCTTCTATTGAAGAGTTTGGTGACGCTTTTGCTGCACGAATTCTTGCTGAGAGCGAACTTGAGAGCTATCTGGCATCACATATCAAAGCACGCTTCTTAGCTAAGCGCTTTGCCGCTAAAGAGGCGTTTTCTAAGGCACTAGGCACAGGTCTACGTGCGCCTGCCACATTTCAGAATATTGCCGTATCGCATGATGATTTGGGTAAACCTATTTTGATTCTAGCGCCGGCATTACAGTCGTTAATCCAAGCTAAAAACATTACGCAAATGCATATCAGTATTAGTGATGAGAAGAATTTGGCCGCGGCATTTGTGGTGCTGGAAGTATGAGCCAAATATCAGACAATACAGAGGGTATGGATCTAGCACGTCGTTTTGGCGGTGTTTCTAGACTATATGGTGCAGATGGCTTGGCTAGACTCCAGTCTGCGCATATCTGTATTATTGGCATTGGTGGGGTGGGTAGTTGGGCTGCTGAGGCTGTGGCGCGCAATGCCGTGGGTACTATTACCTTAATTGATTTGGACAACATTGCTGAGTCGAATGTAAATAGACAGTTACATGCAACCGATGGCGCTTTTGGTAAAGCTAAGGTAACAGCAATGGCTGAGCGCATTCGACTGATTAACCCAAGTGCTAAGGTGATTGAGATTGAAGATTTTATCTCCATTGAGAATGTCGCAACGTTAATGAGTCATCAATATGATGGTGTGATAGATTGCATTGATGATGCAAAGGCAAAAGCTGCGATTGCAAGTCTCTGTACGTTACGTAAAATCCCACTGGTCGTTACTGGTGCAGCTGGCGGGCGCCTAGATGCAACTTCTATCAAGCAAGCAGACTTAAGTCAGGTGACGCATGACAAGCTACTCGCCAAAGTACGAAATTTATTACGTAGGGATTATGCTTTTTCTGGTGGTAATAGTGCTAAAAGCAAATCAGCAAAGCTTGGCATTGACTGTGTTTATTCTGATGAAGAGGTGATTAAACCAGAGAAAGTCTGTGAGGCTGAGAATAGTGCGATTACAGGCTTAAATTGTGCTGGTTATGGCTCAAGCGTGTGTGTTACGGCACCTTTTGGTTTTATTGCTACAGGATTATTGTTAAAGAAAATACTGAATAAATAAATTCGTTAAACCTTTAATTTATCTATTTTTTAGGTTTCTGAGGTTTAATCTCCACAGATGAGTCTTGTGGGCTCTGTGATTCGTAAAGCACCATAATTGAGACTCTCCGATTTTTAGCTCGTCCTAGCGCCGACTCATTTTCACTGATAGGTTGTACAGGTCCAAATCCAATAGCGCTTAGCCGAGTTTCAGCAACACCTGCATTACTCAATAGTCTAACTACGCTAGTTGCGCGTATCGCAGAAAGCTCCCAGTTTGAGAAGAATGTAGCGTTGTGTATGGGTGTGTTATCTGTATGACCTTCAACCTGAATCATATTCGGACTATCTTTTAATTCAGCCGCTATTTGATTGATAACCTCATTGGCCGCATCGGCTAACTCTGCTGAGCCAGCACTGAATAACAGGCTGTCATGAATATCTATGCGAATTCCACGGTTGTTTTGCACCACACGTACCTTACCATCGCTAATGAGTGGAGCCAGCGTGTTAGATAAATTGACGCCTGTGTTGGTCATAGCCTCCCGTTCGCGACGCACCTTCTCATTGTAAATATGCGTGAGTGGTAGTGGTTTAATCAGTGATTTTTGTTGACCTTTGATTCTATCTTCGGAGCTTAAGCCGTGTTTAGAGTCATATGGGTTAATGCCGCTAAATGCATAGCCAATTGATGAGCTGAGTTGGTTGTATTTGCCTGTATTTACCGATGAGATTGAGTACATCACCACAAAAAATGCAAATAAAAGCGTAATGAAGTCTGCGTAAGAAACTAGCCAGCGCTCGTGGTTCTCATGATCATCTTCAAGAGATTTTCTTCTATTCATGATTGCTCAAGGCAGGTTATTTGGTCTGGCGTGGTAGTCATTATGTCGATTTATTTACTTTTCGAGGTAAGTTAATAGTCGTTCTTCCACAATTCTTGGGTGGTCGCCATTAGCAATAGAAACGAGCGCAGTAATTAATACTTCACGACGAACAACCTCTTCTTGAATAAGCGTTTTAAGTTTATTAGCTATAGGTAGAAAGAGTAGGTTAGCAAGTCCCACACCATAGATGGTAGCAACAAAAGCTACTGCAATGCCACCACCTAATCGGCTGGGTTCTGCAAGATTCTCCATGACATGGATCAGTCCTAATACCGCGCCTAGAATGCCAACGGTTGGCGCATAACCGCCAGCTGCGTCCCAAATTTTCGAGGCATTACGTTGTTGCATTTCATAGTAATACATTTCGTTGCTGCATATTTCTTGTAGCTTGAGTGGTGGCGTACCATCAATGAGTAGGCGCAAGCCTTTTTTAATAAAAGGATCCGCTTCTCTATTGAAGTGAGGCTCCAGCATAAGAATGCCTTCTTTGCGCGCTAGCGCACACCATAGGTTAATTCGTCTAACCAGTGCTTCTTTATCGTTGATAGGCGAGATGAATACTCGGCGTAGCATGAGTATGCCAGTTACCAAGTTGCGAGGGGTGGTCTGTAAAAGTACTGCACCAAAAGTGCCACAAAAAACGATCAAGAAGGCAGCCGGCTGTAGCAACGAGCCAACATTTCCACCTTCAATGGCTTGCCCTAATAGAATGCCAATTATGGCAAGACCAACACCACCTAAACTACTCCGGTCCATGATTTTTCTTTTAAATTGGCACGTAGGCGGGCAACGGCCTGACTATGCAGTTGGCAAACACGCGATTCTGAAACACTCATTACCGCACCGATTTCTTTTAGATTAAGTTCTTGCTCATAATAAAGTCCTAGCAGTAACTTCTCACGCTCAGGCAGTGCATTAATTGCAATGATGAGTGCATCACGAAAGTCACCAGCGAGTAAGCCTTTGATAGGGTCGTTGGCGTCGTCACTATGGAAGCGGTCAAGAAAATGCTCACCGCTACCATCCGCATCATGAAAGTCTTCGTAATATACCAGTTGGTGACCACTACAGTCGCCCAGCATATCATAGTAGTCAGCGAGAGAAAGATTAAGCTTTTTAGCCACTTCACCTTCTGATGGTGGTTGACCTAGTTGTTGCTCTAGTTGACTGATGGCGGTTTCCACATCACGCATATTTTTACGTATGCTACGCGGCAGCCAGTCAGCACTGCGTAGCTCGTCCAGCATAGAGCCACGAATTCTCTGTGCAGCGTAGGTCTCAAACTGTGCACCATGCGTATCTTCATAGCGATTGACTGCATCAAGCAAACCCATCATGCCGGCTTGTACTAAATCGTCTAACTCAACGCTAGGCGGCAATTTTGCCTTGAGTTGGTAAGCCAGTTTTTTAACTAAAACAGCATGCTTGTTGAGTAGCTCGTCTTTTTGATCTTTTTTGCCATGAACGGTATACATAAACAATCTCAGCGCTAGATGAAAGATGCCTGCTTGATATTAGCCGAATAATCATGCTTGTAATCTAGGCGCTGAGCGATCTGTTTAAAGGCCGTAGACGCTGCTGCAAGAGGAAATGCATCTATTACGGAGCGACCAAGTTTTGCAGCGCGGCTGAGGTGGTCGTCACTTGGGATGGCACCAAAAAACTCTAATTCAATTTGCATAAAGTTTTTTGCAACCTGTGAAATATTGCGAAATACAATTTTCGCTTGGGCTTCTGTTGCGTCATCCACAATGATGCCAAAAGAGCGCCTTCCAAGCTGGCTGCAAATTTGTTTAATCAAGGTGTAAGCATTCTTGATGGACTCAGGATTACGTGTCAATTGAATGAGCACTTCGCTGTTATTGAGTATGTCTAAAGGTAATAAGTGATTTTGATTCAGTGATGCATCCACCAATATAATTTCATGCTGGCTGGATAGGTCATCAAAAATTTGGTTTAGCTGACTACTTGCTTGGCTATTGAGCTGTGTGTTGAGTTGATTCTTTTGCATGAGTCTTGCAATAGAAAATCCTTGGCTAGAGGCGCCAATTGCATTTGTTAACATGTGCTTGCCGCTCGCTACTTCTAACAGCGTAGGCAGCTTTTCAATTCCGTAGCTACTTTCGCGTGACATGTTTGATGCATGCACAACCAATACATCACTGCCATGAACACATATAGATGCAGCCAGATTTGAAATGAGGCGAGGTTGGTCATGCTGAGTGGTAGAGGCGGAAATAATGGACACGACTCTAGGCTTAGGCGCGGCCATAATGCGGCGTAAGCCAGCCGCTTGGTCATTTTGGAAACTAGCCATGACTACTCTCCGCTTTTTTAGCACTATTAACAGTTTGCGCAGTGTTGCCCATGATGAAAGGCAACTCATCATTCAGGAAGTGGAATGGTCGATTGCTTGCTGGGCTCTGTTTTAGGGCATGCTGAATTAGATATTGCTTGTTTGCAAGGTGAATGTCTTCAGGCACGCGTTGACCGTTAGCTGCGTAATAAAGTTTGAGCTTCTCGCGGATAATGACATCCAATGCGTTGCCTATGGTTGCTGCCTCATCAAGTTTGGTAATCAGACAGCCATCAAGCCCCTTACCTTTGTAAGCCTTGATTACATCAGTCAATGTTTCGCCAGTGCTGGTTGCATTCAGGCATAACAGTTTTTTGATTGGCGTATTGGTATTAGACAGTAAGGACATTTGCTCTGCAACCATGCGGTCACGCTGACTTACACCCACCGTATCAATCAATATGGTGCGTTTGTTTTTCAGTTCATTCAGTGCAATTTTCAGGTCGGCCTCATCTTTAACCGCATGCACCATCACACCTAAAATCTTACCGTAAATTCTTAATTGTTCATGACCGCCGACTCTGTATGCATCTGTGGTAATTAAACCAAGGTTTTGCGTACCGTGTTTCATTACGTAGCGCGCTGCCAATTTAGCTGTAGTTGTGGTTTTGCCTACGCCTGTTGGACCGATGAGGGCAAAAACACCGTCCCTGTCTAATACTTCAGCTTCGTTATCAAGTGTATTCAAGTTTTTAGCAAGAATGGCTTTAACCCAGTTCATTGCTTTGTCATTGTCTAGATTTGCAGGTAAATTCTCAGCCAAATATCTGGATAGTGCCGCACTAAAGCCTGCTGCCAATAATGTGCCCAATACCTTTGATTTAACAGGGTCGCGTTGTTGAATATTGCCCCACGCAATGGTTGTGAGCTGAGATTCAATCACACTGCGCATGCTACGCATTTCGCTGAGCATATCTGCCATTTGCTGGCTGGTTTGTGTTGACTCTGCAGCAGCGCGTGTAACGGGTGGCTGCAGAGTCACTGTAGGTCTAGGAGCAAAAGATGCCGCTGGTTTAACTTCTTCTACAGGCTCACTAATGTCACCATTAAACGGCTCGGCTTGATTAGTATGAAATCCATCCACCTTTTTATTCAGTACTGACAATAAGGTCGTTGGCTCGCTATCCTCATAGCCGGGGGCGTGGCGACGATAGGACTCATTATCAACAATGGCATCCATATCTTCTTCCTTGAAGGCCATGATCTGGTTACCACCATTGACGGCACGATTAGATAGTATGACTGCATTATCACCCAGTGCCATGCGCACCATATTTAGTGCTTCCCGTGAGTTTTTGCCGAAAAATCGTCTAATGTTCATGCTTGACCTCCAATAGTGCTAGTAACGCGTATAGTTTTTGAATCAGGTAACTCTTCGTGTGATAACACCCGAAGTTGTGGAACTGCGCGACGCAGAAATTTTGATAGTGGTGCTCTTAAAGCAGCTGAAACCAGTAACACTGGCGACATTCCCATTTGTTCTTGTTGTTTAGTTGCAGCTTCTGCCTGCATTGACAATGTTTCCGCCATGCCGGGCTCAATGGCTGTGCCATTGGCGCTGTTGTTTTGCATGGCTTGTAATAGTAATCGCTCCAGATTGTTATCCAGTGTGATTACCGTAATTTCATTGCCGGTAGGAAATAGCTGCTGCACGATAGCGCGGCCAAGTTTTACACGGACTAGAGCTGTGAGTTCATTACTGTCTTGAGTCTGGCTGGCATATTCTGCCAAGGTTTCAACAATAGTACGCATGTCGCGAATATGCACACCTTCTGATAATAGATTTTGTAGCACTTTATGTACTACAGACAGTGAAAGTTGCTTCGGCACTAAGTCTTCTACAAGTTTTGGAGACTCTTTACTCATGTGATCCAAAAGTTGTTGTACTTCTTGGCGACCTAATAGCTCTGCAGCATGCATCGAGATGATATGGTTTAAATGTGTGGCGATTACTGTGCCAGAGTCAACAACGGTGTAACCCATACTTTGCGCTAAGTCACGAACATTGTTATCAATCCAAACTGCGGGTAGTCCAAAGGCTGGATCTGTCGTCATGGCACCAGGCAGCGTGCCTGTAACCATGCCCGGGTCAATTGCTAGATGCTGACCAAAATGTGATTCACCGCTACCAATTTCAACACCTTTAAGAGTGATGCGATAGCTTGAAGGTCTCAACTCAAGATTGTCGCGAATATGAACTGTAGGCGCGAGGAATCCGATTTCCTGCGCAAACTTCTTGCGTAAGCCTTTGATGCGTTTGAGTAAGTCACCACCTTGTGATTTATCCACGAGAGGAATCAAGCGGTAACCCACTTCTAATCCAACCACATCCACTGGCGTAACATCATCCCAAGTGGCTTCTTCCATATCGGTAGTTATTTCAGGTTTTTCTTCCACAACAGGTTGAATTGCAGCAAGTTTTTTACGTTCATCTATGACATAAGCCATGCCTGCTAATACCATTGCTAGCGTCAGGAAGGCAAAGTGCGGCATGCCAGGGATCGCACCCATGCCGCCGATAATGCCCGCTGTAATGTAGACAACTCTGGCATTGCTGAATAGTTGGGTGACCAATTGCCCACCAATATCTTCATTATTAGCCACACGCGATACGACTACACCGGCTGCAACTGAGATGATGAGTGATGGAATCTGTGCAACTAGACCATCACCAATAGCTAATAAGGTGTAATTTTTAACTGCATCAGCAAATGCCATGTCATGTTGAATGATACCGACGATCAAGCCACCAACAATGTTGATGATAATGACCATGATGCCTGCAATAGCATCACCACGTACATATTTACTTGCACCGTCCATCGCGCCATAGAATTCTGATTCTTGACTAATCTCAGTACGGCGGCGACGCGCTTCATCTTCACCGATCAGTCCTGCATTCAGGTCAGCATCAATGGCCATTTGTTTACCGGGCATGGCGTCTAAGGTAAAGCGTGCGCCAACTTCTGCAATACGGCCAGCACCTTTGGTAACCACGGTGAAGTTGATGATGGTTAAAATGACAAACACAACAATACCCACTGTGTAATTGCCACCAATCAAAAAGTGACCAAATGCTTCAATCACTTTTCCTGCAGCATCTGGGCCGGCATGGCCTTCAGTGAGCACAACACGCGTTGATGCTACGTTTAGTGATAAGCGTAGCATGGTTGTTACCAACAATACCGTTGGGAATGCGATGAAATCAAGCGCCTTAGTCGTTTGTAAGCCGATGAGTAGCACCATAATAGAAAGTGCAATATTAAAGCTGAAAAGCACATCCAAAATGATTGCCGGCAGCGGCAAGATCATCATGGACAATAGCAGAACGATAATCAGCGGCGCTGCTACGGTGCGGCTACCGAAGTTACTCATCCATGCTGGCAGGTTCAGTGAATTCATCAGGCCACCACTCCTAAATCATTCAGTTCAGGCTCGTAAGCACTTGGGGTTGGTAATAGGCTGTGTGGGTCAAGCGCATCTGGTACAGGTAATGCAGTTGGTACTTCAGGGCGGAAGCCACCTTCTTTTTTGAATAC
>JAZJYS010000051.1:0-3257 GCA_040390265.1 Pseudomonadota bacterium | reverse complement strand
GTACAGGTAATGCAGTTGGTACTTCAGGGCGGAAGCCACCTTCTTTTTTGAATACACGCATTTGAAATACGTAGGCTAGTACCTCCGCAACCGCCGAATATAATGCTTCAGGTATCTCTTTGCCGAGATCGGTGTGCGCGAATAACGCTCGTGCCAATTTTGGTGACTCTAAAGTAGGCACATTATTTTCAGCAGCTATTTCTCGAATTCTCAAGGCTACCGCATCTGAACCTTTGGCAACGACTACAGGAGCGCGCATGCCATCATCTTTATATTTAATCGCTACAGCATAGTGTGTCGGGTTGGTGATGACTACGTCAGCTTGAGGGATTTCTGACATCATTCTGCGTCTAGCCATTTCGCGCTGTTGCTGGCGAATTCTAGCTTTAATTTCAGGGTTGCCATCAGATTCTTTAGACTCTTGACGCACCTCTTCTTTGGTCATTTTCAGTTTTTCAGCATATTGGTAGAGCTGATAGGGTACGTCAATGGCAGCAATAAAAATGAGTGCGCTAACAATAGACAAAAAACCCATAAGCATTAAATCATTGATCTGTGAAATGCCTGATTTAAGGGGAAGCATAGAAAGTGACAGTATCGGTTGCATGTCATGTGAAATGACAATGTAAGCCACGGAGGCAACAAGTATGGTTTTCGCAATTGATTTAACAAACTCCATTGCGGCATTTTTTGAGGCGATGTTACCTAGACCTTGCATTGGGTTGAGTCGCCCAAATTGGGGCGCAAGCGCATTTGTACTGAATACCCATCCGCCGATAAGTACTGGTGCGGCAATCGCTACAAACATTATTAGCAGCGCAAGAGGCGTAAATGCTATTAACAATGAATAGATTAAATCGGACGTTTTGATCAGAAGGACAATTGGGTCAAAGGCTACCTCACGGTCAAATTGCAACCCCGCACTCATGGCGCTTTTTAGTGCTTTGTTAAGATGATCACCCATTATTAGCAAGCCCAAGCCTGCTGAAAAAAGCACAGAAACTGCAGCTAGTTCGCGCGAGCGCGGAACATCGCCTTCCTCACGCGCTTTTTCTAAGCGCTTGGGAGAGGCTGGTTCTGTTTTTTCTAAATCGCTTTCTTCAGCCATGAAGATTCCTGATGGTTTTTGGTTTCAAAAGTACTTCTATCTGAGAATTTACTTTTGATCTTATATTGCTAAGTATTGATTATTATACATATTGCTTGCAATTCATCTGGTGAATAAGAGGGGGAAAGTCACTTATTCTTAAACTCTGGTGCTGTGTTTGTTTAAGTTGTTTCGGTGTCGACTGGCCGTAAATAAATTTATTTAAAATAAATTTTTAAT
Organism: Pseudomonadota bacterium; assembly: GCA_040390265.1. Classification (GTDB taxonomy): domain Bacteria; phylum Pseudomonadota; class Gammaproteobacteria; order Burkholderiales; family Methylophilaceae; genus Methylotenera. Next base: position 1,930 of record JAZJYS010000051.1, on the reverse strand, counting down.
TTAAAACAATAACTTGATGATATTTTTAAATATATTTTGAGTTGTACCCTAAAGTTTTGTATATGACTGCCGTTATAAGCTTGTTGGTTGTAAATGGATGTGGGCACACTTTTTCTTTAAGTGCGAAAGTTTAAGGGTCGAGTGTCTGAATTTGAAGCTAGGTATGCAATCGTGTGTGGTTTAGATTGATTGAGTGTTTAGGTGCTAATAAATTAAAAATAAATGATTTCTCGATTTGGCGCAAATCATGCATTTGAAATTTTAGTGTTAAGTTCTTTTTGTTTTATGGCCGCTATCTATAATTTAGTTTGTTATCTTTAGACTATTTCAGCCTTCCCTTAAGTTATGTAAGACAGAATCCTACAAACTTCCCATCCTATTTCCTACATTAAAAACAGATAAACACCAATTGGTGGTTTCGATTAAAAAGCTCAAAGTACGCTCTGTATGAGTGGTATTATTTTTAATAGAAACAACGAATTGAGAAATAAAATGAATGTAATAGATATGATGTCGGAAATTAAAGATGCCAACCTCAACTATTTAATGTTAGCTCAACAACTTATTCGTTCAGATAAAGCGACTGCAATTTTTCTTTTAGGCATTAGCAAGGAGATTGCTGATTTGCTTGAAGGTTTAAGTAATTTGCAGTTAGTCAAACTCAGCGGTACCAATATGATGTTGGCTCGATTTCGTTTTGATGACAGTGCGATTCTAGGTATGCTCACCAATTACACTAAAGATCGTTCTCAAGCCCACCTGCATACTGCCATTCTGATGTCTAGTCAGGCGGCAGAGGTAATGGTTTAGTCGTTTGCGTCATAAGTTTGTTCTGATTTATATGTTGAGTATGCAAGATTATTCCAAGGCAATGGAAGGGTGTGGTCGTGGGTAAAGTGAATATAGTGCCTGATAAAAAAAGTGTGGTGAACGAGTCTGAGCAGATTCAGTTAGCTATGCAGCTAATTAAACTTGGTGCTAGATTGCAGTTGCTCGAAACTCAAACAACGTTATCTCGTGAGCGCTTAATTAAGTTATACAAAGAGCTAAAAGGCGTTTCTCCACCTAAGGGTATGCTACCTTTCTCTACAGATTGGTTTTTAACTTGGCAGCCCAATATACACTCATCTATTTTCTATAACATATATAAATTTATGTTGGACTACACTGATGTCAAAGGCATTCATGCCATTATCAGGGCTTACAGTTTATATTTACAGCAAGTAAATCAAGATGAAAATGTGGAGCCAGTGCTTTCAATGACACGGGCTTGGACTTTGGTGCGGTTTGTAGAAAGTAAAATGTTGAAGATGAAGAGTTGTAGTTGCTGTGCAGGAAACTTCATTGTTAACTCCTATGATTTGAATCAGAGTTATGTCTGTAATTTATGTCACGTTCCATCTCGTGCAGGTAAGACCAAAAAAGCTAAAGAACTTACTTACAATATTGTTTAGTTTTTTATTCAACGTATGCTCTTTTGATAATTAAGGGCAAAGTCTTTTTGTAGTTCATCCAAAGTTAATAATCGCTGTTAATCTAGTTTAACTTGGGCTTTCTGAGTCTGGAGTCGGTCGCTGTGAAATTGAATTCTGGAGTGTTTTGGTGAGTGATGCGAGGCAAAAGTATTCTTTATTGCAGTCGCGCTTTAGATTAGGCTATTTGCTACCTCACTTCAGAATGACTATTAATTTTTGTAGGCATCGCATTACTAAAATTCTTCTTGTGCCAGCTGTACAGGCTATTTTAGTGCAAAGCGGTGCTTTTCTAGCGGTGCTGATGGCATCAGTGATTTTTGCCTTGATTGCATCTAGATGTTTTGGTTTTAATATACAGCTGCCTGTAATTGCTTTAGTCATTCTGCAGGCATTGCTGGCTGCTATATTTTCGCAATTGATTGGTATGGCAAGCTGGTGGCGTTGGATACATTTCT
>JAZJYS010000050.1:0-11465 GCA_040390265.1 Pseudomonadota bacterium | reverse complement strand
TCACAAAAAAATGGCGAACTTGAATTGGTTGCTGGCATTACCGCTATTCACAATGTTTCCAGCAACACCCCTCACGCACAACTCGCGACAAATAGACATTCTGACATTGATTTAGAAGCCTCAACCACTAAACAAGTTACACTTTCTCGCTGGCAGAAACTCAACATCAGCGCAACCGGAATGTCTATTCGACGCCACCCTACCGCAGAAAAAAACATAAAAATTGGCGGCATATTAGGGATTAAATCAAAAGATGAACAGAACTGGTCAATTGGTATCGTTCGCTGGGCTAGCTGTGGAAACAGAGACAGATTGGATATTGGAGTGCAACTCATAGCGCCTCAAGCACAGAGCGCTATTGCAAAGATAGACGGGCGAGAACACAACGAAATGGTATTACTATTACAGGAAATACTCGCAACAAACCAACCCGCCACAATAATTGCACCCAGAGGCACTTTTGAGCCTGCACGCTCGTTAACATTAACGTACAATGATACGCATCAACATATCATGCTAACCAAACTTATTGAGAGATCGAATCACTTCGAGCAAATACAATATAGTGTGATTAATTAAAATTATATACACCTTAAGAAAGTACCCAAGATCAATTTTTAGGTACATTCTTAGTTATTATGCACTTCACTAAAACTAATTTTTTCGTTACGATACGTATTTATTCTAACGCATTATCCAAATAGAGGTTTTTCATGAGCGAACACATCACACACCTTAGCGATGCAGGTTTTGAACAAGATGTTTTACAATCTCAACTTCCAGTCCTAGTAGACTACTGGGCTGAATGGTGTGGTCCATGCAAAATGATTGCGCCGATTCTAGATGAAATTTCTAAAGAGTATGCTGGTCGCCTTAAAGTTGCAAAACTGAATATCGACGAAAACCAACAAACTCCACCTAAATACGGAATTCGTGGCATCCCAACACTAATGTTATTTAAAAATGGTAACGTAGAAGCAACAAAAGTAGGCGCATTATCTAAGTCACAATTAACGGCCTTTATTGACAGCAACATCTAAACACTTTAGTCTTAACGCTAACTTTCAAATATAACTGCTTAATTTTTCATTAAGTATGCAAAATCAGGCAGTTATAGTATATTTACAATAAATACAGTTAGCCAACACACAGCTTTCACGTTCCGACTCTCTAGTTTTCTAATCCTGCACCACCTATATCTTGTTTTAGTGAGCCTTCATGCACTTATCCGACCTTAAGCATCTCCCCGTCACCGAATTAGTAGAAATGGCTATTGCTAATGAAATCGAAAATGCGAGCCGCATGCGCAAACAAGATTTAATTTTCTCGATTTTAAAAAACAAAGCAAAAAAAGGTGACAGCATTTTTGGTGATGGCACGCTGGAAATACTACAAGATGGCTTCGGATTCTTGCGCTCACCAGACTCATCATATCTGGCTGGCCCTGATGATATTTATGTCTCACCATCACAAATTCGCCGCTTCAACTTGCATACAGGTGACAGCATTCAGGGCGAAATCCGCATTCCGAAAGATGGCGAGAGATACTTTGCCCTAGTTAAAGTCGATATGGTGAATGGTGAAGCACCAGAAAATACTAAGCATAAAATACTATTTGAAAACTTAACGCCACTATTCCCAACTATCCCACTCACGTTAGAGCGAGATATTAAAGGTGCAGAAAACATCACTAGTCGCGTGATTGATATGATTGCACCAATTGGGAAAGGTCAGCGTGGCCTGCTGGTCGCCAGCCCGAAGAGTGGTAAAACTGTGATGATGCAAAACATTGCACATGCAATTACGGCCAATCACCCAGATGTCATTCTGATTGTGCTTTTAATTGATGAGCGTCCAGAAGAAGTGACAGAAATGACCCGCTCAGTGAAAGGCGAGGTTGTTGCCTCTACTTTTGACGAACCAGCGACCCGCCATGTACAAGTTGCCGAAATGGTGCTCGAAAAAGCCAAGCGCCTAGTTGAACATAAGAAAGATGTAGTCATTCTGCTAGACTCAATCACAAGACTTGCCCGCGCCTACAACACAGTAATTCCTTCATCAGGCAAGGTATTAACTGGTGGTGTTGATGCGAATGCATTACAACGCCCTAAACGCTTCTTTGGTGCAGCTCGCAACATTGAGGAAGGTGGCTCACTAACAATCATTGCTACCGCACTTGTTGATACTGGCTCTCGCATGGATGACGTTATCTATGAAGAGTTTAAAGGTACCGGCAACATGGAAATCCACCTTGACCGTAAGATGGCTGAAAAACGTCAATACCCAGCGATTAACGTGAATAAGTCTGGCACCCGTCGTGAAGAGCTACTCATTGAAAAAGATGTTTTACAGAAAATTTGGGTACTGCGCAAACTACTTTACCCGATGGATGACATTGAAGCGATGGAGTTCTTGTTGGATAAAATCAAAGCCACAAAAAACAATGCTGACTTTTTTGACAGCATGCGCCGAGGCTAATCTAAAGCATCCATGCACTTAGGTGTCACATACAGTTTCACCTTGCATCGCTTTACAATTGCCAATATAATGGCGAGTTATTACAAATGATGCTCGATTAACGAGCATCTTTAATTAGTGCCGTATCATTCGGCAATCAATACTGAGGCTATATATATGAAAGATGGAATTCATCCAGAATACCGTGAAGTGGTATTTCAAGACATCGGCGCTGACTTTAGTTTTATTACGCGCTCTACAATCCACGCACGTGATACGATCAAATGGACTGACGGTAAAGAATACCCGTTAGTTAAAATTGAAGTTTCTTCAAAATCACACCCGTTCTACACTGGCAAACAAATGATTCTAGATACTGCTGGTCGTGTTGATAAATTCCGTAAGAAATACGGCATGTAATTATTGTTGTACAGGCTACCCTGTAGATAATAATTTACACAAAAGGCAGCTTAGGCTGCCTTTTTATTTTACAGTGTTCAATGTATGACATCGCACACAAAACATCTAAACTAAAACCAACCCTTAACGACCATAACTACTTTATTATTTTAAATAAATAACCATATGCGATTTCAACTTGATCATGACTGGCAAGGCAACATGTCAACCCCACGTGCGCACGTGGGTGAAAGCGCAAAAACACACCTATTACTTTTATTATGTGCCATCTGGATATTCCTCGGCTTGATTGGTCATGCCCCATGGAAACCGCTAGAGTCAACCAGCATTAGTATCATTAAAGGCATTCTGAATGGCGGCAGTCTCATTGCACCACTCGCCTCGGGAGAGTCACGCCTAGAGTCCCCACCACTCTATTATTGGTGCGCAGCACTAGGCGCTAAGCTGCTCGCATCAATTTTAAGCATGCATGATGCCGCACGACTAACAAATGCCATTTGGATGACAATTACATTGCTGATGGTAGGCATGACGGGCCGAGAGCTCTGGGCACGTGGATCTGGTCGCCACGCAACATTTATCATGATAGGCACGGTTGGATTGGTAGCTAGCGCTCACAGCCTTAGCACTGAGATATTAGGCCTAACCAGTGCCGCCACAGGCTTTTATGCCCTAGCCCTATCTAAACGACGCCCTTGGCGAGCAAGCGCACTGCTTGGTGCGGCCCTCAGCTTCGGGTTCTTATCCAACGGTTTCATGCCGTTTGTTATACTTATCAGCACAGCCCTCATATTGCCGCTATTATTTAAACTCTGGCGCACGAAAAAATATGCGATAGTAATCAGCACATCATTTGCGATTGCTGCCATCCCAATTGCAACTTGGCTAGGATTATTGTACTACTACACCCCAACATTATTTGCTGACTGGTTACAAGTTAGCCTCAAAAACTTCAGTCTACACAATCATCTATACTTTTTACGTATTCTAATTTGGTATGCATGGCCAGCCTTACCCTTAGCGCTTTGGAGCTTATGGCGCTACCGACATCAGTTCTTTTCAAAACCAAAATTCCAACTCATTATTGTATTTTTCATAACATGCCTGACCTTGTTAGGTTTTGGTGCTGAGCCTAAAGACATTAACGCTTTACCTCTTCTACTACCATTAGTTGCGCTTGGCGCAGGCAGCGTAGAGCACCTAAAACGTGGCGCAGCAGCCGCATTAAATTGGTTTGGCATTGCCTTATTTGGAGTAATAGGCATTTTAGTTTGGCTGGGCTGGTTTGCGATGACAACCGGTCACCCCGCGAAATTAAAAGAACGGATGCAATTTTTATCCGGCGCAAACGAAATTCATTTCAACTGGCTTACTTTCACAATTGCGCTATTCATTTCCATTATTTGGGGACTAGTCTGCATTCGCGCCAAATATACAAACAAGTCAACAGTAACCAACTGGGCTGTAGGCATGACCTTCGGCTGGGGCTTACTAATGACGCTTTGGCTACCTCTTATTGATACGGCAAAGAGCTATCGATCCGTATTCATCAGCCTGAATGCAGCGATGCCTACGCAGCATAAATGTGTTAATAGTTTAAACCTTGGGCAACCACAACGACTACTATTGAACTATTACACCAACATCGAACCGCTACGCGTCGAAGCGACGCAACAGCTAAACTGTGACTTGTATCTAATACAAGACAATAAAGGCATTGGAAAAATGCAGCCTAGCCAAGAGTGGAAGCTAATCTGGCGTGGCAAAAGAAAGGCTGATAGAAAAGAAAGTTTTAGACTGTATCAAATTCAGCGCTAATCGGAGAAATTAGTGCCGAATGACAATATCAATACTAGATTGGATTAGTGTTTGCTAGCACCACTCAAATACTCTTTAATCGCATCACGAACAATTGGCTCCAAGCCTTGGCCATTTGCATTATTTACATGCGCTGAAATTTGCTGACACATACTGCCAGCCCAAAATCGCGTTAAATGCTGAGCAATGTCTTTTTTCGCTTCATCCTGATCTGGAAACGACTTAAAAAAATCACCAATTTGATTAGCCATTGTCACTAAATGCTCTATTTTCATAAATCCACACTCTTTTACTTTTAAATTTCTCTAATTGTTGAGTCAATACACTCAGGATGGCTATATATCACGTAATTATCTTTACGGGCGAAGCCTATCAAAGTTAAACCACACTGCTCTGCAATACGTACAGCGAGACCTGTAGGCGCTGAAATCGCCACCAGTAAATTAATCCCGGCACTGGCAGTTTTTTGCACCATTTCATAACTTGCTCGGCTGGTAGTGATAATAAACCCTGTTTGCTTTTTATCACTATTTGCAATTGCACCAATCAGCTTATCCAACGCATTGTGGCGACCAACATCTTCACGCAACAGACTCACCACGCCCTCTATCGACACCCAAGCACTTGCATGTGTCGCGCCAGTTTGTTGCTGCAAGGTTTGCATCTGAGGCATAGCCTGCAAGCCCTGTTGAATAGCTCTACTACTAAAAACAGTTTGCGCATCAAGCTTAGATGGGTAACGCATTGCCTGCTCAAGACTTTCCGAGCCACACAAACCACAACCCGTTCTGCCTGCAAGTGTACGACGCCGATTCTTTAACTGCACGAAACGCTCGCTTGCAATCTCGCAATGTAGTTCAATACCACTAGCTTGCGAGCGCACTTCAATGCCATACAACTCGTGCTTATCCTGCAAAATACCCTCTGATAAAGAAAACCCTAAGGCAAAGTCTTCCAAATCTTGCGGGGTTGCTAGCATTACCGCATGCGATATGCCGTTATAAATCAGGGCAACCGGCGTTTCTTCAGCCAGTTGATCTTGCACGTGCTGCTCTACACCTGCTTTCGACCTGACCACGTCAAACGTGGTCAGCGGCACTTCTCGAACCAAAACATCTGTTCTATCTACAGCAGATGCATCACAAGCAATCACTCTATTTTCGCAGCCTCTAGATCCCTGCCTGCATATGCCAACTGCGCTTCACTGAACGTTTTGTAGTTTTCTTGCCAATCAGAAAGCTGGTTAACGCGCGTAATTTGCACAGCAGTCACTTTAAACTCAGGGCAATTAGTCGCCCAGTCAGAGTTATCTGTAGTAATCACGTTAGCACCTGATTCCGGGTGGTGGAAGGTTGTGTAAATCACACCAGGCTGCACACGCTCGGTAATTCTTGCGCGTAATACAGTCTCGCCAGCACGACTACCAATACCTACCCAGTCGCCTTCTTTGATACCACGCTCTTCAGCATCATGTGGATGAATCTCAACCACATCCTCACTATGCCAAGCAACGTTTTTAGTACGGCGTGTTTGCGCACCGACGTTGTATTGGGACAAAATACGGCCAGTCGTTAGAATCAGCGGATACTTAGCAGTTACTTTTTCCGTAGTAGGCACATACTGAGTAACGAAGAACTTACCTTTACCACGCACAAACTCGTCGATGTGCATTGTTGGCGTACCTTCAGGATACTCATCATTACATGGCCATTGAATGCTACCAAGCTCATCCAGTTTCTTGAAACTCACGCCCTTAAAGGTTGGCGTTAAATGTGCAATTTCATCCAGAATATCTGATGCATGCTTGTAATTCATTGGGTAGCCAAGTGCATTAGAGAATGCTGCGGTCACTTGCCAATCTTCCATGCCATTTTTAGGCGCCATTACGCGACGTACTGGTGAAATGCGACGTTCTGCATTGGTAAATGTGCCGCTCTTCTCCAAGAATGAAGCACCCGGGAAGAACACATGCGCAAACATGGCAGTCTCATTCAGGAATAAATCCTGCACAATCACGCATTCCATTGACTCCAACGCATGTGTAACATGCTGTGTGTTTGGGTCTGATTGCACAATATCTTCACCCACACAGTACAAACCTTTGAAACTGCCTTCAATCGCATAGTCCAGCATATTAGGAATACGCAAACCTGGGTCACTACTTAATGGCCTGCCCCATGCAGACTCAAACAATGCACGTGTCGCATCGTCAGACACATGGCGGTAGCCCGGGAACTCATGCGGCATAGAGCCCATATCACATGAACCCTGCACATTATTTTGACCACGCAGAGGGTTTACACCCACACCTTCACGTCCAATATTGCCTGTTGCCATTGCAAGATCAGCAATACCCATCACAGTAGTAGAACCTTGGCTATGCTCAGTAACACCCAAACCATAATAAATAGCAGCATTGCCGCCTGTCGCGTACAACCTTGCTGCTGCACGTAACTCTTCAGCTGGAACGCCTAATGCCTCAGACAGTGCTTCTGGTGAGTTTTCTGGAAGTGCCGCAAAATCACGCCATGCAACAAATGAATCCCACTCACAGCGCTCTTTTACAAAAACTTCATTCACCAGACCTTCAGTCACGATCACATGTGACAGGGCTGAAATCAAGGCTACATTGGTACCTGGACGAAGTTTAAGGTGATAGTCAGCTTTAACATGAGGAGATGCAACCAAGTCAATCGCGCGCGGGTCAGCAATAATCAGCTTAGCGCCTTCACGTAAACGACGTTTCATTTGTGACGCAAATACTGGGTGACCATCGGTTGGATTGGCACCAATCACCATAATCACATCTGCCTGCATCACAGAGTCAAAAGTTTGCGTACCGGCTGATTCACCGATAGTTTGTTTCAGGCCATAACCAGTTGGGGAGTGACAAACTCGCGCACAAGTGTCCACGTTATTCACACCGAATACAGCGCGAATCAATTTCTGTGTTACATACACTTCTTCATTGGTACAACGTGATGAAGTAATACCGCCAATAGCGTTTTTTCCATACTTAGCTTGTATGCGCATCATTTCACTCGCAGCATAATTCACAGCCTCATCCCAGCTTACTTCTTGCCAAGGGTCAGAGATATTTTTACGAATCATCGGTGTCGTGATGCGGTCTTTATGCGTTGCATAACCCCATGCAAAACGGCCCTTAACACATGAGTGACCATGATTGGCGCCGCCATTCTTATTTGGCACCATGCGAATCACTTCTTCGCCTTTCATTTCTGCATCAAATGAGCATCCAACGCCGCAATACGCACAAGTCGTAGTCACGCTATGCTCTGGCACACCTTTGTCGATGACTGTTTTCTCGATCAACGTAGCTGTAGGACAAGCCTGTACACAAGCGCCACAAGAAACACATTCAGAATCTAAAAAGTTTGTGATACCTGACGCCACTTTTGACTCAAAGCCACGACCAGAAATCGTTAGTGCGAAGGTACCTTGTGTTTCTTCACAAGCACGCACACAGCGTGAGCAAACAATACATTTAGATGGATCGAACGTGAAATAAGGGTTGGATTCGTCTTTGACGGATTTAAGATGGTTTTCACCATCATAGCCATAACGCACTTCACGCAAGCCCACAGCACCCGCCATGTCTTGCAACTCGCAATCACCATTGGTTGCACAGGTGAGGCAATCCAATGGGTGGTCTGAAATATAAAGCTCCATCGTGCCACGACGAATATCCGCTAATTTATCGGTTTGCGTGTGAACTTTGATGCCTTCTGCAACGGGCGTAGTACATGATGCTGGGTAGCCGCGACGGCCTTCGATTTCTACCACACACAAGCGGCATGATCCGAATGGTTCAAGGCTGTCAGTAGCACATAACTTGGGTACATTGATACCCGCAGAGATACAGGCCCGCATGATAGAAGTGCCTTCTGGCACCGTAATTTCTCTATCATCAATCGTCAGTTTAATATGTGTATCAGATTTGCTGGCTGGCGTTCCGTAATCCAGCTGATCATCATAACTAGTGCGGCTACAACCACAGTCATGGTCATGCGAGTGTTGAGTGTTACTGTATTTAATGTCGTCCATGTCTAGGTCTCCTACACTGTGCACAAGTCAAACTTATGCGACAGCTTATGGTTTAATTCTTAAGCGCCAAAATCTTCCGGGAAGTGATTCATAGCGCTCAATACTGGATAAGGTGTCATGCCACCTAATGCGCAAAGTGAGCCATTTAACATGGTGTCGCTTAAATCACGCACCAGTTTTATGTTTTTCACAGTATCAGCACCTGCGATAATTTTATCCATCACCTCAGCACCACGTGTAGAACCTATACGGCACGGCGTACATTTACCGCACGACTCAACAGCACAGAACTCAAATGCATAACGTGCCATTTTTGCCATATCAACCGTGTCATCAAATGCAACAATACCACCGTGACCTAACACTGCCCAGATTTTAGTAAACTCTTCATAATCCAACGGTGTATCAAATTGTGATTCTGGCAAGAACGAACCCAGCGGACCGCCCACTTGTACCGCACGAATTGGACGACCTGTAGCTGAGCCGCCACCAAAGTCATAAAGCAATTCACGCAAGGTTGCACCAAACGCCAACTCCACTAGCCCACCGTGTTTGATATTGCCAGCCAACTGGATTGGCAAAGTACCGCGCGAGCGACCCATGCCGTAATCAGCATAATACTGCGCACCTTTATCTAAAATAATAGGCACTGTAGCCAGTGAGATTACGTTATTCACTACGGTCGGCTTACCAAATAAGCCCTCTATTGCTGGCAATGGCGGTTTGAATCTCACCAAGCCGCGCTTGCCTTCCAAGCTTTCCAGCAATGAAGTTTCTTCACCACAAACATAAGCACCAGCTGCGCGACGCACTTCCAGATGGAAGGCCTTGCCGCTACCCAGCACATTGTCACCCAAGTATCCGGCTTGTTTAGCAACTTCAATCGCTTTATTTAAGGCAACCAATGCATGCGGGTACTCTGAGCGCAAATAGATATAACCCTGAGTTGCGCCAACCGCCACACCAGCAATCGTCATACCTTCTATCAGTACGAATGGATCACCTTCCATAATCATGCGGTCTGAATAAGTGCCTGAATCACCTTCATCAGCATTACATACAATATACTTTTGCTCAGCCTGACAGCCTAGTACGGTATTCCACTTAATACCTGTTGGGAAAGCTGCACCACCGCGACCACGCAAACCTGACTCAGTCACTGTTTTGACAATGTCCGCACCAGATAAATTCAATGCATTTTTAAGACCTTTGTAGCCATCATGCGCAATGTAATCATCTAGTGAAACTGGGTCAGTCACACCAACACGTGCAAAAGTAAGACGTTGTTGTTTTTTAAGCCAGTCCATCTCATCAGTCAAACCCAAGCTCAAAGCATGTGATTTGCCAGCTAGGAAGTCTGCATCAAACAATGAAGCAACATCCTTCACTTTGACTGGGCCATAAGCCATGCGACCTTGAGCTGTCGCCACTTCAAGCATCGTCTCTAGCCAATAAAGACCACGTGAACCATTACGAATAATTTCAACATTCAAGCCACGATTTTTTGCTTCTTGCGCAACTGCTGCAGCCACTTTATCTGCGCCCATTGCCAAGGCACTGGAATCACAGGGAATATATATTTTGGTTGTTGCCATATCTCTAAGCCTTAGCCTCTGCTATTAACGCATCCAAATCTGCCGAAGTCACCCGTCCGTGTATTTCATCATCCATCACCACCGTTGGTGATAGCGCGCAATTACCTAAACAGTACACAGGTTCCAACGTGATTGATTCGTCTGATGTCGTTTGGTGATAATCAATGTTCAAGCATTTTTTTGCGTGCGCTTCCAGCGCCTCAGACCCCATTGCCTGACAAGATTCAGCACGACAAATTTGCAATATATGTTTGCCAGCCTTATGCGTACGGAAGTGATGATAAAAAGTCACCACGCCATGCACTTCAGCAACTGACAAGCTCAACGCCTTTGCGATAGCAGCATATGAAGACTCAGGCACATAGCCGATATCATCTTGAATAGCATGCAATAGTGGTAACAATGCACCAGGCATTTGTTGATACTGAGCGATTAACGCATCAATTTTTGTTTGTAAATCTTGCAAACTAATCTCTCCAATACGTCTTAAAATACTGCGAATAGGATTTATAGTAATATTCCAACCCCATGCGAAGTGGTATATTACACTGAATAAACGCATTATAGAATACGAACCATTCATGAAATGAAAGTGCAAAACAAACCGCTACAGCCCGAAAACGTAAGGCAAACCCAACTTATAGACCAGTTTGGCCGCACTGTTGACTACATTCGCTTGTCCATCACTGACCGCTGTGACTTTCGATGTGTTTACTGCATGGCAGAAGAGATGACTTTTTTGCCACGTGAAGAGGTTTTGAGTCTGGAAGAATGCGCTCGGCTGGTTAAAGTTTTTGTCTCTTTAGGAGTTAGCAAAGTGCGCATTACTGGCGGTGAACCGCTGGTACGTAAAAACGCTTTATGGCTATTCGAAGACATAGGCAAGCTATCAGGCCTCAAAGAGTTAGTGCTTACCACCAACGGCAGCCAATTAGAAAAACAAGCTCAAGACTTACGCAATGCTGGCGTGAAGCGCATCAATATTAGTGTCGACAGCTTGGATGCTGCACGCTTCAAAAAAATAACACGCACTGGTGAGCTGGACAAAGTATTACGTGGCATACAAGCCGCAAAACTCGCCGGCTTTGAAAACATCAAGCTCAACACAGT